>JBPOHC010000002.1:0-1616 GCA_052035985.1 Myxococcota bacterium | reverse complement strand
CGCCGCAGCGCTCGCTCTCGGCGCAGCAGAAGCCGCCCGCGCAGCTCGTCCCGCCCGCGCAGCAGACGCCGTTGCACGCGAGGCGTCCGTCGGAGCACGACACGCGCCCGTCGGTGGGCGCATCGCGTGGTGTGTCGATCGCGACGTCGATCGCGGCGTCGAAGCTCGCGTCGCGGGGCGCGTCGGTCGTGGCGTCGGTGCGAGGGCGATCCGTCGCGGCGTCTGCCACGGGCGTGATGACCGCGGGATCGCTCGCGCACGACGCGGAGACGACGACGAGGCCGAGGAGCGTAAGTGCGCGTTGCCCATCCATCGCGCGCATCCTATCGCGCGGCGCGGGGGAATACCTCACCGTCGTCGAGCGGGCGCGTGCGAGCCGCAGGGTTCGCCCCACGGGGAGGAACGCGCGTCACGCGCCTGGGGGCGCGCAAAGGGAGGAACCCCGGGCTTCGGCGCGCTACGCGACGTTGCGCTTCGCGTCGACGGTGTCGTTGGAAGCCCCGCCGCGCGTGACCGTCACGGGCTGCGCGGGCGCGTCGTTCTTGCCGCTCGTGTCTTCGCCGTCGCTCCCGTCGTCGGTCGTCGCGCGGCTGGCCTTCGCCTTCGCGCGGTACTTCACCAACGGCTCGAGGGCTCGCTCGGCGACCTTCACGGCGGCGGCGTCGGTCACGTCGATGGCCGTGACGTGCTGGGCGTAGCGCGCGATCGACGCGGTGATCGCATCGAGGAGCGCGCGACGATCGACGGCGGGCGCGGCGGACTCATCTCCCACAGGACGGATCGACCCCGCGAGGCCGAGCGCGACGCCGAGCGCGTGGTGGCGGGCGCGCACGGCGCGGAGCATGAAGTCTCCGGCGAGCGCTTCGACGGCGTCGGTGTGCCCGAGGCGCGCGATGGCGCCGAGCGTGTGCTGACCGCGAAGCCACAGCGTCTCGTGGTCGCCGCTCACGAAATTGAGGCCCGAGGGAAAGATCCCCTGCATGACCTCCTTCGCCTGAAGCACCTCGGGGATGGTCGCGTCTTCGAGGCGGGCGACGGAGTCGAGGCGGGCGAAGAAGCTCCCCCAGGCGATCTTGGCGGCCCACGCGAGGGGGCGAGCGTCAGCGGGCGCAGCCTCGGCGTTGAGCTCGTTCGCGAGCTCCGCGTCGAGCTTCTCGGTGCTCTCCTTGAGCGCGGCCAGCTCCTGCTTCGCCGCGGCGGACAGCTTCGCGGGCGCCCTGCGCTGAATCTTGAACGAGAGCGTAACGGCGTGCTGCATATCGATGCGCAGCGGACGCACGACCTCCGAGACGACGAACGAAAACGCCATGTCGAGACTCCTCGTGTGGGTGGGTTGCGCGCGACGGCCGGCCGAGACGAGAGGTCCGCGGCGTCGCGTTCACTCAGGTCAACGACGCTCGCGAGGGGTGACTTGAGCCGGTGCGAACTTTTTCGTGACGTTTCTTCGCGCGAGTGCGCCCCGTCGATCGCGCGGGCCTACCACTCCTGTCTGTTGGTGGAGCACCGACAGGAACCGGCGGCCGTAAGGACGCCGGGGTGTCGCGCTGAGATCGCTCCCGGCGTCGTCACCGCCGCCGGGGTGTCGCGCTGAGATCGCTCCCGGTCTCGTCACCGCC
>JBPOHC010000575.1:0-5493 GCA_052035985.1 Myxococcota bacterium | reverse complement strand
CGCGACGCCCCGGCGTCCTTACGGCCGCCAGTTGTTTGCGAGTCTCGATCGAGTCAAAGGACCGGCGGCGGTAACGACGCCGGGGGCGATCTCAGCGCGACGCCCCGGCGTCCTTACGGCCGCCGGTTCCTGCCCGATGCTCCACCCACAGCAGTCTGGGACACCAGTGCCAACAAACACACGGCGCGTGAGCGCCGCGGGCCAACACAAACGCCCGCGTCACCCTGCCTTGCGCGGCTTCTGCTGCTTCTGCTGCTGCTTCCCCTTCGTACGCGTCCACGCGCAGGGCCACGCGTCTTCCTTCTGGTGCGGCAGCGCTTCGAAGACCGAGAGGTCGTGCGACGGAACCACCCTCGCCGCGTGGTTCTGCTCGGCGTCGAGGAGCGCGCCGTAGGTCCTTCGCTGCGTGGACAGGTCCCACGCGAGGGCGCGCATGTAGAGGCTCGGCGGCTTCGAAGCGTCGTCGTGAAAGTCGTCGACGAACATCGTCGCGTCGCCCGCGTGGATGCACCACCCCTCGGCGAGCTTGACGCCCACGGCGATCGATCCGCGCGTGTGTCCGCGCGCGTCGAGGAGGAGCACGGTGCCATCACCGAGGAGGTCGTGAGAGGCCGCGAAGCCGAGCGCCGCAGGGCCATCGACGCGGTGCTTCTCGACGTTGGGCAGCCCGAGCGTGCGGAGGTCGTAGCCCGAGCGCCACGGCTTTGGGACCTCCTCCCACTCGCGCTGCGAGCAGTGCACCGTGGCCGAGGGGAAGTCCACCGCGCCGCCCGCGTGATCGATGTGGAGGTGCGTGGTGACGATGTGCTTCACGTCACCGGGCGCGTATCCGAGCGAGAGGAGCTGCGACGCGATGGCGTCCTCGGGCTTCACGTCGAGGCCCATGAAGAAGCTCTTCGCGCGCCCCGGATCGCGCTCGGGCCACGCGCACGTGAGCCGCGACCAGCCCGCGTCGAGGAGCACGAGCCCGTCAGGGCGCTCGATCACGGCGACGGTGGCGGGCATGCGTACGGAGCGCAGTCCGCCCCCTCCGCGCTTCAAGAAGAACTCGGGGCCCTTCATCATGCCCGACGTGCGAAAGAGGATGCTCATGGCAGGGGACGGCGACGATACCACCACCCCGCCACGAACTACCGCGCGCGATGCGCCCCGCGCGAGACCTCCGCGGGTGCGCGCCCGAGCGCCCACGGAAGGAGCCGCGCGATGTTGCGCGCGTCGTCGATCCCGCGGTGGTGCGTGCCCACGAGCGGAAGTCCCACGCGGGCCAGAGCCCCAGACATCCCGTAGCGCTTCGATTCGCCGAGCGACTCCGAGAACGACTTCTTGATGTTCCAGTGACGCCCTTCGAAGGGCAGCGACACGCGGTGGTAGCGCGCGTCGAGGTCGAACTGGTTGCGGTCGTAGTCGCCCCACGACGAGAAGAGCGCGTCGCGTCCGTCGATGAACCTCCTCAACGCGAGGATCGCCTCGGGGAAGCCCGGCGCCCCCTCGACCTGCGACTGCGTGATCGACGTGAGCTCCGTGCAGAAGGGCGTGAGCTCCTTGTGTCGCACGGGCTTCACGAAGGTCTGAAAGTCACCGACGGGGTCGAGGGTGTCCGCGTCGACGAGCACCGCGCCGATCTCGATGATCTCCATCTCGTGCTTGGGCACGGCGCCGCGGTCGTCACAGGTCGCTTCGAGGTCGATGACAAGGAAGAAGGCAGGCTGCGCATTCATGTTCGTCACTCCGTTTCTCGCCGTGCATACTGCCGTCGTGACGGGGAGCGCGCACGGACACGATCCCGGACAACGCCCCGGCTTCCGCTGGGATGACTACGTGGCGTGGCTCGTCGAGGCGCACGGCTCCCTCGCCGCGGTGGCCGACAAGCTCGCCGAGCGACGCGCGTGGGCCGACGACAGCGCCTCCATCGAGCGCGCGCTTCGCAGGCTCCGCGCCCGCGGCGATCTCCACGGCGGAACGTGGGGAGAGCGCTGCCTCGCAGCCTTCGGGCTCCCCGGCGCGCTGCGCGATCGCGTGCGCTGGCTCGGCGCGTATCACTCTCGCTTCACCGACCTCCCCGTACCGCTCTGCGAAGACCTGTTGCGCGTTTGGGATCGTCCGCCTGTGAGCGAGGCGCCCGACGCGCAGGCGTGGGTCTCGCTCGCCCACGCGAGCTGCGCGCTCCGAGCGGCGCGACCCGACGACGCGATCCCGCATCTGCGTCGCGCGCGGGCCGTGGTGAAGCGTTGCCCCGTCGCGGCGCAGGCGGAGCTTCTGCTCACCGAAGCCTTCGTCGCGAGCCGCAACGAGCACGACCGCGTCGACGCTCTCCTCACCGAAGCGGGAGCGCTCCTCGATCAGGTCCCGGAGCTCGACGACCGCGCGTGCCTCCGCGCCCGCTGGATCGATCAGGAAGCGTGGCAGTGGAACAAGGGCCGTCGCGGTCCCGCCGACGCGCGCACCGCCGAGGCGCTCTACCGCTCGCTCGCAGACGAGGGAGCGCCCCCCTTCGCGCGGTGCCGTCGCGCGAACGGTCTGGCCTGGTGCGCGTGGCGCCTCGGACGCGGCGACGAGGCCATCGCGCTCGCCCGCGCAGCGATCGACCACGCGGGCGACGGAGGTCACCTGAGGCTCCGCGCGATGTCGCTCCAGATGCTCGCGCGCGTGGGTCACGGCGACGAAGCGAAGGCCGCCTCCGTGCGCGCGAAGGCCATCGCGACGCAGCTCGACGACGAGTCTCTGCGATTGCGCTTCGAGCACGCGCCCCGCCGCTGACCCGAGCGCACGAGGCGCATCGCGTCGACGCGGGACACGCGGGCACTCGACACGGCCTCGCGATGGGTTCTACAACTCGAAGCACGTCACGGCTCTCGGAGGTGCTTCGATGATGCGTCGCGCATGGCTTGTACTCACGATCGGCGCAGCGCTCGGGTGCAGCGCGGGCGGCAACAACGGCGAGGTCTTGCAACCCGACACCGACGCGTCGATCACCCCCGACGTGCGCTCGATGGACGCGGTGATCACCGACACGAACATCCGTCCGCCGACGATCGACGTCGCGCCGCTCGATCGCCCCGTGCGTGACGTGCAGCCCAACCCCGACGCGTTCTGGGCTGACAATCCCCCGCCGCGCTACTGCGGCCCCGACGGCGCGATGGGCCCGCCCGCGACGCCGCCCGGCGGAACGCCCGAGTGCCCCGACGACCTCACGCGCGAGGGCTGCGCGTGCACGAACATCGGCGAGACGCGCCCGTGTTGGCCCGGCCTCCGCGTGAACCGCAACCGGGGCATCTGCCGTGACGGCATGACCCGCTGCGAGATGTACGACGAGCTCGGCGGACGCTGGAGCGCGTGCGAGGGCTACGTGCTCCCTCGCGCCGGAACACGCCTCGGTCCCGACTCGTGCCAGTGCTTCTCGCAGGGGCGCTGGGAGATCACCAACCTCTCGCCCTGCTTCATCACGTACCCGGGCAACGCGGTGTACGCGGTGTCGACCTACGTCGACGCGATGGGCCGCGCCCAGTGCCCCTCGGCCCCGGGCAACATGCCGCCGCCGAGGCCGCAGCCGGGCACGAACTTCAGCACGAACTTCCTCACGGTCGACTGCGCGGGGCAGTTTCAGCTCTGCTTCACGATCAAGGCCGGCGATCCGATGCACCCCATGGCGTCAGACTGCGTGGTCTCGCAGTCGTGTACGCAGGGCTGGTACATGACCCCGGGCATGCGCCAGCAGATGCCTCCGCTCCCCGCGTGGACGAGCACGAGCCCCACGTGCTCGGGCCGCTTCGTGATGACCGGCGGCTACGGCGAGATGACCGTCCGCGGGCTCTCGACGGAGTGCCAGAACATCGACGACGGAACGGGCATGCCCTACACGTTCCTCCGCGTCCCCTACTGCCCCGCGCGCTGCTCGATGACGCCTTCGCTGCCCGAGTGCGCGATGTGTGGCAACGGCGGCAGCGGCAGCTTCTGATCGCCGCGCCCAAAGCCTCCTCACCTCGCAGCCCACAATCCCCTCGCGCCTGCATTTATCCTCGTCGCGCGTGGGAACGCTCACACTACGTGAGTGTCCGAGGCCCCTGGATCTGACGCTCTCAGCCGGATATGGTTGGAGTTCGAAGAGTTCCAGAAGCCGGAGACCTCTGATGTCGAACGCGACCGCTGCCACCCACGACATCCCCGCGCCGCCGCCTCCGGGCACGGCCGACGTCGTTGACGAAATGCTCACCGGGCTCGACGCGCCTCCCCAGGCTCGTCGCCGTGTCCTCACGATCCTCCTCTCGGCCATCTCGGTGGCCTCGCTCTTCCTCGCGGTTCAGTTCAAAGACGACCTCCGCTACGCGATGGCGTCGGCCTCCGCGACGGACCTCGGCGAGGGCATCACCGCGACGCCCACCGCGGCCGACGCGAACCACCTCGTGACGCTCCGCGCGCGCCCCTCGATGGCCGGCGCCGTGACCTACTCGCGCGTGCTCCTCCCGGGTCAGCACATGGTCTTCCCCGTGGCCGGGCGCGAGGGTCAGAGCCCCCTCTACGTGCAGGTCTCCGACGACCACCGCGAGGCCCTCACCCGCGGAGAGTTCCAGGGTCGCCTCATCCCCTTCAACGCCGCGGGCGGGCGCTACGCGCAGGTGGGCGCGTTCGTCCACGAGAAGTTCGATCAGCGCGTCTCGGGCGCGACGTGGCTCCTGGTCGATGGCGCGACGCCCCGCTCGGTGATGTGGGCGCCCTTCATCGTGACCCTGCTCCTCGCGCTCGCGATCTCCGACGTGGCCCTCATGCTGCGCCTCCTCCGCCCCTCGAAGGACTGAACCCCGCGGACGCCGCGCTCCCACCTTCGCCGCCGCAGAATCCCCCCGAAAAAACACTTCGCTCCCGCCGCGCTGGCGATACCATCGCGGCGCGCTGACGGACCGTTGTGAACGCAACCGCCGCGCGGCGAGAGTGAAGCGGAGCCCCGAATGGTTGACCCTGGCGACGACGCGACCCCTGAACGGCTGATCGAGGTGCTCGCCGATGCGGGCGAGGTCGACGCGGGCGTCGAGGTGCTCGATGCGCTCCGCCTCCGCGCACCGGGCTCGACGGCGCTCATCAAGCTCCAGGCGAGGCTCTTCATGGCCGCGCCCGTGCCCACGGATCGCGCGCGCACGGTGATGGCCGCGTGGTGCAACGGCGCCCTCGACCGCCTCGCGCGGAGCGGCGCGCTCCTCGAGTGCGCGGTCGGATACCGCGTGCTGGCGAAGGTCTTTCCCGACGACCGCATCTGGCGCGAGCGCTACGTGCGCATCGAGGCCGCCCTCTCGCCGCTGCACAACCCCTACAACGACACGGCCCGCTCGACGATCGACGGCCTCATCGCGCGCGGTGCGACCTCAGAGGCAGCGGAGGCCCTGCGCGCGCTCGCGCGTCTCGAACCCTCGGACGCAGACATCGCCCAGCGCGCTGCGACCTTCGAGGAGCTCTGCGCAGAGCCCCCCGACACGCGCGCCTACGATGCGGTCACGCCCGAAC
>JBPOHC010000366.1:0-68462 GCA_052035985.1 Myxococcota bacterium | reverse complement strand
AATCCGTGAGGAGTTCTCCCACGATCCCCGCGACGACGTAGCAGTACCGCGACAGGTCCGCGAGGTCGTGGAGGCGCAGCGATCCGCTCTCGGTGCTCCGCTCGACGAAGCCCGCCATGCCGTGGGTGGTTCGCAACGCGTGGCCGATCACCACGGCGCGGGCGGGCGCATCGAGCCGCTGCGTCCGTTCGAGCACGTCGGGCGTCTCGGCGAGGAGCTCGAGGTAGCCCGCGTGATCGCACGGAGGCTCCCGAAGCCACGCGGCGACGAGCTCCTTCGCGCGCGCGGGGTCGTGGTGATCGAGGAGCGCGGCGAAGTCTTCGAGCGCGCGGAGTCGCTTCGCACGCGGCCACGGGGCGGCGTCTTCGAAGGTGTCGGCGATGCGAAAGAGCAGATACGCGAGGGTCACTTCGGCGCGCACGGGCTCGGGCAGTCGGGGAATCGAGAGCGCGAACGTACGGCTCGTCTCGGCGAGGAGGCGGTCAGGGTCACCCATCGGTCGCCTGGCTTTCTCGCGCCGCGGAGGGGCTTGTCAACCTTCGACAAGAGTATGGGTGGATAGGCTGCAGTACGGTGGAGCGTAGTGCAGCGGGTGGTGGGATAGGCGTGCAGTACGGTAGAGCGTAGTGCAGCGGGTGGTGGGATAGGCTGCGTTACGGTGGAGCGTAGTGCAGCGGGTGGTGGGATAGGCTGCAGTACGGTCGACCGTAACGCAGCGGGTGGGGGGATAGGCGCGCGGTACGGTCGAAGATCGCCCTCGCGTATGGCGGGAAACGCGACACGCGCATGACCGGGGCAACCCCCGCGACGCTCTTGCCAGCGACGGAGCGCGGTGTTACCCCTCCCCGCTCGCGAATTCACCCGTCGGTGTACAACCCCTTCGACGCCTCTGCGTCACGGGGCACAGCCACCACAAAGCTCAAATCCCGAGGACACCATGAAGTCTGGCATTCACCCCGATTACCCCGTCTGCACGATCGCCTGCGCCTGCGGCAACGCCGTGAAGACGCGCTCCACGCGCGGCGACTTCTCCATCGACGTCTGCGCCGCCTGCCACCCCTTCTACACGGGCAAGCAGAAGATCATGGACACCGCCGGCCGCGTCGACCGCTTCAAGAAGCGCTACGAGAAGATCGGCGGCGCCGCCCGCACGACGCCCGCGAAGTAGTTCGCTCGCGCCTCGTCGGACGCGCCCGCTGCGACACAGCGACGACGCTTCTCCTGCCGCCTCCTCGCGATCTAGAAATCGCGTGTTAGATTCCCGCCACTCCATGCCATCCCAGTCACCCAACGCGGGCGTACCGTACCGCGACCCCTCCGTATGTCCGAGGCTCAACGTCGGCGGCCAGGCCGTGATCGAGGGCGTCATGATGCGCTCTCCGCGCTGCCTCGCCGTCGCCGTGCGCCGCGCCAACAGCGAGATCGTCGTGCGCGAGCAGCCGTGGAAGAGCAGCTTCGCCACGGCCATCATGAAGATCCCCTTCGTCCGCGGGGGTCTCGTGCTCGTCGAGTCGATGCGCAACGGCTACGAAGCTCTGCGCTTCAGCGCCGAGCAGTTCGAAAAAGATCTCCCCGAGTCAGAGCGCACCGAGGACTCTCAGTCGGGCGCAGCGTCGCGCCTCGGCGTGGTGTTCTCGCTCGCGCTCTTCGTCGCGCTGCCGAAGCTCCTCACGTGGGCCGCCGGGCAGCTCAGCGGACATCCCCTCGGCATGGCCGACCCGCGCTTCCACATCCTCGCGGGCTTCTTCAAGCTCGCGATCTTCGTGTCCCTCATCTCGCTCATGCGTCGCAACGCCGAGATGCTCCGTGTTTTTCAGTATCACGGAGCCGAGCACAAGGCGATCGCCGCCTATGAGTCGGGCGAGGAGCTCACGGTCGCCAACGCGCAGCGCCACTCGACGCGCCACGCCCGCTGCGGCACGACCTTCCTCATGGTGGTGGTGCTGGTCTCCGTCGCGGTCTTCGCGATCGTCCTCCCGATGATCCTCCCGGCCAACGGGGGGCTCGCGAACGTGATCCTGTCGATCTTCATCAGCATCCCGCTGCTGTTCCCCATCGCGGGACTCTCGTACGAGCTCCAGCGCCTCGGCGCGCGCTTCACCGAGAACCCCATCGCGAAGCTCTTTCTCTACCCGGGCTACCTCGTCCAGGGACTCTCGACCGCGGAGCCCTCCGACGATCAGGTCGAGATCGCCCTCTCGGCCCTGCGCGTGACCCTCACCCGCGAGGCCGAGAACGCGCCCGCTCCCGAGGCTCCCACGGTGCAGACCTTCGCGGACTACGCCCGCCTCTCGACCGAGTACGGCCTCTAGCGCCCTCCGCGCGCCTCCCTCTCACATCTCTCCCCGCACACAACTGGTCGCCTCGATGAACTGCCGCGCGGAGTGTCCGTGCGGCACGAAGAAGGTCTCTTCCAATGCTCCCGATCGACAAGCTCGAAGCGCTGGTGCACCGGGCCGATGAGCTCGACAGGCTCCTCTGCGAACCCGGCGTCGCGAGCGACAACAACCGCTACCGAAAGCTCACCCGCGAGCGCGCGCAGCTCGAAGCGCTGGTCACCTCCTTCGCGCGCTACAAGACCGCCAAGAAGCAGCTCGACGAAGACCGCGCGGCCCTCGCAGACCCCGAGCTCCGCGACCTCGTGGCCGACGAGATCCCGGGCCTCGAGCGCGAGGTGGGTGAGCTCGAAGGCTCGCTCACGTTCATGCTCCTGCCGCCCGACCCCAACGACGACCGCGACGTGATCCTCGAGATTCGCGCGGCCGAAGGCGGCGACGAGGCCACGCTCTTCGCCGCGGACCTCTTTCGAATGTACTGCCGCTATGGCGAGAAGCAGCGGTGGAAGATCGAGGTGCAGAGCGAGACCACGACCGACGTCGGAGGCTTTCGCGAGATCATCGCGATCGTCTCGGGCGACGGCGTCTACAGCGCGCTGCGCTTCGAGGGAGGCGTCCCCCGCGTGCAGCGCGTGCCCGCGACCGCGGCGCAGGGGCGCGTGCACACGTCGACGGCCACGGTCGTGGTGCTCCCCGAGGCCGACGAGGTCGACGTGCGCATCGACGAGAAGGACCTCCAGATCACCAAGGCCGCCTCGGGCGGCAAGGGCGGTCAGGGCGTGAACACCACGAACAGCGCCGTGCAGGTGGTCCACCGTCCGTCGGGGCTCATCGTGAAGTGTCAGGACGAGCGCTCGCAGATCAAGAACCTCTCGCAGGCGATGAAGGTGCTGCGCTCGCGCCTCCTCGACATCGAGCGCAAGAAGCAGGACGCGCTCATCACCTCGGACCGCCGCTCGATGGTGGGCACCGGCGAGCGCGCCGAGAAGGTGCGCACGTACAACTTCCCGCAGAACCGCGTGAGCGATCACCGCATCCAGCTCACGCTCTACAAGCTCGATCGCTTCATCAACGGCGACCTCGACGAGGTGCTCGTCCCGCTGCGCACGCACCACCAGGCCGAGCGCCTGCGCCGCGAGCTCGGCATCGAGACGGGCCTCGGCGCCACGGGCTCCGCCGCATCGACCGACGACTGAGTCGCTGCTTCAGCGAGCCACGAGCACGCGCTCGATGCGCGCCAGATCGGGCTGCACCTCGACGCTCGTGAAGCCCGCGGCGCGCGCGAGCTCCCTCACCAGATCACCCTGCCCATAGCCGATTTCAACGAGGAGCGATCCGCCCTCGACGAGCATCGCGCGAGCGCCCGCGATGAGCGGACGGAGCACCGTGGCGCCATCGGGTCCGCCGTCGAGCGCGAGGCGCGGCTCGTACTTCGACACGTCGGGCATGAGCGTGTCGACCTCGGCGGTCTCGATGTACGGCGGATTGCTCGCGATGATCGCGTAGCGACGATCGGCCACGGGGCGATAGAGGCTGCCTTCGAAGAGCGTCACGCGGTCGGAGACGTTGTTGCGCGCGATGTTCGACCGCGCCACCTCGGCCGCCGCGGGAGAGAGCTCGACAGCGTCGACGTCGAGATCAGGGCGCTCGCACGCGAGGGTCACGGCGATGATGCCGCTGCCCGTTCCCACGTCGAGCACGCGATGACGCACACCCTCCGCGCGCGGCGGGAGGAGCGCCAGCGCGGCCTCGATGACCCCCTCGGTCTCGGGCCTCGGGATGAGCACGCGGTTGTCGACGGCGAAGGTGCGTCCGTAGAACTCCCGCACGCCGAGGATGTACGCGACGGGCTCGAACCTACGACGTCGCTCGACGAGCGCACGGATGCGCGCGAGCTCGGGGTCGGCGAGGGGCTGATCGAAGCGGAGGTAGAGGTCGAGGCGCTTGCAGCCGAGCGCGCTCGCGATGAGGAGCTCGGCATCGAGCCGCGACGACTCGATCCCTCGTGCGGCGAGGTCTTTGGCGGTCCACGCGGTGACGCGCGAGATGGTCCACGGATCGGCGTTGCTCACTCGGGGCGCGCGAGACTGCCCGAGGGCGCGTTGCGTGTCTACCGCCCGCGGAGCTTGCGCGTGTCGCCGAGGCGCAGCGTGACCTTCTTCGCGTCGAAGTGCTCGGCGTAGGGGATCACGTACTTGCGCGTGAGCCCCGTGAGGTCTTTGTAGCCCTGCGCGTCGATGGAGCCCTTCGCTTCGAGCCACGCGACGAGTCGCGCTTCGAGGTCCTTCATGGCGGCGGCGTCGGTGTAGAGCTCGGTCGAGACCTTCACCACGTGACCGAGCTCGGTGAGTCGCTTGAGGGCGTGCTCGATCTCCTTCACGGTCGCGCCGCACGCCTCGGACATCTCCGCGATACGCGGCGTCGCGAGACCCGCGCGCGCGAGCATGGCCCGCACCTGCGCCACGAAGGGAACATCATCGAGCCCTCGCGGCTTCCACCCCGCCCGCGCGATCACCTCGCCGGTACGCGTGATCTTGCTCTGTGAGACGAGCTCCGCGACGACGAGGTCGACCGCGGCGTCATCGCCGAGCGACGAGAGCGCGCGACGATCGATGCCTCGCTCCGCGGGGTTCTTCCCGTGAAAGTCACTGAGCGTCTGGAGCACCTCGCGAGAGACCGCGTCGAGCGCAGTGCGAGACACGTAGCGATCGTTCGCGACGGAGACCACACCGTCACCCGTCGATGACTTCGAAACCCTGTAGCCCGCGCGCGCCACGAGCTCCGCGCGCGAGAGTCCGCGGAGGCCCACGGCGTCGAGCTCGACCCTCGCGCGATCTGCGAGAGAGCCCGCCGCGCTCCGCTGCGCGCGATCGAGCGCGACGGCCCTTCGACGAACGCGCTCCGCCACGGGACGCACCACCGTGAGCCCACCCACGGTGCTTCCAACACCAGCGAGCGAAGGAGGTCCGCGGAGCACGAGACGCTCCCCCGGACGCAGCGCGAGCGGACGATCGGTGGTCACGCGCGCGAGCGCGGTCTTGCCCGGCGCGAGTCCCTCACCGTTGAGAAACGAGAGCGTGGCGAGGGCGTGCGTGGCGCCCACGTCGACCTCGAGCTTCGCGCGGCGGAGCATGTCGCGCTTCGTCTGCGGGAGCGAGGTGACCGTCGCGTCGAAGACCCGCGAGAGCGCCACGTCGGTCGGATGCATCAGCCACGCGCCGCGCGGAACGTCCGCCACTTCGACGCCCGCGAGGTTCACCGCGAGGCGCGTCCCTGCGTGGACCTCCGTGGCGGCCTCTCCGTGCACCTGAAGCCCGCGCACACGCACGGGCACCGCGCGGTGATCGGGGCCGATGGGGCCGAGCAAAAGCGCATCATCGAGACGCACCACGCCCGAGAGCAGCGTGCCCGTGACCACCACGCCGAAGCCCTTGCGTACGAACACGCGATCGATGGGGAGGAGCGCCGGTCCGCTCGAATCCCTCGGCGGGAGCGACACCGCACCGAGAGCCTTTCGAAGGGCTTCGATCCCCGTCCCTGCGAGGGCGCTCACGGGAATCACCGACGCGCCTTCGAGCGCGCTCCCCACGAGCACCTCGCGGACTTCATCCGAGGCGAGCTCCACGATGTCGGGCGAGGCGAGGTCGCACTTGGTGAGCGCGCACACGCCCGCGCGAACGCCCACGAGCCCCGCGATGGCGAGGTGCTCACGCGTCTGCGGCATCACCCCTTCGTTCGCGGCGATCACGAGGAGCATCACGTCGACGCCGCCTGCGCCCGAGATCATGGTTCGAACGAAGCGCTCGTGACCGGGCATGTCGATCACGGCCGCGCGACGTCCGTTGGGGAGCGCGAGGGGCGCGAAGCCGAGCTCGATGGTGATCCCGCGGGCCTTCTCCTCGGGGAGGCGATCGGTGTCGACGCCCGTGAGGGCGCGTACGAGCGCGGTCTTGCCGTGGTCGATGTGACCGGCGACGCCGATCACGAGGTCGCTCCGCGTCGCTGTCATCGGGCGCGACGATACCGCCGCCCCGCGCTCCCGGTGTCGGGTATCTTCGCGCGCGATGAGCCCCCGGCGCGCAGCCACCGCGGCGTTCCTCACGCTCGCGAGCGAGGCGATGGCGCAACCTCACGCCCCGACGCCCCCGGTAGAGGTCTCGCTCCTTCGCGTCGAGCGGGCCCCCGTGCGAGGCGCGCTCGAGTCTGTCGCGTCACACCGCGCGGCCATCGAGCGCTGCCTCTCGAACGCCTACGCCCGCGATCCCGCGCCGCTCCTGAGGCTGCGCGTCATCGTGGCCACCATCCGACTCACGCGCGCTGGAACCGCCAACACGGTCTCGCTCTCACCGCCGCTCGTCTCGCGGGGACTCTCGGCCTGTCTCGCCGACGCGCTGCTCGACTGGTCACAGCGAGGTCCGGTCGGTCCCAGGGCTTCGGTGGTGTTGCGAATCGGTCTCGGGCGTCACTGAAGCAACGAGGCGTCAAAAAGCGGCTCGTCAATTCCATGACAGGCGTCAAGTTGCTGACTCGGACACAACGGGAAAACCCCTACGAACGAGGCGTTTCTACGGACATGTCCCGGTCCGGACATCGGGCGACCTGTAGGAATTCAGGACGGCACGACTCTCGCTCATAGCCTCCGCACGGATGGACGGAACGGTTTCGTCGATCCGCCGGAAGAGCCTCAACGGGGCGTTTTCAAGGTTGCGATCCGCGTGTGCGGATGCGCGCGGAGGGATGTGTCATGTCCATGATCTTCAACGAGGGTTCGGCGACCGCGGCTGAGTATGAGGGCTTCGCTGGTGAGCGTGCCCAGGAGCCCGAGACCCCGCTCCCCACGGCCGATCGGACCCGCTGGTCATCCCTCGAAGCGCTCCCGTCTCCCGCCGCGGTCATCGACGCGAAGGGCACCGTGCGCTGGGTCAACGCCGCGTGGAAGCGCGCCCTCGCCGAGCGCACCGAGCACCACGGCGAGCCCGTCGGAATCAGCTTCGCCCACGCCTGCGGTCGCGGGATGGGCTTCGATCACGCCGCCGTCGAGTCCGCGAGAGAGTCCCTCCGCGCCGTGCTCCACGGGTCGAAGTCGCACCACGAGTTCGAAGCCGCGAGCCACCCCCGCGGCGGCGAAGGCTGGTTCACCGTCTCGCTCACGCCCTGCGCCCTCACCGGGATGCAGGGAGCCCTGCTCCAGATGGTCGAGATCACCGACGTGCGTCAGGCCGATCGCAGGCGCGCCGTGGCCCGCGTCGTGGCCCGCGCGATGAGCCGCGACGACGGCCGCCCCGAGATGCTCCGCGACGTGATCAACGAGGTCTGCACCCTCATGGGCTGGAGCCTCGCCGCCCGCTGGTCGTGGAACCGCGCCTCGCAGAGCCTCCGTTGCGAAGCCGTGTACTCGCAGCGCCCCGACGGCAGCCGCGGGTGGGGCGCCCTCACCAACGCGCAGGGCCTCGCGTCGCGCGTCTGGGCCTCGCACGCTCCGCAGTGGAGCGACGGGCTCGACCGCGAAGACGCCGCCGTCGCGCGCACCGTGCTCAACGACCGCTCCGAGGGACTCATTGAAGCCGTGGGCGTGCCCGTGGGCCGCGACGGCCACCCCGACGGCGTGGTGGTGTTCTACAGCGCGCACGGTCACCGCCCCGACGCGCACTTCATCGAGACGCTCTCGTCGCTCTTCGTCGGCGGCGCCTGGGTCTCTGCGAAGACCTCGTCGCGCGGAGACGCCGCGCGGCGCTCGAGCTCTCAGCGCGGCGCCACGGCGGCCGTCGTCGAGCTCGCCTCCACGTCGCGCTGCACGCTGCTCATCACCGGCGAGCGCGGCACCGGAAAGGCCTTCGTCGCGCGAGAGATCCACGCGTCGAGCGACCGCGCCCGCGGGCCCTTCATCGAGTGCGACTGCACGACGCTCACCCCGCGCGACTTCGACGGCGTGATGTTCGGCTTCGAAGCCGGCTCGGCGCCGCAGACCGACCGCGCGCGCCGCGGCCTCATCGAGCAGGCCGCGGGCGGCACGCTGGTGCTCCGCAACATCGGCTCCCTCGACCCGAGCTCGCAGTCGAAGCTCCTGAACCTCCTCGAGACGCGCGCGTTCCTCCGCGTCGGCGGGGTGAAGCCCGCGACGCCCGACGTGCGGATCGTCGCCACGAGCCCCTACGACCTCCGCGGCGCGGCCTTCCGCAAGTCCTTCTCGAGCGACCTCCTCCAGCGGCTCTCTGCGCTCGTGGTCTCGCTCCCCGCGCTCCGCGACCGCCCCACCGAGCTCGTCGACCTCGCGCGCTCGGTGCTCTCTGACCTCGCCCGCGAGTACGGCCGCGACGCGCCCGCGCTCCCCGCCGAGACCGAGTCGCTGCTCGCTGCGCACACGTGGCCCGGCAACCTCCGCGAGCTGCGCACCGTGCTCGAACGCGCGTGGCTCGGCGTCGGCGACAGCATCTCCGCCGACGCCATCATCGGCGCGCGTCAGTCGCTCGAAGCCACCGCGCCTCGCGCCATCGCAGCGCCCGCCCCGGCGCCGCGCCCCGCCGCCGCGAAGCCCGCGCCCGCCGAGCCTCCGCGCGTCGAGCGCCCCACGCCCGTGCAGATCGCGCAGCAGAACCCCGCGATGCTCCTCGGCGCCCTCGAGCCCACGGCCCTCACGCTCGCCGACGTCGAGCGCGCCCACATCGAGCGCGTCCTCGTGCAGATGGGCTTCAACATGCGCCGCGCCGCCACCGCGCTCGACATCTCGCGCTCGACGCTCTACCTCCGCGCCAAGCACTACAAGATCAACCTCTGCGACGCGCGTCGCGGCGGTCACCCCGGCGTCGAGAACGACAACGACAGCGAGATGCACGACGGCGAGCACGAGCACGACGACGTGTCGGCCACGGGCACCTGAAGCGCCTCTCTCCCCGCCTCAATCCCCTCCCGCGCTTTTCTCTCCCCCCTACAGCCGCAGCAGCGCGCCGAGCACGGCGAGCGCGACGGTGCTCGCAGAGAGCGCCGCCGAGCCCGCGGGCGGCAGCAGCTTCGGATACACCTCGGGCTCCGTTCGCCAGGTCACCAGCGGCGGCGCGATGAAGTGCAGCCCCCGCTCGGTCTGCACGGCCGAGCGACGCATGGGGTGATGCGAGACGGTCACCTCGCGACGCGCGTCACCGAGCACGACGACGCGCTCTCCCAGGCGCAGACGCAGCTCTTCGATCATGGGCTCGAGCTCGGTCTCGTCGAGCTCGTAGTCGATGCGCGCCGCGAGCGGGTCGAGGCTGATGCGGCCGGAGTCGTCTTCGATCCAGAAGGGCGCGCTCGATCGGTCGACGCGGGAGAGCACGCGCGTCGCAGCGGCGCCTCGGCCCTCGGTGGCGTAGTGGCGCACCTCGCGGACGGCCACGAGCGCGTCGCCGTAGAGGCTGCGCTCGGGCGTGTCGCAGCCGAGGGTGCCGACGATCTTCACGAGGCCCTCGCGGCAGAGGGCGATGGGCGTGGGTTCGAGGGTGGTGAGCGCCCGCACGTCGGCGAGCGTCATGGGGCCGAGCTGTCGCTTGTAGTGCTGCACGAGGCCGCCCACCGTGGCCGCCCCCGCGAGCGCGGAGCCGACGAGCAGCGGCACGAACATCAGGTCGCCTTGAGCGAGGTCACCGAGCGAAAGAGGCCCACCACCACGCCCAGGATGCGGAAGCCGTTGAGCTCCGTGCGACGCACGTAGATCGGCGCGAGGCGCTTGTTCTCAGGCTGAAGACGGATGTGATCGCGCTCGGGGAAGTAGCGCTTCACCGTGGCCTCGTCGCCCACGAGCGCCACGACGATCTCGGCGCGGTTCGCGGCCTCCTGACGGCGCACGAAGAGAATGTCTCCCTCGTGGATGCCGGCCTCGATCATCGCGTCGCCGCGGACGCGCAGCGCGAAGGTCTCGCCCCCCGACGCACCGCGGAGGAGCGACGGGTCCATCATGATCTGCTGCTCGACGTTCTGCGCAGCGAAGGTGAGCGGCCCCGCGGCCACGCGGCCGACGAGGGGGATGTTCATCACGTTGTTCGCGGGCTCGTTGTCGAGGTGGATGTCGTACGCGGGCTCCTCGCCGTCGCCGTCGACCACACGCACGCGCGCGTCGGGCGTCGTGGGGCGCAGCGCGCGAGACTTCATGTCCTCGCGGCGGAGGTAGCCCTTGCGCTCCAGCGCGCGGAGGTGATCGCTCACGCCGTTGGTGGATCGGATGTTCATCTGCGCTCCGATCTCGCGCAGCGTGGGGGGATAGCCCCGCTCGCGGATCGAATGGCGGATGAACTCGAGGATCGCTTCCTGACGCTCGGTGAGTGGTTGCATACGCCTCGCGGGTTTCCCTTCTACACGCCTCTCCGGCGCGTGGAGATCGGTACGCTACTGAACGCTCGCGCAGCCTGTCAAATGTCTTGTACCTTGTCGAAGACTGGAGAGCGTCAGAGCCCTTCTGCTAGTGCGTCTACCCCGTGCGGACCTTTTCACGGACGTTGGGTTGGGTCACGGCGCTCGCGGCGTTGCTGCTCGGCGCCTCCGTCGAAGCGCAGACTCACGGCGAAGCCCCTCGGGCGCGCGGGAGGGCAGCCCAGCGGAGGCAGTCTCGCCCGCGCCTCCCTCCGAGCGCGTCGCTGGGTTGGGCCAACAGCGGGACGCTCGTCCACGGGCGTCACCTCGCCGAGGGCGACGGCGTGCGCTTCATGCCCGGGCGCGTCCTCCACTGGGGCACCGAGGAGCTCGTCGCGCTGCTCGAACGCGTCGGAGCCTCGATGCGCCGACGCTTCGGCGTCCGGATCACCGTGGGGGATCTCTCCGCCGAGCACGGCGGCCCCATCGGGCATCACCGCTCGCACCAGAGCGGCCGCGACGCCGACGTGGGCTTCTACGCGCGCCTCTGGACCTCCCGCGGACCGGGCGCGTCCGTCGAGCTCGACGACTACGTGTCCTTCGACGCCAACGGCCGCTCGCTCGACGGGCGCTACGTCTTCGACACGGCGCGAAACTGGGCCCTCCTCGAGTCGCTGCTCACCGAGCGCAGGGTGGGCGTCGAGCGGATCTTCATCTCCGCGCCGCTTCGCACGCGGCTCCTCGCGTACGCGCGGGAGCACGGCGTGGCCTCGTCGGTGATCAACGAGGCGGCGCTCACGCTCCTGCAACCGCGCAGGGTGTCGCCGCACGACAACCACTTTCACGTCCGCATCGAGTGCCCCGACGGAGACAACCAGTGCCGCGAGGGCGTGCGCGCGCGGAGGGTCCCGCGGCGACGTCCCACGCGAGCGACCCACGGTCGACAGGCGTCTGCGCGGCCGCCCGGCGAGCGCGGCAAGGACTGAGAGCCGCGCGTCGGTCGGGCTCCCCGCTACGGCTCGAGGAGCGCCTGCACGCCCACGAGCCCGGCGCCCGAGAACACCCGCACGCGCATGCGAAACGTCCCAGCGTACGAGGCGCAGTGGCGCACGCTCTCGACGTTGCGGCGCGTGGCGTCTTGCGCGACGCGGTGGCCCGCGGGGTCTTCGAGCTCGACGACGAGGTCGGCCACGCTCGGGACGCCCGCCGCCACGACGTGAACGCAGCGCCCCGTGGGGATGCCCACCGCGCCCTCGTACGCGCCGTTCGTGGGGAGCGTCACGCGCACGGTCTCGGTCACGCCCTCGACGCCCGGGCGCTGCCTCGCGAAGCCCTGAATCTGCCGCGCGACGTAGTCGTCTCCGCCGCCCACGGGGAAGCGCCTCACGGGCGTCGTCGACACGCGCCCCGCGTCGACGGGGGCGGTCGCAGCCCGCGCCGTCACACCCGCGTCCGCGACGGCGTCCGTGGGCACCACGACGAGGTACCACCACGAGTCTCCCTCGGCGTGGAGCTCCATGCCGTAGAGCTCCGCGGGCTCCGTCGCGCAGAAGCGCTGCCGCACGACGCGGCCGACGGAGTTGGTCATGGCGAGCGAGTCTCCGACGCGCGCGTGGCCCGCGACCACCTGCGCGAACACGGGCGCGGCCCCCGTCGCGTAGCCGAGCGCCTCGTAGCAGCGGCCTCGCACCACGGGCATCCGAAGGGTCTCTTCGAAGGTCTGCGCGCGCCGATGCCTCCGCGTGTGGCTGAAGATCGGCGTCGCGGCGCCGCGCGCGGCCATCACCACGCCCATGGGGTTCACGGTCGGCGCGTCGACGGCGCCGGCGTCCTGCGCGGAGGCCGCCGTCGGGAGCGAGGTCACCAGGATCGAGAGCACGAGTGGGAGGGCGCGCACGCGCCGGAGGATAACGTCCCTCGGCGCCGTCGCGGTGGTACAACCGCCATCCGATGACCACGGAGTCGGCCTACCCCGCTCACCCCGAAGACTCCCCGTGGCCGACGCGCATCTTCTGGATCATCGCGGGCCTCGGGAGCTGGGCCGTTCTCATCGTCTCCGCGTGGCTGCGCCCCGACCCCCGCGGCTTCGGATCGCACCAGCAGCTCGGGCTCCCGCCGTGCACCTTCGAAGCGATGACGCGGGTCCCGTGTCCGGGCTGCGGGCTCACGACGAGCTTCGCCAACATGGCGCACGGGCACGTCCTCCGCGCGTTCGGGGCGCACCTCATGGGGCCGCTGCTCTTTCTCCTCACGCTCGCGGTCGCGCTGGCCGCGCCGTGGGCGACGAGGCGGGCCTTTCCCGTGACGCGCGTGCTGGCGCATCCGAGCGCCACGGCGACGCTCTCGGTGACCCTGGCCGCGGGGCTCATCACCTTCGCGATCCGCCTCGCGCACCAGTTTTTCTAGAGCTTTCCGCTCACCGATCGGGCGCGCTCGCGCGCCACGAGAAGAGGTACGCCGCGCCGCTCGTGGCGCCGCGGTAGAGCCCGTTGGCGACCTCGCTCCCGGCGTTGATCCGCGCCGTCCCGTCGGCGCCCGCGGTGAGCGTCCCGAAGTCCGCGCGGTCGAACCACTGCGCGAGGTCGACGGCGACATCGGCGCTCCCTCCCGACGCGAAGGTCGCGCGCGCGGGGATCCCTCGCACGGCGTAGTCGACCGCGACGCCGCCCTCGAAGCGCACGGTGACGCCCGCGCGCGTGGCCGTCCCGCGGGTCCAGAGCGCGAGGCCGTGGAGCCCCGTGGCCGAAGGGCCGAGCGCGCTCCCTGGAGGGCGCAGTTCGAAGGTCGCCGAGAGCGCGTCGCCCGACACGCCCGTCGCGCCTTCGAGCAGCGTCGGACTCGCCGCGGTGAGATCGACCACGCGCTGCGAGGGGATGTCCGCGAGGGCCTCGCCGGGCACGTAGTGGCCCGGGTGCGCGAAGGCGACGCCGAATTGAAAGAGCCTCCGCGCGAAGATCGGCGGCCCCTCGTACCAGCGCAGGGGCCCCGCCGCGACGAGGGCCTCCTCGACCACGACGCGCCACCCCCTCGCGTTGTCCGACGTCGGGTTGATGCCGCGCACGGTGACAGGAAACGTCACCCGCACGCGCCCCGTGGTGTCGCCCGCGTCGCCGCAGCGGGCGGTGGCGACGAGGGCCGCGGCGAGGCCGCAGAGGGCGGTGACTTCGATGCGAGCGCGACGCTTCATGGGAGCCATCACAGGTGCAGGGTGAGCGAGGCGAGGGCGGTGAAGGGTCTGCCCGCGGAGAAGTGACGCGCGGGGACGCGGCTGCCCGCGACCGAGGGATCGAAGTTCGAGGCGTAGTTGAAGACGCCGTCTTCCCAGCGCGCGTCGGTGAGGTTGCGCATCGAGACGCCGAGCTCCACGGGCCCCACGCGGCCGCTCAGCCCGAGGTCGATGAGCAGCACCGGGTCTGAGAACTCGCTCAAGGGCAGCGCGCGCGGGCCGAGCGCGGTCACGCCGAGGCCCGACGAGACGGTGACCTCCTGCGACAACACGCGGCCGACCGCGCGCTGAAAGGTCGCGTCGAGGCGCCCCACGAGCGGAGGAACATACGGCACGAGGTTGCCCGTCGAGTCGTAGGTGGCGCGGGCCCACGTTCCGCTCGCGACCACTTCGAGACCGCGCAGGGGGATCACCCGCACCGAGGCCGCGACGCCGAGGCGCGTGGTGGCCGCGGTGGCGTCGCTCACGAGGTTCTGTCCCTGCGTGGGTTCGAACACCAGGTCGCGGTCGACGTGCGTGCCGAAGCCCGTGACCGTCGCGTTGACCCGCGCGCCGCGGTACCGCACGCCCACCTCGCCCGAGTGCACCGTCGCGAAGGGGGCGCTCTCTCCCTCGCCGAGCGAGAGCGCCTGCGGCGAGCGGAAGCCCTTTCCGTACGCGGCGATCAGCGAGAGTCCGCGGAGGGGCTCCCACTCGACGGTGGCGCGCGGACCGAGCTGAAAGCCCTGCGCGTCGCGCCGCCCGCGCGGCTCCGGAGTGCTCGTGCGTGTGTTGGCGCGCGGCATCCGATCGTCGATCTGGTAGCCGAGCCCGTCGGCGCGAAGACCTCCGCGGAGCGAGAGCGAGCGCATGAGGCGCAGTTCGAAATCGCCGTAGAGGCCCACGTCCGTCGCGTCGACGTCGGCGTCGGTCATGGCGGCGTAGTTCACGTCGTCGGCGGCGCGCTGTCGGTGCATCGCCTGGGTGGTGACGTCGTGGCGCGCGGAGACGCCCACCTCCCACGCGTGCGCGAGGCCGCCGAGACGGAACGTGTGACGGTGCGAAGCCGCGAGGCCGAGGGTGACGGCGTCGTAGGTCTGCTCGTAGCGATCGCCGCGCGGGTCGAGGAGGTAGCCCGTGTAGTCCTCTCGCACGCGCAGCTCGCGGAGCGCGCCGAAGAGCGAGACCGCGGTGCGGTCGGCGCCGCGCGGGACGACCACCTCGACGACCACGCCGTGCCGCGCGCTGAAGCCTCCCTGGTGCGTGTCGTTGGTGTCGAAGTAGCCCTGTCGCCCGCGGAGGTAGTCCGACTCGCGCACGACGCCCGCGCTGTCCCACCGGCCCGCGTACGAGGTCGCGAGCACGCGCACGGTGGCGCTCCCGGCGAGCTCCCTGGCGTACTGGGCGATCACGGCGGCGCGCGACGACGCGCGGTTCTGCCCGTAGCCGTCGGAGCGCGCGAGCTCGCCCGCGAGAAAGGTCTCGCGGCGCTCGCCGCGCGGCGCGAACACGCCGACGAGGCGCTGCGCGTTGAACATCCCGTACGAGGCCCTGAGGAGCGCGCCGCGGTCCGCGACGCCGAGGTCGAAGCGCGCCGAGCCCGCGACGGCGAAGTCTCCCTGACGCGGGTCGTAGGGGCCTTCGAGCACGCGCACGCGATCGACGACCTCGGGGATCATGAAGTTGAGATCGGCGTAGCCCTGCCCGTGGACGTTCGAGACCTCGTTGACGGGCGCGCCGCCCACGGAGAACTCGACGTCTTGCCCGTGGTCGGCGTCGAAGCCGCGGAGAAAGAGCTGGTGGGCCTTTCCGTCGCCGCCGTGCTGCGAGAGAAAGAACCCCGGCGCGAGCGAGAGGAGATCGGCCGCCGTGCTCCGAGGCACGGGTCGCAGGCTGCTCACGTCGAAGGTGTAGTCCGACGCCGCGCGACGAGGCCCCTCTCCGCGCACGGTCGCCTCGCCGCCCTCGCCGCCCTCGGCACCCTCGTTGACCTGCTCGGCCTGCGGCGCTTGCGTCGCCGGTGCTGTCTGCGGCGGCTGCGGCGCCTGCGCTTCGGGCGTCTGCTGCGCCGAGGCCACGCGCGCGAGGCACACCCCGAGCGCGGCGAACGCGAGCGTCGCGGCGCGGAGCGTTACCCTTTCGGCGTCGCGCGAACTCATCGCCACGCTACGCCGCAAGCATCACAACGGATCGGTGACACGTTTTGATTTTTCGTAACACGCTCCACGGGGGCGTGTCACGAGCGCCCGCATCAAGCGCGATCGAGGATGATCTCGGTGATCTCGGGCGCGGTGCCGATGCGCATGGGAGGGCCCCAGTAGCCCGTCCCCTCGCTCACGTAGATCTGCGTGTGCTCTTCGCGGTGGAGGCCCGCGAGGTAGGGCTGATCGAGGGCGACGAGCTTCGTCCAGGGCCAGATCTGTCCGCCGTGCGTGTGCCCCGAGAGCACGAGGTCGACGCGCGCCTCGGCGGCCTGCTTGATGATCTTGGGCTGGTGCGCGAGGAGCACCACGGGACGCGCCACATCCCTTCCGTGAAGGGCCTTCGCGAGGTCGGGCTTGAACACGTCGAAGCGTCGCGCGCTCCAGTCGTTGACGCCCGCGAGGTCGATGACGTGCTCGCCCTCACCCACGGCGACGCGCTCGTTGTCGAGCACGCGCACGCCGAGGCGACCGAGCTCCGCGACCCACTCCGCGACGCCCGAGTAGTACTCGTGGTTGCCCGTGACGAAGAAGGTCCCGTGCTTCGCGCGGAGGTCGGCGAGCGGCGCGACGTGAACCCCGAGCTCCGACACGGGCCCATCAACCAGGTCGCCCGTGATGGCGATCACGTCGGGGTTGAGACGGTTCACCGCGCGCACCATCCCGCTGATGAAATCTCGACCGATCGTGGGCCCCACGTGCACGTCGGTGAGCTGCACGATGCGCATGCCCTTGAGCGCCTCGGGGAGCCCCGACACGCGCACGCGCACGGTGCGAATCGTCCACGGGGCGAGGGCGGTTCGCATCGCGAAGAGGCCCGCGGCGAGGCCCGCGACGCCCACGGCGCTCGCCATGAGCCGCGCCATGAAGCGCCGACGCTCGGGGTCCTGCGCGCCCGACACGGCGGCCATGAGCGCCCGCGCGCCGTCGGTCGTCGCGAGGCCGAGGAAGAGAAAGAACGCCAGGCCCATCCACGAGAACACGGCCCACGCGATGGGCGCCATCACGGCGCGAGGGAGCGCGCGGTTGAGGAGCATCCCGAGGGGCACCATCACGCCCGCGGCGACGAGGGCCCAGGTGCCCACCCGCGTCCAGAGCGCGGGCCACTCGGGGTCTCTCACGAACCTCGCCCAGATGTAGTGGTGGAGGCCCCAGGTCATCAGGCACATCACCGCAAGAAACATCACGATCTGCAAAGCGCGCATGGTCCTCGTCACGGTACTGAGATGCTCCGTCGGCGCTCAGCGCGCTTCGGCGCGGCAGGTGTACGCCGCCCCCGCGCGGTACGCCCCGGCGAGCACGCGATACGACCCCGACGCGGGACACGTGAAGGTGACGCGAGAGCACGGGTCGCGCGCGCCGTCGGCCTCGCACGCGTCGTCGTTCGTCGCGAGCGCGCGGAGGTCGTCGCACGGAGCCTCGCCCTCACACACGCGGAGCATCGTGTCGCCCGCGCAGAACCCGAGCGTGGGGCCGCAGCGCGCGTCGCACCCGAGGGTCACGCTCGCGCCCGGGGTGCAGCGCCGCGCAGAAGGCTCCGCGTCCCAGCCGCAGTCGCGGTGCGCCCCCTGCTCGCTCGTGGTGCAGGGGAGCGTCGGGTTCACGACGCCCGCGTCGACGCCCGCGTCGGACACGCCGGCGTCGGGGTTCCACGCGGAGACCTCGACCTCGAACTCGCCGACGTTGTTGCTGTAGTCCGACTCGGCGATGCGCCCCTCGGGGTTCACCGTCGCGCGGATGCGATACCTCCCCGCGGGCACGTCGGTGATGTCGACGTACTGGCAGTCGAGGCCGCGGCCGTAGACGTCCTGCCACCCCGCGTGGATGCCCTGACGGTCGCAGTTGAAGCGCTCTGCGTCGGAGAGGAGCGGCCCGCCGACGCGCGCCCGGTCGGTGTCTTCGAGGCAGAAGGCCTGCTTGTGTCCGCGCGCGACCTCGCGCCCGTCGAGCGCGACGAGGCGATAGTCCGCGTAGCCCGAGAAGTGAAAGTGTCCGTGACACTCGCCCCACTCGAAGCCCGGCTGCGCGCGCCCCTCGACCACGGGCGGACCGAGCACGAGGTCGCCGTCGCCGAGGTTGGGCGTCGTGAGGTCGAAGCGCAGCAGCCGCCGTCGCCCCGGCATCGTGCACCCCTCGAGCACGTCGCACGACGTCGCCAGAAAGACCCGCTCCTGAATGAGCGGAAAGCGCAGCTCGGCGCGAAGGTCAGGCAATGACACATCGGAGGTGACGTCGCGGGCGTCGACGAGGTCGCTCGCGGCGTCGCGGGCGTCGGCCGAGGCGTCTCCGCGGGGAGGGTCCGTCGACGTGCAGGCTGCGACGGAGAGGGCTGCGATCAGCGTGTTTCGAGGTGACACTCGTAGGCCATGCCGGCGCGGTAGGCGCCGGTGAGGATGGTGTATCGCCCGCTCGCCGGGCACGTGAAGGCCGCGAGCGAGCAGAGCCTCGTGGGGCCTCCGTCGCCGGGGCACGAGTCGTCGTTCGCGGTGAGCGCGGTGAGGTCCTGGCAGGGGCTTCCGCCGGGGCAGATGCGGATCATGGGATCGCCCGCGCAGAGCCCGAGCGGAGGCATGCAGCCCTGGTTGCACCCGACCTCGACGCGCACGCCGGGGGTGCAGGTGCGCGTGGGTCCCTCGACCTGCCAGCCGCAGTTGCGTCCGGTGCCTTCGGTGGCGCCCGAGCACGCGAGCGTCGGGTCGAACGACACGCCCGCGTCGCCCGCGCCCGCATCCGAGTCGGGCGGCGGCGGGACGTCGATCATGTAGAAGCTCTCGTTGTCGGCGTAGTCGCTCTCGGCCACGACGCGCTCGACGTTGATCTGCGCGCGGATGCGGTAGCGCCCCGGAGGCACGCCCGTGATGTCGACGTACTGGCAGTCGAGGCTGCGGCCGTAGACGTCCATCCAGCCCGCGTGAATCCCCTGGTTGCCGCAGTTGTATCGCATGGCCGCGGGGATGTCGGCGCCCATGGTCATGTAGCGCCCCGAGTCGAGCAGGCAGAACGACTGCTTGTGACCGCGGCCCACCTCGCGACCGTCGAGGGTCATGAGCCGATAGTCCGCATAGCCGCGCAGGTGCCAGTGCATGTGGCAGGTGCCGTACTCGAACATCATCGGCGGACGCCCCGCCATCGTGGGCGCCCCGAGGTAGAGGTCCGCCGCGCCGATGTTGGGGGTCGAGAGGTCGAAGCGGAGCAGCCTCCGATCGCCCGCCATCGTGCAGCCCTCCATCACCTCGCACGAGGTCGCGAGGTAAGGTGCGCTCCTGAATCTGCGGGTTCGAAATCACGGGGATGAGGTTGGGCAGCGGCCCCGCGTCGACGCCCGTCGCATCGAGCGGTCGCGGCGCGTCGTTGGCCCTGTCAGACGCCACGTCGGCGAGGGGCTGATCGGGGTCGATCACCACCGGAACGTCGACGTAGATGTCGGCCTCGGGCACGTCGCTCGCGACCGTCGAGTCGGGGCGCGTGACGTCCGTGGGCGGCGCGCCCGTGTCCTTCGTAGACGCGTCGACGACGGCGACGTCGTGGTCGACGGGACCGATGCTGAGGTTCTTCGGCGCGCACGCGACGAGCGTGAGGAGCAGCGGCAGACCGCGGCCCGTGACGACCGCGAGGGAGGTGCTTCGTTGGCTCACGGTGGGCATCGTATCAGCACTCTCGCGGCCCCTGCGAAGAGATGCCTCGACGAATCGCGCGTGGCCTTCGCGGCGAAGGTTTCGATAGACTCCGCCGCCTATGCGCATCGGATCACGCCTCGCCAACGCAGCCGTCTCCGACATCCGCGCCATGACGCGCGCCTGCGACGCGGTCGGCGGAATCAACCTCGGTCAAGGCGTCTGCGATCTCCCGACGCCCGCGCCCGTGGCCCTCGCGGCGCACGCGGCCATCGACGCAGGCAAGGCCGTGTACGCGCCGCCCGAGGGCGTCCCCGCGTTGAGGGAGGCCATCGCGAAGCGCGTCGATCGAGACTATGGGCTCGCGGTCGACCCGGGCTCCGAGGTGGTGGTCACGCTCGGCGCGACGGGAGGCTTCGCCGCGGCGTGCCTGGCGCTCCTCGACCCGGGCGACGAGGTGATCCTCTTCGAGCCCTACTACGGCTATCACTACAACACGGTGGTGGGTCTCGGGATGCGCCCGGTGCTCGTCCCGCTTCGTCCGCCGACGTGGGAGGTCGACTTCGACGCGCTCGCGAGCGCCGTCACCGAGCGCACGCGCGCGATCGTGGTGTGCACCCCGGGCAATCCGCACGGCAAGGTGTGGACGCCCGCGGAGCTCGACGCCCTCGGCGCGCTCGCCCACGCGCGAGACCTCGTGGTGATCACCGACGAGATCTACGAGCACATCGTGTACGAGGGCGCGAAGCACGTCCCGCTGGCCACGCGCCCTGGGATGCGCGACCGCGCGATCACGCTCTCGGGCTGCTCGAAGACCTTCTCGGTGACGGGCTGGCGCGTGGGCTACGCGATCGCTCCCCCCGAGGCCGCGCGGCGCATCGCGGTGGCGCACGACCTCTTGTATGTGTGCGCGCCGACGCCGCTCCAGCACGCGTGCGCCGAGGGGCTCGCGATGCCCGACGCGTACTTTCGCGGGCTCGGCGCGAGCTACCAGAAGAAGCGCGACGTCCTGTGCAGCGCGCTCGCCGACGCGGGCCTGACCCCGTATGTGCCCGCGGGCGCGTACTACGTGCTGGCCGACGCGCGGCGCTTCGAACGCAAGACGGCGCGCGAGGCGGCCTTCGTCCTGCTTGATCGGGCGAAGATCGCGAGCGTGTCGGGTGCGAGCTTCTACCGTGACCCCGTGGGCGAGACGCTGCTGCGCTTCTGCTTCGCGAAGGACGACGACGTGCTCGAAGAGGCCGCGCGGCGTCTGCGCGCGATGGGCTGAGCGGTGACGTAGAGCCCCCATGCCGACTTGCACGGCACTGGCCCGTGTACGAGACGGGTACGTCGCTATCTACGAATTGGGGGCGGCGTGATGACGGGGTCGACGATCAGACGGAGCGGGCAGCGGGATTCGCACCCGCGCATGGTGGGCGGAGGCCACCGGTGCTGCTGCTACACCATACCCGCAAGCGATTCATGGCAGCCCTGACGGGAATCGAACCCGTGTCCGCG
This sequence comes from Myxococcota bacterium, assembly GCA_052035985.1. Taxonomy (GTDB): domain Bacteria; phylum Myxococcota_A; class Polyangia; order Polyangiales; genus CAISKJ01. The sequence continues at coordinate 47,287 of JBPOHC010000366.1, read as the reverse complement.
GGGTGAAAATCCGCGATCTTCTACCATTAGACGACAGGGCCATGAGAGGCTGTGAAGTGCTTTGAAAACAGAGGGACGGACGGGAATCGAACCCATATTGCCTGGGCCACAGTCAGGCGTTCTACCGTTGAACTACCGCCCCATGAGGAGAGTGGTCAGTGTGGCGGGTTCCGCCCCCGCGGCCTCCGGTCCCCCGAACCGGCGCTCTCCTGGCTGAGCTACACACTGATGGTCGTGGCCCCGGGTGCCGCCCCCGGTTCGCCTTGTTTGTAAGACAGGGCTCGATGCTGATCGGACCACGAAGAAGGCAGTGACAGAAGGCGGTCCCGACGGGAATCGAACCCGCGTTGACCGATCGACAATCGGCCGTCCTAGACCACTGAACGACAGGACCAGAGAGGCGCAGAAGCGGTGCGGGCGTCGGGATTTGCACCCGATCTCTCACGATGGCACTGTGAGGTGCTGCTGTTGAACACTACGTCCGCAGAGGCGGTGAGGCGGCGACCCTGACGGGATTCGAACCCGTATGATCTGGCTGAGAACCAGGCATCCTGAGCCGTTAGATGACAGGGTCGAGGCGAGAGGCAGAGAGCGCCCATCCGTGGAGTTGAACCACGCATTTCGGGTTCGCCACCCGATGGTTTCTTCCGACAGCCTCGATGGGCAGAGAGAGACAGAAGGCGGTCCCGACGGGAATCGAACCCGCGTTGGCCGATCGACAATCGGCTGTCCTATCCGTTGAACGACGGGACCTTGATGGAATGCGCAACGCTCGGCTTGGACGGCGCCGCGTGCGCGCTCCGGTGCGGACGTCGGGATTTGCACCCGAGCTCTCGCGATGGGGCCGCGATGTGCTGCTGTTGAACACTACGTCCGCGATGCTGAAACGGCGACCCTGACGGGACTCGAACCCGCCTCTGCTGGTTGAGGGCCAGCGATCTTGAACCTCTAGACGACAGGGCCGTGATGCGAGGCGAAGCGTCTTGCGACGCGGTCAGCGAGGCGGGACCTGCCCCCGCGGCCTCCTGCTCCCGAAGCAGGCGCTCTTCTGACTGAGCTACACGCTGATACTGGCGCCCATCCGTGGAGTTGAACCACGCACTTCGAGTTCGTAGCCCGACGGTTTCTTCCGACAGCCTCGATGGGCGAAGCGAATCAAACAGTGGAACCAGAGGGAGTCGAACCCTCATCTCCTGCATGCCATGCAGACATCTTCCCCTTGGACGATGGCCCCGTTCACGATGGCTGCGAGGGAGGGAATCGAACCCACACGGACGCCGGTTAACAGCCGACCGCTCTACCTTTGAGCTACCCCGCAGTGCGCGCCCTCCCTCATCGTGGCGGAGGGCGCCTTCGTTCGCGTCGCGGCGCGCATGGTGTCGCGCCTGACGCTCATCAACCCCGTGTTGTCAGAGATCCGCGGAGTGGCGGGGACGTGTCCCCCTCCGCCAGACGGTTGCCCGACCTGGATTCGAACCAGGATCAACCAGTTCAGAGCCGGCCATCTTGCCATTGGACCATCGGGCAATTCGCAACACCCTCGTGCCAGGCGTTGCCCGCAGCGCGCGCTGCGCGGTGCGGTTGGTAGATCCGAAGGGACTTGAACCCTCACGTCGACGGGTAAGAGCCGCCGCCTCTGCCTCTCGAGGTTCCGGATCCGTGCTGCGTTACTTCGCGGTTTGTTTCCCCTGCCGCGTCGTATCTATCTGTTTGAACGTCGATCTACTTCGTTTGTTTCAGCCATTTGTTTCGACGTTCATTTTCAATCTATTAGATTTGAAGATACACCTCTCCCGGGCACCGTCGGGCCCTTGCCCGCGGGTCTGTGCTTCGCGTCCCCGTCGACCGTCGGAGGAGTTGATCGCGTCGCTTCGTGAGCGCCCTGTCGATCGCCTTCGCCCCGCTTCTCGCATCGTCGCCCGAGCGCTCGCTTCGCCGCTCGGGGTGCCTCTCGGTGGTCCGTCTCTCAGGACCCAGAAAACGAGAAGGCCGACTCTGCCTTCGGGGGCGGAGCCGGCCTTCTTTCGAGACCGTTGGACCGATGGAGGCTCTTCACCTCATGGTCCTGCTCCGCTGAACTGCCGCGGCTTCTGTCCCGCGACGCGACGATGATTCCCCGTACCTTCGGGGCGACGATCCTGGCGACCGCACACCTGCGTGGCGGCGACGTCGACGGCGGCCCCGAAGGGTCGCGCGGCGCGGTCGCGCTTCGCGGTGTTGCTGAGATCGGTCAGGAAGTTCGTCATGGTCGTGTCTGGGGGTGTCGCTGCGTGTCTTTTTGTGAGCCCGTCATGTGACGGACTTCGGGTCGTCGCACGCTGTGTGCGCCTCAACCCTTACCACCGCCGCGCTCTCGTCGAGAAGGGGGGCCCCGGGGTGAAAACACCCGAGAGCAACCGCTCGCTCTTCGTGAGCGCCGTTGGTGATGTGCACTCTAGGGGTACTGACGCCACTCTGTCAAGAATGTTTTGATAATTTCTTTCGTGATTCTTCTTTTTCGCTGCCGGGCCTTTGTTCTCAGCCATCGGAGAATACAAACGCGATTCTTCGCCGCGATGTTTCCGTCGATCTGCGCGCTTGCGGCGGGCGCCTCGGCTCGTCGATCGTCGACGCCATGAACGCCCCTCGCAGGTGGTACCAGAGCCTCTACCTCCAGGTGCTCGTCGCGATCGTGCTCGGGGCCGTGCTCGGGCACGTGAAGCCGCACTGGGGCGAGTCGCTCAAGCCGCTCGGCGAGGGCTTCATCAGGCTCATTCGCATGGTGATCGCGCCCATCGTGTTCTCGACGGTGGTCGTGGGCATCGCGGGCATGGGCGACATGAAGAAGGTCGGCCGCGTGGGGGCCAAGGCCCTGCTCTACTTCGAAGTGGTGACCACCTTCGCGCTCTTCATCGGGCTCGTCGTGGTGAAGGTGCTGCGCCCGGGCGCGGGCATCCACGCGGACCCGCGCACGCTCGACGCGCACGCCATCGAGGGCTTCACGGGCGCGGCGCACCAGCTCAAGACCAGCGAGTTCATCCTCAACATGATCCCCTCGAACGTGGCCGAGGCCTTCGCGAAGGGAGAGATCCTCCAGGTGCTCGTGTTCTCGGTGCTCTTCGGCTTCGCGCTCTCTGCGATGGGAGACCGCGGGCGCGAGCTCGTGCACTGGATCGACCGGCTCGGCCAGGCCCTCTTCGGCGTCGTGGGGATCGTGATGCGCGCGGCTCCCATCGGAGCCTTCGGCGCGATGGGCTTCACCGTGGGCAAGTACGGCGTGCACACGCTCGTGAGCCTCGGGCGGCTCATGGCGGCGTTCTACATCACCAGCGCGCTCTTCATCTTCATCGTGCTCGGGGGCATTCTGCGCGCGGCCTCGGGGCTGCGCATCACGGCCTTTCTCCGGTACATCTCCGAGGAGATCCTCGTGGTGCTCGGCACGAGCTCGAGCGAGTCGGCGCTGCCCCGCATGATCTCTCGCATGGAGGCCCTCGGGTGCCCGCGCTCCGTCGTGGGGATGGTCATTCCGACGGGCTACTCGTTCAACCTCGACGGCACGTCGATCTACCTCACGATGGCCGCGATGTTCGTCGCGCAGGCCACCGACGTGCATCTCTCGCTCGGCGAAGAACTCTCGATCCTCGGCGTGCTGCTGGTGACCTCGAAGGGCGCCGCGGCCGTGACGGGCGGAGGCTTCATCACCCTCGCGGCCACGCTGGCCTCGACGGGGCGCATCCCCGTGGCGGGCATCACGCTGCTCCTCGGCGTCGACCGCTTCATGTCAGAGGCCCGCGCGATCACGAACCTCATCGGCAACGGCGTCGCCGCGGTGGTGGTCTCTCGCTGGGAGGGGGAGTTCGACCGCGAGAAGGCCATGCGCACGCTCGAAGGTCTCGACGAGGCGAAGGCTCCGACCACCGACTCGCCCGTGTGAGAACTCGCCCAACACCTCGCGCCCTCGACGCGTCTATGATCCGCCCGCGAGAGACACGCACCGGGAGATCACCGCACACCATGATCGCGTTGAACGTCCGACTGCGCGCGTTGACCGCAGCGCTCGCCCTCACAGCCCTCACCGTCGCGTGTGGCGGCTCCGAGCACCCCAGCGTCCCCTCGCGCCTCGACGCGAGCGTCGCCGCCGACGTGAGAGACGCGGCGCCCGCGGAGGTCTCGCTCGACGCCGTGGTCCCTTCACCGCCCGCGACGGACTACGCGCCCTCTGCGGCCTCGGTGCGAGACCACGGGACGCTCCCCGGCGACGCGCTCTCTGCCATCGACCGCTGCTCGGTCTGCCACGCCGACATCTTCGCCCAGTGGTCTCAATCCGCGCACCGCTTCTCGTCGCTCGACAACCCCTTCTATTTCCCTGCGTTTCGAGCCGCGCGCGAGGCCCGAGGCACCGCCGCCGGACGCTGGTGCGGCGCCTGTCACGACCCCGCGCTCCTCTTCGCGGGCGACCTCGATCAGGCCACCGTCGATCGCTCCCACGAGCGCGCCGCGGTGGGCGTCGGATGCCTGCTCTGTCACTCCATCGAGCGCATTCATGACCGCACGGGCAACGGCAACTACGTCGTCTCGCCCGACGCCGTGACGTACCCGCCGCGAGAGCGCGAAGACCGCGACGCCGTCGCCCGACACCGCGCGAGGCTCACACGTCCGCTGCTGCGCACCGCGGAGTTCTGCGCGAGCTGCCACAAGGTCGGCATCACCGAGAACATCAACGGCGCGGGGTGGCTCCGCGGTCAGAACGAGTTCGACCCCTGGGAGCAGAGCGCCTACGCGGGCAACGAGGTCGAGCGCCACGACCCCGACGTCGAGCGGCGCGTCTGTCAGGACTGCCACATGCCCCGCGAGGCCGCGCCCCTCGGCGATCGCTCGGCCCGCAACGGCACCGTGCGCTCGCACCGCTTCGCGGGAGGACACACGGCCCTCGCCGCATGGGTCGGCTCCGCGGAGATGCTCTCGGCCGAGCAGCGCGCGCTCGAGGGCGCGGTGCGACTCGACCTGTTCCGCGCGCCCACGGTGCAGGGCAGCCGCGTGACCGACGGAGAGCCCGTCGAAGCGCGCGCGCTCACGCCGGGAGAGTCTCTCGCGCTCGATGTGGTGATGGTCAACGAGCGCGTCGGACACCGCTTTCCTTCGGGCACCGCCGACGTCGCAGACACGTGGGTCGAGCTCGTCGTGCGGAACGCGCGAGGCGTCGTCGTGGCCCAGAGCGGCGCCGTCACTGCGACTGATCCCGGTCCACTCCGCGACGACGCGCACCGCCTCGAGCTGCGCCCCGTCGACGATCAGGGAGCGCCCGCCCTTCTGCGCGATCCCCATCGCTATAGGGCCGTCGCGTACGACACGACGATCCCTCCTCGGGCTTCGCGCGTGGTGCGTTACACGTGGCGCGTGCCCTCGGGCGCGTCCTTCGCGGGGCCGTACACGGTCACCGCGCGGCTGCTGCACCGACGTCTCGGCAACCCCTTCGTGGGCTCGGTGTGTCGCACCGCCGTGGCCGATCAGGGACACGCCTGCCCCGATCGCTGGCCCGTCACGGTCGTCTCTTCGGTGACTGCGACGCCGGGCGTCGCGACGTCGTTGCAGCGAACGCCCGCGCTCTCCGCTGCGCTCTCTGCGCCGTGGCGACGCTGGTACGACCACGGCCGCGCGCTCGTCGAGTGGAACCTCCAGGAGCGCGTCGACCAGGGCCTTCACAGCCTCGAAGAGGCCATTGCGCTCGCGCCCGATCGCGCGGAGCCCTACGTCGAGCGCGCTCGTCTCTCGATCCGCGAGGGCCGCACCGACGACGCCTACCGCTGGCTCGACGAGGCCGAGCGCAGAGCACCGGGCGCGCCGTCGATCCCGTATCTCCGTGGTGTGGCGGGCTCCGACGTGTGGCGCTGGGCCGAGACCGTCGCGCCCCTCGGCGCGGCCTACCGCGCGGCGCCGGGCAACGTGCGACTCGCGGAGATGTACGCCAACAGCCTCGGCATCGCGGGACGTCATCGTGAGGCGCTCACGGTCATCACCGCGGGGCTCGCCATCGATCCCGAGCGCGCGCAGCTCCTCAACCTCGAGGCGCTCGAGCTCGACGCCCTCGGGGCACACGATCAAGCCGCCGTCGCGCGCGCCGCGTGGGATCGCTTCCGCCTCCCCGACGCGCTGCCGGGCCTTCGCGCGCGCTGCAAGCGCAACTTCGCCAACTGCGCGAGGGAGACCGTTCCTCTACACGAGCACGCGCTCCAGCCGGCGCGGTGACTACAGGCGAGCGCGCCACCACGCGAGGGTGTCGGCGAGGCCCGACGAGAGCGTGTGCGCGGGGCGCCATCCGGTGCTCAAGAGCCGTCGGTTGTTGGCGCACACGAAGGACGGATCCGCGGGATTCATCGGCAGCGCGCCGAGCTCGATGAGCTCGGGACGTCCCGCGAGCGTTCCGATCGTGGTCACCACGTCGCGCACCGTGACGGGCGCGCCCGAGCCCACGTTGACGTTTCCTGTCAGGTCGCTCGCGAGCACCGCGGCGAGCGCCGAGGCGACGTCGTCGGTGTGGAGAAAGTCTCTCACCTGCGTCCCCTCGGTGCAGCGCGCGGGGCGGCCTTCGAGCGTCGAGGTGATGACCGACGAGACGAGCCGACGGCGGTCTTCCCACGGGCCGTAGAGGTAGAAGAGCCGCGCCCACGCGACCTGCATCCCCGTGAGCGCGCCGAGCTGCGCGAGCGAGTGCGACAGGCCCAGCTTGCACGCGCTGTAGAGGTGCCTCGGCGCCGTGGGAGAGGTCTCTGAGAGGTAACCAGTGTCGGTGTCGTATTCGAAGCACGTCCCGACGCCCACGAGGCGCTTGCAGCCCGCGTCGGCGAGGGCGACCGCGAGGCGGTGCGTGAGGTCGACGAGGCGCAGGTTCTCTCGCGACGCGAGGTACTTGCCGGGCTCCGCGTACCACGCCGCGTGGACGCTCCCCTCGGGGCGCAGCGCGGCGACCGCGTCGAGGAGCGCGGCGTCGCCGAGGTCGTACGTGAGCACACCGCAGCGAGGGAGCACGTCGGCGATGCGCGTCGTGTCGTCGCCCGGTCGCACGACGCAGTGGAGCTCGTGGCCCTCGTGGACGAGCCGTCGCGCGAGGGCCGAGCCCACGAAGCCCGTCGCGCCTGTGAGCAGCACCCTCATCGCACGAAGTCGGGGAGCGCCCTGTCGCGCGGCGAGAGGATGGGGTCGGTGACGGGCCACGCGATGTTGAACGCGGGGTCGTTCCACCGCACGCCCGCGGCGTGGGAGGCCACGTAGGCGGGGGTGATCTTGTAGGCCACGACGGTGTCGTCTTCGAGGGTCACCATCCCGTGCGCGCAGCCCGGCGGGATGTAGAGCGAGCGGTAGTTGTGGTCGGTGAGCTCCTCGGCGACCCACTGGCAGTACGTGGGCGACGAGGCTCTGAGGTCGAGCGCCACGTCGAGGATGCGCCCGCGGATGCAGCTCACGAGCTTGTGCTCGCCGTGAGGGTCTCGCTGGTAGTGCATCCCGCGGAGCGTGCCGCGGCGCTTGTTCTGCGAGTAGCTCGCCTGCGAGAGCGTGTCGCAGAGGCCCTTCGCGCGGAGCTCGTCGGCGCACCAGGTACGGGCGAAGAAGCCGCGCTCGTCTTCGACGGGCTCGACGTCGATGACGTAGACGCCCGCGAGGCGCGTCTCGGTGATGCGCATCAGAGCACTCGCACCGAGGGGACGGGGACGATGAAGCGTCCGCCGCGCGCGCGGTACTCGGCCTGCTGCGCGAGGATCTCGGCTTCGAAGTTCCACGTGAGGAGCAGCGCGTAGTCGGGCTGCTCGGAGAGGAGCGCCTCGGGCGCGCGGATCGGGAGGTGCGTCCCCGGCGTGAGCCTGCCCTGCTTGTAGGTCGACCGATCGACGACGAAATCGATGAGCTCCGCGCCGATGCCGAAGGCGTTGAGCAGCGTCGAGCCCTTGGCCGAAGCGCCGTACGCGGCGATGCGCGCGCCGCCCTTCTTGAGGTCCTTCAAGAGCGCCACGAGCACGCGCTGGAGGTCCCTCACGCGTCGGCTGAACTGCTCGTAGTAGGGCAGCGCGTCGAGGCCCTCGCGGCGCTCGTCGGCGAGCGTCGCGGCGACGGTCTCATCGGCGGGCGTTCCTTCGTGCGAGACGAACACGCGCAGCGAACCGCCGTGGATGGGCACGCGCTCGACGCGCACCACCGCGAGCCCGTTGCGACGGAAGAGCCCGTCGAGGGCCGTGAGCGAGAAGTAGCAGAGGTGCTCGTGGTAGATCGTGTCGAACTCGACGCCCTCGATCATGTCGCGCACGTAGGGGGCTTCGAAGATCGCGACGCCGTCGTCCGCGAGGAGGGTCTTGAACCCGCGCACGAAGCCGTTGAGGTCGGGCACGTGGGCGAGCACGTTGTTGGCGTGCATCACGTCGGCGCGGCGCCCCTCGGCGCGGAGCCCCTGTGCGAGCGCGTCGCCGAAGAAATCGGCCACCGTGGGGATGCCCTTCTCGACGGCCACCTTCGCGATGTTCTGCGCGGGCTCGACGCCGAGCACCTGAACGCCCGCGTCGCGGTAGTACTGGAGGAGGTATCCGTCGTTGCTGGCGACCTCGACGACGAGGCTCGACGGGCCGAGCTTGCGGTCGCGCGTGAGGCGCTCGACGAGGGTGCGCGCGTGGCGGAGCATCGTGTCGCTGAACGACGAGAAATACAGGTACTCGCTGAAGAGCTGCGAGGGCGGCACCGACTCGGTGATCTGCACGAGCGCGCAGCCGCGGCAGAAGGCCAGCTCCAGCGGGAACGCCGCGTCGGCGAGGGCCGCGTCTTCGGGGCGCACCAGCGAGTTCGCCAGCGGCGTGCGACCGAGGTCGAGCACGGGCGCGAGGTCGCCTCCGCCGCAGGACCAGCACCGGAACGTTCGCGAGTTGCTCATGGGATGCAATGCACCTGTCATGGGGAGTGTGTGACCTCGCCGTGCGTTGCGGGGCCGCAGCGCCGACGTTCAAGGCCGCGGAGTCTTATCGCCCAGAAAGGCCGACGGTCAACGCGCGTGGAGGACACCCACGCGAGGAGCGGTCAGCGGGCGCCCTGGCGCTCGTCCATGCGGCGCACGCCTTCGAGCATGAGGGCCTCGACGCCGCCAGTGATCACGCGCGCCGTGGGCTTGAAGGTCGGGTCGAACACGAAATCGCCGTTCGTGAAGCCCAGGAGCGCGTAGAACGCCTCCTCGCCGCGCAGGCCCGGCCAGAGCGCGTTCACGATCTGCCCTTCGAGAAAGTGCACCTCGCCCTGCTCGTTGTGGGTGCGCACGCGGAGCTGGCCGGTCTTGCGGCCCTGCGAGAGCACCTGCACCACGTCGGTGAGCGCCAGCTCGGCGAGCGATCCCGAGACGCCGCGCGGGGCCCTCGCGGCGCGCTGCGCGATGAGCTGACGGACCTTCGCGACGAGCACCGCCGCGGGCGCGGGCTTGAGCACGTAGTCGCTCGCGCCGAGTTCGAAGCCGCGCGCGATGGAGTCCTTGCGCGAGTCGCGCGTGAGGAAGACCCACGCGACGTTGGCCGTGGCCGCCGCGCCGCGCACACGGACGAGCACGTCGAAGCCCGACACGCCCGCGATCTCGGTCTCGGAGATACAGACCTCGTGCGTGCCGCGGCTCATCGCGGTGAGGGCCTCGTCGGCGGTGCGCGCCACGCGGACGTCGAAGCCCTCTTCGAGCAGCCGCAGCTCGAGCACGGCGCTCTCTTCGGGGTCGGGGTCGACGACGAGCACGCCGGGGCGGTCTGCGAGGAGCCGCGCGCGGAGGTCATCGCCCGTCACCGCGTGGCGAAGGAGGTCGACGAGGTTGGGGTCGAAGACGGCTCCCTTCTGCCGGTCGAGGACGTCGCAGGCTTCGGCGGGCGAGAGGATCCGTCGGTAGGGGTTGCGGGCGTTCTGCGTGAGGTCCGCGTAGGTGTCGACGAGCGCGAGGAGCCGCGCCCCGAGGGGGATCTCCTTGCCCGAGAGGGCTTCGGGGAATCCGCCGCCGTCGAAGCGCTCGTACATGTGCTTGAGCGCGGCCGTGGTCGACGCTTCGAGGGTCACGGCTTCGAAGAGCCGCAGCGGCGTCGCGTAGGACTTCGACGCGACCTGACGGTGGCTCTCGAACTGCGCGACGTTGAGGGCCGTGAGGTGATAGGTCGACGTCTTGCCGACGTCGTGGAGGAGGCCCGCCATCGCGAGGCTGAGCACCTCGGACTCGGCCACGCGGATGCGCTCGCCGAGCTTGCGCATCCAGCGGGAGACGAGGGCCGAGTGGCCGCGGAGGTCACCGCGGCTGTTCTCGAGCAGCGAGATCAGCACGTTGGTGGCTTCGAGCAGCGCGACCGAGGAGCTGCCCTGCGGCGCCATCGAGCGGCCGGAGACGAGGTCCTTCTCGCTGAGGACGCGCTCGCGGGGGCGCTCGGGGGGGGCCGGGGCCGTGGGCTGGTCGAAGCGGATGTTCTGCTTGTCGTAGAGCTCGAGCAGCGACATGTACTGCTCGCGGCCCGTCGTGTCGGCGTGCGCGAAGGCGTAGATGTCGCCGCCGTAGTGCTTCTGGATGGCCGCGCGCACGGCCGCGGGGCGTCCGACGAAGACCCTCACGTCGCGCGCGTTGGTGGCGGCCTGGACGGCCTGCGCGACCTCGGGGTTGCCCGCGTTGGGAGACACCACCGAGAGCGACGACGTCGCCGGGTCGAAGAGCACGGGGAACACCATGTGCTCCTCGGCGACCTTGCGCGGGAGGAGCTCGAGGAGGGCCCGGTCGAGGTCGACGCGCGCGAGCTTCGAAGTCACGACGAAGCGCGTCCGGTACGTCTTCGCGAGGTACTTCAAGAGGTCGTACTCGGCGATCGCGCCGGAGTCGACGAGCGCGTCCTCGATGCGTACGCCCTCCGTCCTCACCCGGTGCAGCACGGCCTCGCACTGGTCCGCGGAGATGAGGTTCTCAGCCAGGAGCTGCTCGGCAAGCTGCCCCGTGGAGGTGGTCGCCATTGTTCCGTGGAACATCGTATCGGTGGCGCTTCCGCGGCGTCAACCAATGCCTTCGGGCTGCGCTCTTTCGCGGGCGATTCGGTGGGAGAGAGGCGCTACCAGCGCCACGCGGGCGCGATGTCGAAGTGCGCGTACCACATCGAGAGGGTCTCTCCGTCGAGGGAGGCGCGCGCCGCGTCGAGGGGGTTGACACCCGGCACCACGCTGTAGAGCGCCTCGGCGTAGGCCAGCTCGTTGCGCGAGAGCACCCCGAAGTCGTCGGTGTTCATCAGCCACGCGCGCCCGACGCCCACGCGGATCATCAGGGACCGCGAGGGCCTGAGCTCGAAGGTCACGCCCGCCGAGAGCCAGTCGGAGCCCGTGGGCATCGCGCGTCCGTCGGGCATCGAGAGCCCCGCCCCGTAGCTGAACTGATGCGAGTACGAGCCCTCGACGCCGAGGGCCCAGAGCCGTCCGCCGATGGGGGCGAGCAGGGCCGTCACGTCGAGGCTCGGACCGAAGCCGCCGCCCGCGCCGCCGCCGACCGACACCCCGAGCGCGCGCCACGGGCGCAGCTCGATGAAGCCTCCCGCGAGGCCGCGCGGAGAGCCAACGCCCACCGTCGCGCCGATGAGCACCGTTGCCCTGAAGCGATCGCGCACGGTCCTCGGGATGGCGCTCGAAGGCGGCGCCATCGGCGCGGTGGAGGCGATGCGTACGGAGGCCGTCGCGCGCCCCCGAGGCCGTGGCTGCGCCGTCGCCGCGCTCGTCGCGAGGCAGGCCAGAATCCCGACGAGAAGGGAGGCTCTCATGGTCATCGCTCCACCGACGCGCGGCTTCGCAAGCCGCGTACCCGACGCGTCGCGCTCGAAATCAACGTCGCTCCGTGTGCGGCGAGGCGTTCACCGCTGCGGGGCTGCCAACGCGCGTGGCGCACGCTGGCCCAACACCCAACTCAACGGCGGTTGCGCGTCGCGGCTTGACATCGCGCGAGGCCCGCGGCTCCACTGCCGCGCCATGACCCGCCACAGCGTCCTTCTCTTCGCGCTCCTGGGCGCGTGCTCTTCGACCGCCGTCGCCCCCACGCCGGGCGACGCGTCCGTGACCGACGCCGCGACCGTCACCGACGCCGCGACCGTCACCGACGTCGCGACCGTCACCGACGCCGCGACCGTCACCGACGCTGCGAGCGCCGCCTTCACCGCGACGCCGTACCTCTCCGACGTGCCCGAGCGGGCCTTCACCGAGGCCGAGATGGTGCTCGTCGCGGGGCGCGACTACCGCGCGGTGATCGAGACCGACGTGGGGCGCATCGTGCTCGACCTCTACGAGGACCGAACGCCCGTGACGGTGAACTCGTTCGTCTTCCTGGCGCGGCACCGCTTCTTCGACGGGCTCGCGTTTCACCGCGTGCTCGACGGGTTCGTCGCGCAGGGCGGCGACCCCAACACGGCCACCGAGAACCGCGCCACGTGGGGTCGCGGAGGCCCCGGGTACATGTTCGACACGGAGTCCGTCGACGGCCTCGGCTTCAACGGCCCCGGCGTGCTCGGCATGGCGCGCTCGACGGCGCGCAACACCAACGGCTCGCAGTTCTTCATCACCCTCGCGGCCACGACGTCGCTCGACGGGCAGTACACGGTCTTCGGTCGTGTGACAGAAGGCATCGAGGTGCTCGGTCGCATCGCGCGCAACGCCACGATGACCGCGCCCCCCGCGACGCCCACGCGCATGACCCGCGTCGCCATCGAGGAGCGCGCGCGGTAGTGCATTTCTCGCCGACCTGTGTAGAGTCCGCGCCCGTGCAGTCCCGCTGGCGAATCGTCGCACCGTTGCTTCTCGTCGCGTGTTCGAGCGCGAGCGAGGTGACCGTGCGCGACAGCACCGTGAGCGCCTCGAACCTCAGCTACTCGTTCGGCCCGACGGCGCCCTCGTGGCGGCCCATCACCATCGAGGGCAACGACGTCGCCTGGCTCGACAGCGAGACGCGCGGGACCATCCACGTCGACCACACCTGCGAGCGCTCGCAGGACACGCCCCTCGCGGCGCTCGTGGGTCACCTCCTCCTGGGCTTCACCGAGCGCGAGTTCGTGCTCGAAGAGACCGTCCCCTTCGACGGCCGCGAGGCCCGTCACGCCGTGGTGCGCGCGCGCCTCGACGGCGTCCCTCGCACCATCGAGCTCTACGTGATGAAGAAGGACGGCTGCGTCTACGACCTCGGCCTCGCCGTGGCTCCCGACCGCTACGACGCCGCGCGCGCCTCCTTCGACGCCTTCGCGCGGGGCTTTCACACGGGCCGCTCGCCGCTCGCCTCGCCATGACCACCGCGCCGCAGCAGGAGGCTCCCCCCCCGCGATCGCCCTCGGTCGTGCCGCCGCCTCCGCAACCGCACAAGCCCTGGTACGCCGCGCAGATCGAGTCCGCGACGATCTTCCTCGACGAGCTCGGCGGCATGGCGATCCTCTTTCGCGACGCCACGATCGCCTCGTTCGCGCGGCCCTTCGAATGGCGCGAGGTGGTCTACCAGCTCGAGCAGATGGGCGTGCGGTCGGTCTCCATCGCGCTCATCACCGCGGTCTTCGTCGGCATGGTGATGACCGTCCAGTTCGCCTTCGGCCTCGAGCGCTTCGGCGCCACCGACTACGTGGGGCGCGTCATCGGCCTCTCGATCACCCGCGAGCTCGCGCCGTCGCTCACGGCCCTCGTCGTGGGCAGCCGCATCGGGTCGGGCATGGCCGCCGAGATCGGCTCCATGGCCGTCACCGAGCAGATCGACGCGATCCGCGCGCTCGGCGCCGACCCCGTGAAGAAGCTGGTCACGCCGCGGCTCATCGCGTGCGTGATCCTCATCCCCGTGCTCGCGCTCTTCGCCGACGTGGTGGGCTTCGGCGGCGCGATGGTGGTGGCGAACCTCCAGTTCGACACGCCGATGGGCTTCTTTCTCCGCACGGCGCTCGAGTCGATCAACATGCAGGACTTCATGTCGGGGCTCGGCAAGGCCCCGTTCTTCGGGGTCAGCATCGCCATGATCGGCTGCTACTACGGCATGCACACGCGCGGCGGCACCGAGGGCGTGGGCCGCGCCACGACGCGCACCGTGGTGGTCTCGGCCATCTCGATCCTCATCGCCGACTTCATGCTCACGAAGCTCTTTCTGTCGCTGTGAGCGACGCGCGCGACGTCGCGGTCGACCCCGGCGCGCCCGCCGCGGACCGCTACGTGGCCCTCTGGTCGCTGCTCACCGAGGCGCCCGAGGACAACCTCGACGTCGCCGCCGCCGTCGCAGAGGAGCCCGTCGGCGAGGTCGAGGCGTGGGCCGTTCCGCTTCAGGCCGTGGCGCTCGTGGCGCTCGTTCCGCGCGACCCCGAGCGGTGGATGCAGCGCTTCGAAGAGGTGGCCCGCAGCGCCTCAGGGACGTGGATCTTCGACGCGCTCGAAGGGGTCGCTCCGTCGCACGCGCGGCGCTTGATGGAAGCGCTCGCCGCGACGGGCACCGCGCACGTCGCCCACCCCGCGCTCTCGCGCCTCCTCGCGGAGCCCTGGGAGGGCCGCGGGCGTTGGGCGCTGCGCGCGCTGCGTGATCCCGACCGCGACGTGCAGGCCATCGCGCTCGAGGCCGCGCTGCGCTTCGACGAGCCCGAGGTCACGGCCATCGCGCCGATGCTCGAAGACCCCTCGGCCGACGCGAGGCTCGTCGCGGCCGAGGCCATCGCGAACATCCCGTGTGACGCCGCGCGCGACACGTTGCAGAAGCGGCTCGCGAGCGAGCGATCGGCGCGCGTGCGGAGGCTCATCCTCGAGACGCCGGGCGTGAACGCGCTCCCCGAGAAGGGCCCCGAGGCTGCGCCCGAGGGAGGCCCCGCGGCCCTCGTTCAGCGCTCTCGCGCGACCGTCGACGCGCTCGCGAAGCCCGTCGCGCCGTGGTTCACGCAGCGCCCTGAGCTCCATTGGGAAGACGGCTCCGTCGCGCCGTGGGTCGTGGGCGAGTACGTGCTCTTCTGTCAGCACCTCCGCGCGGGCGCGGACCTCGACGAGCGCGCGCTGGAGTCTGCCGCGATGCTCGACCGCGCGTCGCTGTCGCAGTGGTCGGTGGCGATGCTCGAGGCGTGGATCGCGCGCCGCGCGGACGTGAAGCACCACTGGTGCCTCGCGCTCGCGGTGGCCCTCGGCGGAGACCTGGTGGTCCCCGTGGTGCAGCGAGAGATCGCGCACTGGCACCGCGGAGGGCGACGCGCGCTCGCGGATCAGGCCGCGCGGCTGCTCGCCTACGTGGGCGGCGACGCGGCGGTGCGGG
This sequence comes from Myxococcota bacterium, assembly GCA_052035985.1. Classification (GTDB taxonomy): domain Bacteria; phylum Myxococcota_A; class Polyangia; order Polyangiales; genus CAISKJ01. The sequence continues at coordinate 32,046 of JBPOHC010000366.1, read as the reverse complement.
CCCTCGACGAGATCGCGCGTGCGCACGGGTACGACGCGCTCGGATCGCTCGCGTCGTCCGCGCTCGAAGCCGAGGCGGGCGCGAGGGGCGTGACGCGCGAGGCGCTCTCCGACGCGGTGGTCCCGCGCTGGGGGCTCAACGCAGAGGGAAAGGGCTGGCTCGACTACGGGCGGCGGCGCTTCCGCGTGTGGCTCGAAGCGGGCGCCGGGCAGCTCCTCGAGGCGACGCTCATCGACCGCGACTGGCGCGTGCTCACTGCGCCGCCGAAGCCGACGCGCGGCGACGACCCGATGCGCGCGCACGAGGCGCTCCTGCGTTGGAAGGCCCTGCGGAGCGAGCTCCCCGCGACGCTCGCTGCCGAGACCGCGCGCTTCGAAGAGGCGCTGTGTACGGGCCGCGCGTGGCCCCTCGCAGTGTGGCGCGAGCAGGTGATGGGGCACCCGGTGCTGCGCGCGCTCGCGGAGCGATTCGTCTGGCGCGTGTCCTCTCCCGGTCACCGCGCGGTCTTCGCGAAGCCCACGAAGGGTGAGCTCACCGGAGAGCGCGGCGAGCCCGTGCGCGTGCGCCCCGACGCGTCGCTCTCGCTCGCGCATCCGGTCGCGCTCGACGCCGACGCGCGCGAACGATGGGCCACGACCCTCAGCGCAGCGGGGATCGTGAAGCAGCCCTTTTCGCAGCTCTCGCGCGCGGTGTTCCGCGTGACGAAGGAGGAGGCGCGCGAGACGTCGTGGAGGGCGCTCGAAGGCAAGTCGCTCAAGGCGCCGTCGGATCGGACGCGCGCGAGGCCGCCTCCGTGGATCCGCGCGGGGTGGTCGCCCGCGCCGCTCGAGAACGGCGTGTGCCGCTTGTTTCTACGGCGTTACGGAAGCATCGAGGCCGCGTTCGAAGTCGACGGCATCGCGCTGTGGTCCGAGACCGCGCGCGAGAGCCCCGTGCGCGCGCTGCGCTTCAGGCACGCCCACGGAGACGGCGCGTGGCTCGCGCTCGGAGACGTCGCCGCGTCGATCGTGAGCGAGGCGGTACGCGCCGCGGCGCACGCGATCGAAGGAGGGGATGACCCCGACCGCGGCGCCGCGGCGAACGTTGCGGGCGTGAAGAAGAGAGCGTCGCGCGCGGCGCGCTGAGGTCAGGTCTCGACCTTGATGTCGCGCTGCTGCGCCGAGGGCGCCTTGGGCACCACCACCTCGAGCACGCCGTTGACGTAGCGCGCGCGGATGCCGTCGTGGGCGACGTGCACCGGGAGGCTCATCGAGCGCGAGAAGCTGCCGTGCGCGCGCTCGCTGTAGCGCGTCGCGCCGCGGGTCTCGCTCTTCTCGCTGCGGCGCTCGCCCGAGATGGTGAGCACGTTGCCGTTGCAGGTGACCTTGATGTCCTTCTCGGTCACGCCGGGGACGTCCATGCGGACGGTGAACTCCTTGTCGCTCTCGTGCACGTCGAGGGGCGCGAAGAACGCGTCGGGCGCGCTCACGCTCGACGGCGCGCGTCCGCGGGCGAGCCAGCCGCCGAAGGCGTCGTCCATGTCGCGACGCAGGTCCGAGAACACATCCGAGGGGCGATAGGGGGAGAGCGATGCCATGACGAGACTCCTCTGCGCCGATCGACGGCGCGATGCTGTGGCCCGGCGCGCGACGGCGCGAGGGCGTTGTTGGTGTGTGAGCGACGGCGCCCCGCGTGACCTCACGCGGTGTCGGCCTCCATCGCCTCGTGAGGGCACAAGTAATCACGCGCTCCCGACGCGCAAGAGGTCGTCGAAAAAGTCTGTGCCATCGCGAGTGCCGCGAAATGGACGGCGCCGCGCCCCGCGGTGTAGAGCCGCGGACACCGGATGCGTCACGCTCGCGCCACGCCACGCCTCGCAGCGATCGCCGTCGCGATCACGCTCGCGACGGGCTGCGGACACACGCCGCAGGACGCCCCCGAGGCCCCCGCGCCGACGCCCCGTCGCGACGCCTTCGCGCGCGCTCGCGGGGCGCTCGCGACGCTCTCTCGCGGCGCCGTTCCGCCCGACCTCGACGCAGTCGTGCAGGATCTCTCGCTCGAAGCGCGACAGCCGCGCGGCGTCGACGCGATGCGCGCCGCGGGCGACCTCATCGCCCTGCGCTGGAGGCTCCGTCGCGATCCCCGCGACCTCTCCCGCGCGCTCGACTACTACCTCGTCGCGGGGGTTGATCCGTCGAGGCCCGGAGCCTGCGCCGCGCTCCGTCAACGCGCCGAGCTCCTCGCGTCGGCCGCGAGTCCGCTGGCGCCTTCTGCGCGCGATTCGTACGAGACCGCGTGCGTGCCTCCGCCGCTCCGCACCGCCGCGCAGGCGCCCCCCGTGGCCCCATCGGCGGTGTCGAACACCCGCGTGCGACGCGTCGTGATCGACCCGGGGCACGGCGGGAGCGACCCTGGCGCGATCGGTCCCACGGGGCTCACCGAGGCGTCGGTCACCCTCGACGTCGCGCGGCGCGTGGCCGACAGGCTCTCGGGCGCCTACGGCGTGCAGGTGATCCTCACGCGCGACGACGACACCTACGTCGACCTCGAGTCACGCGCGGCGCACGCCAACGACTCGGGCGCCGACCTCTTCGTGTCGGTGCACTGCAACTCGGCGCCGAACCACGAGGCCCACGGCGTCGCGACCTTCGTGCTCGACACCGCGAGCGAGCGCGTCGCAGCGCGCGTGAACCGCCGCGACGGCGAGCTCGTCTCCGACGATCCCGTGAGCTCGTGGCAGGTCGCGAACATCCTCACGGGGCTGCGCCTGAGCTCTCAGGGGCGGCACTCCATCGCGCTCGCCGAGTCGATCCAGCAGACGATGCTCCACGACCTGCGGCTGCTCTATCCCGCGGTCGATGACCTGGGCGTGCACCCGGCGGCGTTTCAGGTGCTCGTGACCGCGCGCATGCCCGCGGTGCTCGTCGAGCTGTCGTTCATCTCGAACGCGATGGAGGAGCAGCGCCTCCGCGCCGAGGGGTACCGCGACGTGCTCGCCGCCGCCGTCGCGCGCGCGGTGGCGACGTACGGAATGTGATACGACGGCGCAGCGCCGATGAGAGCCCACGCACTGATCCTCAGCCTCGCGGCGCTCGCCTGCCGCCACGCGACGCCGACCCCCGGCGACCGCGTCGAGCCCGCGCCGCAGACGACGAGCCGCACGGCGCAGAGCCCCGCGGCGAGCGTCGACGCGTCGACCAACGACGCCGCCACGCGGAGGCTCTCGGCCCTGGCCGACGAGCTCGCGAGCCGCATGGGCGCGCTGCGCGAGCTCCGCGTCACGCGCCCCATCGCGCGGGGTGTGATGTCGCGCGACGCCGTGGTCGAGCGGCTGCGCGCGCGCACGCGGCAGGAGTATCCGCCCGGTGAGCTGGATCTCGAGGGTGAGGGCCTCAAGCGCCTCGGGCTCATCCCCGCGGACCTCGACTACGAGCGGACGATGTTCGACCTGCTCGAGGAGCAGGTGCTCGGCTTCTACGACCCCGACGAGCGGCGGCTCTACATCGCCGACTGGGTCCCCGCGGAGATGCAGCGCCCCACGATGGCGCACGAGCTCACGCACGCGCTCCAGGATCAGCACTTCGACATCGGCCGCTTCACCCGCCACGTGCGGGGCCGCGGCGACGCGCAGACCGCCGCGATGGCCGTACTCGAAGGCGACGCGACGGCGGCGATGTTCGACTTCACGCTCGCGCCCTCGGGGCGCACGGTGCTCGACCTGCCCGACGTGACGAGCGCCGACACGGGCCAGGCCAGCGACGACCAGCCCAGGCTCGCCGCGGCCCCGCGCGCGCTCCGCGAGTCGCTCCTCTTCCCGTATATCGCGGGGCTACGGCTCTGCGTCGACCGGATGAGGGCGGGCGGACACCGCGCCGTCGATCAGCTCCTCGCGCGGCCGCCCGACTCGACCGAGCAGGTGATGCACGCCGACAAGCTCGCCTCGCGCGAGCAGCCCGTCGACGTGCCCGCGGAGGTGCCCGCCCCGCTCGCGTCGGAGTTCGAACTCGCGTGGCACGACGTGCTCGGTGAGTTCGGGACGGAGCTCGTGCTCGGAGAGGCGCTCCCCGACGCGCAGGCGCGGGCGGGGGCTCAGGGGTGGGGCGGAGACCGCGCGGTGCTGCTGCTCCCGCGGGGCGCGCTCACGCCCGTGACCGACGCGGGCGTGCGCATCGCAGACGGCGCCCTCTCGCGCAGCGCGCTCGTGTGGACGGTGGTGATGGACACCCGCCCCGGCCGCGACGACGCGGAGGCCGCGGAGCTCGCGGGGATGCTCGTGACGACGCTCTCGCGGCGCTATCCGCACGGCGCGGCGGTCCGCGTCGCGCGGGCGATGGCGGCGCGCGCGTCGGGCGACGATCGCGTGTCGCTCGTGGCGTCGAGGGGTCGTACGGTGGTGTTCGCGGACAGGGTGCCGGCGGGGAGGGCAGCAGCGCTCGTTGCGTCGCTGCTGCCCTGAGGAGCAGCGCGGATCAGTGACGGCGGCGGTGACGGCGGCCGTGGCGACCGTGTCCGCCCTCTTCGGGCGCGGCGGGCGGCGCGGCGGGAGGCGCAGCGGCGGCCGAGGTGGAAGCGCCTCCGCCGATGTGGAACTCCACGCGGCGGTTGGCGGCGCGGGCGCGGCGCGAGCTGCCGGGGATCAGAGGCTGGTCGGGGCCGAAGCCGTGGCTCGTGAGGCGGCCCGCTTCGACGCCGCGGGCCACGAGGCCCTGCACGACGGACTGCGCGCGCTCCTGCGAGAGGACGCGGTTGCGCGCGGCGTCGCCCTTGTCGTCGGTGTGACCCTGGACGTCGAGCGAGGAGATGTCGGGCGAGGCGCGCATGATGCCCGCCACCGCGTCGAGGATCGCGAGGCTGCGAGCGCCCTGGATCTCCGCGCTGTTATTGCGGAAGCGGATCTGCTCCATGATGCGGATCTGCCCGCCCTCGCGGACGCCGAGCGCGGCGCCGTCGGGGCAGCCGTCGGTGTCTTCGCGGCCGTTGAAGGTCTCGGCCTGATCGGGGCAGCGGTCGACGTCGTCGGTGATGCCGTCGTGGTCACGGTCGCCGATGGGGCAGCCGCGGCGCGCCGGGTCGGGGTGGAGCCCCTGCGGCTCGGTCACGCACTGGTCTTCGTTGTCGTAGACGCCGTCGTTGTCCTGGTCGGTGAGGGGACAGCCGCGGCGCGCCGGGTCGGGGTTCGTGCCGGCGGGCTGCGTCGGGCACTGGTCTTCGGCGTCGGAGATGCCGTCGTTGTCCTGATCGCTGAGGGGGCAGCCGTTGCGGGCCGGGTCGGGGTGCGCGCCCGAGGGGACGTTCACGCACTGGTCGGCGTTGTCGTAGACGCCGTCGCCGTCGGTGTCGGTCATCGGGCAGCCGGGGCGCGTCGAGTCGGGGTGATCACCCTGCGGCGTGGTGGGGCACTGGTCGTTGGGGTCCGTCACGCCGTCGCCGTCGGAGTCGGGCGGAGGCGGAGCGGCCTCGTCCTCGGGGATGCGCGCGGTGAGCGAGATGCCGCCCATGATCCACTGCGCGTCGCCGGCCTGGACGGTGTTGAACACCGCGTCGTCGATGCCGTAGTCGTTGGTCTGAAAGATGTGCCCGTAGCGGAGCATCGGGCCGAGGCCGATGGCGCGCGCGAGCTGGAACTCGAAGCCGAGGCCCGCCTGGAGCATCAGGCGGCCCTTGTCGCCGGTGAACGCGTAGCCGAAGTTGGCGTCGAGCCAGAGGCGGCCCACCGTGCCGATCTTGGGCTCGAGGCGCAGGCCGCCGAGGATCCCGATCGTGCGACCCATGCCGTCGTTGGGCGCGGCGAGGCTCGACGGGAAGAACCCGTTCGAGAGGCCCACATTGATCGAGAGCATGTCGATGATGCTCACGCCGATGCGAAGGTTGCCCTCGAACCCGATCCCGTCGAAGCCGAGCGCCGTCCGCTGGTGATCCGAGATCATCGCGCCGACGCCGAGCTCACCGCGGAACGCGAGGCGGTTGACGAACCCTTGCGCCTGCGCGTCCGTCCCGCCCGTCGCGAGCGCCGCAGCGACCGCGAACGCCGCGAAGTACGCGGGGGCCTTCCCAAGCTTCATCGCTCCCTGTCCCATCGTAAGACCTCTTCGTCTCTTAGGGGCCTCTCCGCACCGCGCGTGAGGCTGTTGTCTTGAACATCTGCTGTGAGTCGTCGCGCCGGTCGCGTCGCGTGTAACCGGACGCTGCGGACTCCTGCCGCGTGCCAATCTCAAACATTTCTTCTGGGGTTTCAATCTGTTCTTTTCGACCCGGAGCGAAACTGGCGCCCACCCCTCGCGAACGAATCGCCCTTTGGATCAGGGCGAACGCGTTCTGTCCACCGCGCGCGGGCGCGGGTCGCACCTCGGGGCGCGCTCGGGGATCGTTCGCGTCGCTACTCGACGCAGCCGTAGCGGAGCGAGACCACGCCCTCGGGACGCTGCGAGGCTTCGCACGCGGAGCCGTAGAGCACGACCTCGCCTGACTGCGCGTTGCTCCAGTCCCAGCCCTCGGCGCGCGTGGGGTCTCTGGGCACGGCGCGGCCTCCGACGCGGACGGTCATCTGGGCAGGGTCGGCGACGGGGTTGGTTACATAACGACAGCGCACGAGCTCGGTGGTGATCTCGCGAAACGCCGTGGTGAACTCTCCGACGTCCTCCGCGAGGTAGAACGCGGGCTCGCCGGGGACCCTCCGCGGGCGACCTCCCGCGATGGCCATGCGCTGAAGGGTCGGCGTGAGCGCGGCGACGTCCTGCCCTGGAGTTCCAATGACAAACGTGGGGACGCCATCGCTCGCGAGGCGCGTGAGGAGGCTCAGCGCGCGCTCGTCGTCGAGGCACGAGAGATTCCCCCGCGGGCCGTTGCAGCCGCGCGCGCTGGTGCACACGCACGACGGTCCGCCGAGGGCGGGGTTGCAGTTGGGCCCGCCGTCGGTGGCGAGCACGAGGTAGCGCCCGCGCACCCGCGCCACGGGCATGCTGGTGCGGTAGTAGTTCGCCGCGGTCTGGAGCGCGTCGTAGGTGGGCGTTCCCCCGTTGGGCGTGGTGCTTCGAAGGGCCGCGAGCACGCTGGCGCCGTTGAGGCTCCGCGGCGCGAGCTCGAGGCGGCTGTTGTCACCGCACTGATTCTCCGCGGTGATCGCGCCGGGAAACTGGATGACGCCCACCCAGAGCTCGCGGTCGACCGCGGGGAGCACGCTCGCGAGGGCCTGCGTCACGGCGTTCCAGCGGGTGATGCCCGACGGGGTGCGCTCGCCCATCGAGCCCGAGCGATCGATCGCGAAGATCACCTCGGCCACGAAGCGCTCGTACGGGAGCGACCGCGGCACGCACACGTCGGGGAGGTCCGTCGCGTCGAGGGCGTCGGTCACGTCGGGCGCGTCCATCGCGTCGGTCGCGTCGGGCGTGTCTCTCAGCTCGACGTCGGGCACGAGCAGGCCCGTCTTGGCCCCGCATCCGAGGCACAGCGTCGCGAGGAGTGAGGCTTGTACGAGCGAGCGCATCGGGCGTGCGCGCAGCCTACGCGAACACGCCCGAATGCACCAACGGGAGGGGAGACGACAGACACGCCGAGACGCCCCCCGACGCGAGCGCCCGGATGCAGACGCCTGCATCTCCAGGTGCAGACGCCTGCATCTCCAGGTGCAGACGTCTGCGGTTCGAATTACTCGCCCTCGGGCTCCTCGCCCGAGCGGTCGCGCATGTCACGGACCGAGCGCGAGAGCGCCGTGCCCTTGAGGAGCTGCGCGAAGATCTCCGCGGGGCTGCGTCCGCCGAGGAGGGCGACGAGGTTCATGTTCGCCGCCGCGGACTTCATCACCTCGCTGTCGGCCGCGGAGTGGAGCGCCGCGACGAGCTCGGGCTGCACCGCGGCGAGCTTCACGGCGTCGGCCTCGGCGATGGCCCGCGCGCGCTGCTGCTCGATCTGCGCGACGGCGGCGAGGTGCGACTCGTCGACCTTGTATCCGAGCTCGCTCGCGCGCGCCGCGGCCTCGGCCTCCGAGAGCTTCTTCGCCGTCGAGGCGTCGGTGAGCTCGCGCTCCGAGCGCACTTCGAACTCCAGCACGCGCTCCTGGTGGCGCTGCTCGCGCTCGAGCTCGGCGGCCTTGTACTCGGCCACGAGCTCGACGGAGCGCATCGCGATCGTGTGGCGCACCTCGGCCGAGAGCGCGTCGGTCTCGGCCTTGCGCTTGAACGCCACGCGAGAAATCCCCTGCTGCTCGGCGTCGATGGAGTCCTGGTGCCGCGCGCTCTCGAGCTTGCGCGTGGCCTGCGCGTCTTGCAGTTGGAGCTTCACCGACTCGCGCTGCACGCCGAGGAAGAGGTCCGCGAGCGCGCTGTCTCCGATGGACGCCGAGAGCACGTCGACCTGGTCGATCACCATGCCGTTCTCGGCGAAGCGCATCACACCGTCCTTGAGCAGGGCCTCGCGCGTGACCGACGCGAAGTCCGTGAGGAGCTTCGCCGCACCGTGGGCCCTCGCAGACTCACGCACACGCGCGCGCACCGTGTCGGCGAGCAGCTTCACCGGGTCTTCGACGAGGAACCACGCGTCGCCCTCGCCTTCGAAGTGCCCCGCGAAGCCGAGGCGGACCTTGAAGCGTACGAAGTCCGCCGAGTCGACCTCGAAGTTGTCCGACACCCTCCCGCCGTGCACGCGGAGGAAGCACGTCGTGACGGTGTTCTTGCCGTCCTTCGAGGGGCCCTTCGAGAGCTTGAGCGCCGTGATGGCCTCCTCGTAGTCGAGGAGCACGACCTTGGGGCCCACCTCGACCCTGCGCCCGTGCCGCGACGTGATGAGCGCGGCCTCGTTGTTGGGGATGGTCACCGAGATCGCCCACGGCGTGGTCACGGCCTCGTCGCGCGTCACCTTGTGAGGCTCGGCGTGACCGATCCAGAGGTTCCACTGCTCGCGCGGAACGCGCCGCATGACGTGCTCCTCGTAGCGGGGGTCGACGAGGTACGAGGTCTCTCCGCGCACCATCTTGACCATGCCCGTGCGCAGGTCGCGCACGTAGATCCCGCTCTTCTGGTCGATGCCGATGGCGTTGATCACCACGGCCGAGTGGTCGTTGCCGACGTGCGGCTCCCTCGACTCGGGGTGAATCACCTCGGCCTCGATGAAGGGGAAGAACACCGTGGGCTGCCCCCGCACGATCATCTCGTGACCGGGCTCGTACACGTCGCGGTCGAGCGCGTAGCCCTGCGGGAGGTGCTGCGTGAGCTTCGCCTTCGTGATGGGCGCGATGATGCGCAGCCACAGGGCCTGGTGCTCCGCGAGCTCGTACGCGTCGTAGACCCGGCGCCGCGAGCCGCGCTGGAGGAAGGTGTCGTGCGGGCCCGGAAAGACACGCGCGGGGCCCTTCACGATGCGCGGGTTCCCGTCGGCGTCGAAGAGGATGCAGAACTCCTTCGGACCGAGCACGACGGCGCGGCGCGCGTAGGGGTCCATGGGGATGCCCTGCGTGCGACGCTCGCCGATCGAGCCCTTGCGCCGCTGCGACTGCTGGAGCGACTGACCGCGCTCGTCGTAGGCGCCGTCGAGGGCCGTGAGCATGATCGCGCGCTGCCCCGTGGTGAGGTCGGCGCGGTGGCGCAGCTCGTTCTTGAGCACGCTGAACTGCTTGGCGCTCATGCCCTCGCGAACCTGCGCGACGAGCTTCGCGCACTCGGCCTGCGCGGCCTGCGGGAGCGTGGCGATGCCGTCCTCGTCGGTGTCGGTCTTCGTGATCGTCGACGCGTCGACGTCCTCGATGGGCGCGACGATCTCGATGCCCGACGGCGGGATGAAGAGCTGCGTGTGGCGCCCCTGGATCACGATGCGCTGCCCGAGCCTGAGCTGCGACGGCGTGTGCGAGGCTTCACCGCGCGGCGAGCTCGGCGTGGGGGTGCTCTCGTCGCCCGAGTCGATGACGGCGCTCGACAGCCCCGCGCTCTCGATCACGAGCTTGAAGTAGCGCGCCTTCTCCTCGACCTGGCCCACCACCTCGACGAGGAGGTAGTGGTTGGCGCCGAGCTTGTGGGCCGGACGCACCTCGGCGGACTGCCCCGGCCAGAGCGGAAACGCGCACGGCCCGGGGATGATCCGCGTGGTGCCGAGGAGGAGTTCCTTCTCCTTGTTGCCGCCGGGGATGTGGGCGCCGTTGGGGTACTCCTCGGTGGCCTCGCCGCGCATGGGGTTGGTGAGCACGACGTACTCGCCGTCGCGCGCGACGATGAAGGGACGCGCCTCCATCGGGGCCTGCTCGAAGCCGCCGCGGTCGTTGGCGCGCACGATGCGGTCGTTCGCGCTCGGCGTGAACTCCGTGGGCCCGACGTGGAGGAGGATCTCGCCCGAGGTCTCGTTGAGCGACCACAGGAACGACCGGCGCGGAACAGGGATCTTCTGACGGTTCTCGATCGACATGGCGGTGCTGTGTCTGTGTGCTGGGGGTTGGTTGGATGCGCGCGCGGAGTGACCTTCGCGAAGGGCGTTTCGCGCGAGAGAGGACCTGTGCGTGGCGGGTGTTGGGAGTTCTCGACTGCGAGCGCAGTGCAGGTGCGTGCGGCGGGTTCGTGAAGTTACGAGCGGTGAGGGGCGCTGTCCAGCCGCGCCATGTTCGACGACGCGTTGACGGCGGTATGGGCGGTGCTTACGGTGCGGACGTCCCCAACAACAACGCGTCTACGACGGAGGGTGCGCGTCGCGACGGACATCGTCGCCGACGTCTGCCCACCGGCCACACCGAGTACCCTATCAGGGAGCGAGGAAGACCCCATGCGCATCGATCGATTCACGACGAAGTCCCGTGAGGCGCTCGCGGCGGCCCAGTCCGAGGCCGCGCGGCGAGGCAACCCCGAGCTCACCCCCGAGCACGTGATGATCTCGCTGCTCCAGCAGGAGAACGGCGTCGTCCCCGCCCTCGTGCAGAAGGCCGGGAGCGACCCCCGCGCGGCCCTCGCGGAGTTCGAGCGCGCCGTCGAGAAGCTCCCCCGCGTGTCGGGCGGCGCCGAGCCCTCGCTCTCGCGTCGGCTCAACGTGGTGCTCCAGAAGGCCGAAGACGAAGCGAAGGGTCTCAAAGACGAGTTCACGTCGGCGGAGCACATCCTGCTCGCGATGCTCAAGCACGACCGCGACGTGGCGGGGACGCTCAAGCGCTTCAACCTCGACGAGCAGCGCTTTCTCTCGGTGCTCAAGGAGGTCCGCGGCAACCAGCGCGTGACGAGCGCCGACCCCGAGGGGACCTTTCAGGCCCTCGAGAAGTACTGCAAGGACTACACGCAGCTCGCGAAGCTCGGGAAGCTCGACCCCGTCATCGGCCGCGACGAGGAGATCCGTCGGGTGATGCAGGTGCTCTCTCGCCGCACGAAGAACAACCCCGTGCTCATCGGCGAGCCCGGCGTGGGCAAGACCGCCATCGTCGAAGGGATCGCACAGCGGATCATCCGCGGCGACGTGCCCGAGAGCCTCAGGGACAAGCGCATCGTGGCCCTCGACCTGGCCTCGCTGGTGGCGGGCGCGAAGTTCCGCGGCGAGTTCGAGGAGCGCCTCAAGGCCGTGCTGAAGGAGGTCGAGTCGAGCGGCGACGTGGTGCTCTTCATCGACGAGCTCCACACCCTCGTCGGCGCGGGCGCGGCCGAGGGCGCGATGGACGCTTCGAACATGCTCAAGCCCGCCCTGGCGCGCGGCGAGCTCCACTGCATCGGCGCGACGACGCTCGACGAGTACCGCAAGCACATCGAGAAGGACGCCGCGCTGGAGCGTCGCTTCCAGCAGGTCTACGTGGGTCAGCCCACGGTCGAGGACACCATCGCGATCCTCCGCGGGCTCAAGGAGCGCTACGAGGTCCACCACGGGATTCGCATTCAAGACGGCGCCCTCGTGGCCGCGGCGACGCTCTCGAACCGCTACATCACCGAGCGCTTTCTGCCCGACAAGGCCATCGACCTCGTCGACGAGGCGGCCGCGAAGCTCAAGATGGAGCTCGGCTCGATGCCCCTCGAGATCGATCAGCAGCAGCGCCGCATGACGCAGCTCGAGATCGAGAAGCAGGCCCTCACGCGCGAGACCGACCGCGCCTCGCAGGCGCGCCTCGAAGAGGTCAACCGCGAGCTCGCCGACCAGCGCTCGGCCCTCGAGACCATGAAGGCGAAGTGGCTGCGCGAGAAGGACATCATCGCCTCGGTTCGCACCGTGAAGGAGAAGCTCGAAGGCGCGAAGGGTGACCTCGAGCGCGCCACGCGGTCGGGCAGCTACGAGCGCGCCGGGCAGCTCCAGTACGACGTGATCCCGAAGCTCGAGCGCGAGCTCACGACCGCGCAGGAGACCATCGAGAAGGCCCAGAAGGAGGGCGGCGCGTACCTGCGCGAGGAGGTCACCGCGGAGGGAATCGCGGAGATCGTCGCGAAGTGGACCGGCGTTCCGCTGCGCAAGATGCTCGAGAGCGAGCAGTCGAAGCTGCTCCAGATGGAGGACCAGCTCGCGAAGCGCGTGGTCGGCCAGGCCGAGGCGGTGCGCGCCGTGGCCAACGCGGTGCGACGCGCGAGGGCGGGGCTCGGTGATGAGCGCAGGCCCATCGGGAGCTTCCTCTTCCTCGGCCCCACGGGCGTCGGGAAGACCGAGCTCGCGAAGGCGCTCGCGGAGTTCCTCTTCGATGACGAGCGGGCGATGATCCGCCTCGACATGAGCGAGTACATGGAGAAGCACACGGTGGCCCGGCTCATCGGCGCTCCTCCGGGGTACGTGGGCTACGACGAGGGCGGGCAGCTCACCGAGCCCGTGCGCCGCAGGCCCTACGCGGTGATCCTCTTCGACGAGGTCGAGAAGGCCCACCCCGACGTGTGGAACGTGCTCCTTCAGGTGCTCGACGACGGCCGCCTCACCGACGGCCAGGGTCGCACGGTCGACTTCAGGAACACCGTGCTGATCATGACCAGCAACGTGGGGAGCGTTCACATCCTCGAGGCGAACGCGGGCGACGCGCAGATCCGACGCGCCGTGATGGAAGACCTCCGCGCGCAGTTCAGGCCCGAGTTCCTGAACCGCCTCGACGAGACGATCATCTTCCACCGCCTCGACAAGGGAGACCTCCGGGCCATCGTCGACATCCAGCTCCGCGCCTTCGAGAAGCGCCTCGAGCGCAGGGAGCTCAAGCTCTCCCTCGACGACGCCGCGAAGGACTACCTCGGCGAGCTCGGGTGGGACCCGGTCTACGGCGCGCGTCCCCTCAAGCGCGCGATCCAGCAGCACCTCGAGAACCCGCTCGCGCAGCGCATCCTCGGCGGTGACTTCATGCCCGGCGACACGGTGCACGTCGCCCGCGTCCCCGGCGGAGACTTCCGCTTCGAGCGCCAGCTCGCGAACTGAGCGGACTCAACCTCGCGAACGACAACGGCCCCGGAGACATCGCGTCTTCGGGGCCGTGTCGTGTCGACCACGGCGTCCTCACAGCCGCCGGTTTGTTCACGTCACGCGCGCGCTCGCGACGTGAGCGTCACTCCTCGGGGAAGCTCCCGCCCGGCGCCGGTCCGCCCTCTTTTTCGAGGTAGCGGAAGATGGTGCGGGGGTCGACGCCGAGGTCGCGCGCGGTCTTCGTGCGGTTGCCGTTGTTACGCTCGAGCACCTCGAGGATGTACTTCCGCTGGAAGTCCTCCTTGGCCTTGTCGAGCGCGACGATGGTCTGGAGGTTCTCGGGGTTGAGGTCGAGATCCTCGGGTCCTACGAGGGTCTTGTCGCAGAGCACGAGGGCCTTCTTCAGCCGGTTCTCGAGCTGGCGCACGTTGCCGGGCCAGTCGTACTTGCGAATGGCGATGAGGGCGTTGGGCGTGAAGCCCTTCACCGCGCTCCCGAGCTCCTGCGCGTACTTCTGGAGGAGGAAGCGCGCGAGCACGATGACGTCGTCGCCGCGGTCCCTGAGCGGCGGCAGGAGGATGTTCACCACGTTGAGGCGGTAGTAGAGGTCCTCGCGGAAGGCGCTCTTGCGGATCTCGTCTTCGAGGTTGCGGTTGGTCGCCGCGATGACCCTGATGTCGACGCGCTCGGGCTTCGAATCACCGACCTTCGTGACCACGCGCTCCTGCAACGCGCGCAGGAGCTTCACCTGGAGTGCGATGGGCAGCTCGCCGATCTCGTCGAGGAAGAGCGTCCCCTTGTCGGCCGCTTGAAACTTCCCCTGGCGCGTGGCGACGGCCCCCGTGAACGCGCCGCGAACGTGCCCGAAGAGCTCGCTCTCCATGAGGTTCTCGGGGATCGCGCCGCAGTTGATCACCACGAAGGGCCCGTTGGCCCTCGACGAGCGGTTGTGGATCTCTCGCGCGATGAGCTCCTTGCCCGTGCCCGTCTCGCCGGTGATGAGCACCGAGACGTCGGTGGGCGCGACCTTCTGCACCTTGGTGAACACCTTGAGCATCGAGTCGCAGCTCCCGATGATCTCTCCGAAGCGCTGCTCCTTGAGCTTCTTCTCGAGCTCGGCGTGACCCTGGCGCAGAGTCTCGAGGAGCATGGTGTTCTGGAGGATCAGCGAGGCTTGCGACGCGAACACCGTGAGGATGTCGAGGGCCTTCGGGTCGAAGAGGTGCGCGATGCGGTCGTTGCCGAGGTAGATGAGCCCCGAGAGCTCGCCGCCCGCGATGAGCGGCGCGCACATCACCGAGCAGAGCTTGAGGTTCATCACCGACGCCGCGCTGCGGAAGAGCGTGTCGTCGACGGCGTTGTGCACGATGATGGGCCGCTTGCTCTCGATCACCTTCGCGATGATGCTGTCCGAGAGCTGGCGCACGGCGTCGGGGAGGTTCTCCTGCCGGAGGTTCCTCGCGGCGCGCACCTCGGTCTGGTTGCCGCGGAGGAGCACCACGAAGCCCTTGTCAGCGCCCGTGGCCTCGATGGCGCCGTCGAGCAGCGCCTCGAGCAACGTCTGCACGTCGCGGGTCACGAGCAGCCGCTCGCTGAACTGGTAGAGCTTGCGGAGCCCCGTGAGCTCGGCCTGCGAGACGTCTCCCTGCGGCGACGCCTTGCCCACCCCCTCGGCCTCTTCGAGCATCGAGAAGACGAGCTCGCACTCGCCGAGCGTGACGTGGTCGTTGTGGGTGAGCCGCGCGCGGCGCTTGCGCTTCTGGTTCACCTGGATCTCGGCCACGGGGTCGACCTCGTCGAGCGAGAAGTCGCGCCCGTCGAAGACGATCTGCGCGTGCCACTGGGCCACGCCGCGCGCCTCGACGGCGATGTCGTTGCCGCCTGCGCTCCCGATCGTCGTGATCGATTTGTAGATGGGGAAGAGCCGGCCGCGCCCTTGCGCGCCGATCCAACGGAGACAGGGCATTCTCACCTCGCCGCAGGGATGCGCTGGAACGCGCGGAGCATACGCCCATCCTCGTGCGTCGGTCCAAAGGTTGCGCGACCCGCGCGGTGCGAGCGTACTCTCCGCACCGCCATGACTCCCCTTCGATTGGTGCTCGCGCTCGCGCTCGCGGCCTGCTCGGCGCCGCAGCGGGTCGTCGACGACGGCACCGCGGTTCCCCTCGGGCTCACCAACCGCGCGAGCGAGACGGTCTGTTATCTCTTCCTCTCGACGCCCGGCGAAGACCGCTGGGGCGACGACCTCCTCGGCAGCGCGACGATCGAGCCGGGCACCACCCGCAGCGTGCGGGTGCCGCGCGGCTTCTGGGACCTGCGCACGGAGAACTGTCAGCACGAGCTCATGGGGGTGATGCGCAGCGCGCGCATCACCCGGGCCACGACGCTCGTCGTGCAGTGATGTTCAGGGGATGGTGAAGCTGCCGATGTACGACGGCGCCGTGGGCGAGCACGCGCGGTAGCCCGCGGAGCCGCTGCGCGAGCCCGTCCAGGTGCGGATCACGGTGGTGCCGCGGGTGACGGTGACGCGGTAGTTCACCGTGGTGCTGAGCGCCCACGGGTTGGCGCACACGACGTAGGTGCCGTTCGCGGGAGCGGCCGCCCAGAAGATGTTCTCGGGGCCCGTGCACGGATCGGCGCCCGACGGGTACGACGCGCTCGGAGACTGCGCGGGGCAGCTGTCGACGTCGAGGTCGCCGCCGCAGGCCGCGAGCCGACCGTAGTAGATCTCCGTGCCGCACGGGGGGACGACGTGGAGGTCCATGTCGCCCATGCGGTCCCAGGTCATGGTGATGCGGAGCTGACCGTTGCCGACGCAGACGCTCGCCACGCAGGCTTCGCCCGCGGCGCAGCGGTTCCCGCAGCGGCCGCAGTTGTTGACGTCGGTCGTGAGGTCGAAGCCCGTGGGGCACATCGGGGTCGTGGTGCAGCCCTCATCGACCATGCCGTTGCAGTTGTCGTCGCGCATGTTCCCGCAGACCTCGGAGGCCCCGGGGAGGATCTGTCCGGTGCACGTGGTCCCCCACGTGGTGCTCGTGGTCGACACGCGCGTGCATGTCTGCGTGCCGGGCCGGCAGATGCCCACGCCCGACGTGCCCGCGGGGCCTGTGTAACAGGGCCTCGTGGTGCCCGCGGCGCAGGTGCAGCCGGTGTTCGCGTTGCCGTCGCAGTTGCGGTCGACGCCGTCGCACTGATCGGGAGAGGGGAGGGTCTCGCCCGTGCACGTCCCCCAGGTCGTTCCGACGCCGCCGGGGCCCGCCACGCAGCGCTGCGTGCCCGCGCGACAGGCGCCCACGCCCGACGTGCCCGCGGGCCCTGAGTAGCAGCTCCGCGCGGCGTTGAGCGCGCAGGCGCAGCCGTCGTTCGCGGAGCCGTTGCAGTCGCGGTCGACGCCGTCACAGAGGTCGCGCGTGCCGGGGAGCACCTCGCCCGTGCACGTCCCCCACGCGGAGCCCGTCGCGGTCATGGTGCAGGTCTGCGAGCCCGCGCGGCACGCGCCGACGCCCGACGTGCCCATCGGCCCCGAGTAGCACGAGCGCGTCATGCCGGGCGTGCAGTCGCAGCCCTCGTCGATGTTGCCGTTGCAGCGGAAGTCCATCATGCGCCCGCACACCACGGGCTGCGGGCTGCCGCTGCCCACGCACGAGCTCCACGAGCCGAACTCTCCGGTGCCCTCGCAGCGCTGCATGCCGTAGACGCACACGCCGCGGCCGGCCTGCGACAGCGGGCCGTCGAAGCAGCGCTGCGTCATGCCGGGGATGCACGCGCAGCCCTCGTCGACGCGGCCGTTGCAGTTGTTGTCGACGCCGTCGTCGCACACCTCGCGGTCGCCACACGTCGCGCTCGCGTCGGGCGCGGCGCCCGCGTCGGGGTACGGGATCACCGCGCCGTCGGGGAGCATCACCGCGCCGTCGGGGAGCACCGTCGATCCGTCGGGCAGCTCCACCGTCGCGTCGGGCGCGGTCACCGTTCCGTCGGGCGCGGTCACCGTCCCGTCGGGCGTGCTCGTCGCGACGTCGGGGTAGATCACCCGCCCGTCGGGGAGCACGGTGGCGTCGACGCGGGGCGTGTCGATGCGAGCGTCGGTGCGAGACACCACGCTGTCGGGCTGGCTGCCGCCATCGTCGGTGCCCTTGAGCGTCGCGTTTCCCGCGTCTCCCGCGCTGCACGCTGCGAGCAGCGCGACACATCCGACGCCGATGAATGCCCGTGAGAGTCTTCGCATCGATCAGGCCCTCGATCGCCTCGTGCCGTGTGGCACTGGCGGGGTGCGCCGCGAGCGGGTGCGCGCTGCGACGCTCAGTGTTGTGGTCCGTCCGACCGCCGCGAGCGGGTGCGCGCTGCGACCTGTCGACGGCGACGTTAACATCACAACTTCGCGTTGGGATGGTCACAGCACCCCCATCGCGACGATTGCTTTCGTCTTTCGCTGAAGGGGTTTTCACCGACGCGACGCGGAGGCAATTCAGCGACGCTCGCCGAGGGCGCGCTGCTTCCACGCGAGCTCCTGCCACTCGCGCTCGGGGTCGCTGTCCCAGACGATCCCGCCGCCGACGCCGTAGTGACAGCCCGCGGCGTCGCGCACGAGCGTGCGGATCGCCACGGCGAGCTGCACCGACCCGTCTTCGTAGACGGCCCCGTAGACGCCCGTGTAGAGGCCCCTGCGGGAGCGCTCGAGGCGTTCGATGTGCTCCATCGCGGCGAGCTTCGGCGCGCCCGTCACCGACCCCACGGGGAGCACCGCGCGGAGCACGTCGCGCGCAGGAGTCTCCCCTGGGACGCGCGCCCGCACCGTCGACACCAGGTGATGCACATGCCTGTGCGGCTCGGACTCGAAGCGCGCGGGCACGGTCACGCCCCCGATCTCCGCGACGCGCCCGAGGTCGTTGCGATGGACGTCGATCGCCATCGCGTTCTCGGCGCGCTCCTTGGGGTCCGCCGCGAGCGCCTCGGCCTCGCGTCGATCGTCGTCGGGGTCCTCGCGGCGAGGGCGCGTCCCCTTGATCGGTCGGCTCGTCGCGATGCCGGTCGCGCGGTCCCACGCGAGGGCGAGCTCCATGCTCATGCCCGCGACGAGCGCGTCGCCGACGTGGAGCACCGCGCCGTAGCGGGCCGACGACGCGAGCACCCGCGACCACAGGGCCTCGGGCTCGGGCTCACCGCGCGCGTGGAGCGTCCTCGCGAGGTTCACGAGGTAGACGTCTCCGTCGCGGATCGCGGCCCGAATCGCTTCAACCCCCGCGACGTGCGCGTCGTGATCGGTCGCGCTCTCGAAGGGACCGAGGAGCCCCGCCGCCCGCACCTCGGAGCGCAGCGGCCACGCGGGCAGCTCGACGGAGGTCACGCGCTCGTAGCGGGCGAGCCACGCGCTCGGGCAGCGATCTCCGTGGGGCCTCGCGTCGGTGGTGTGGTGAGGTTCGAGCGCGCGCGCGGCGGCGTCGTACGTGATGCACCCGAAGGCCACGGGGAGCGTGTCGTCGGAGCCCACTGAAGCTGACGCTCTCATCGCGTCGAGGGCGTCGCCGAAGGCTTCGAGCGCGCCGTCGAGGTCATCGTGGGCGCGGTGAACGAGCGCGCGGGGACGCTCCGCGAGCACGGCGCGTCGAGGTCCTCCATCGCGCGCGTCGAGGAGCATGAAGGCCGCGCCGGGGGTGCTCGCGGCGGTGCGCGCCATCTCGCTGATGCGCGCGTCGAGGGACGAGGCGTCCACGAGCGCGGAGGGTATCGCCGCGCGGGCGTCGTTGCGACGATCGATCGTTGGATGCTGAAGCGCTTTCGTGCATCCTCCGCGCGCCGTGAAGCGCCCCCTCTCGATGGTCGTCGTGTCGCTCGCCCTCGGGTGCAACGCGCCCGCGGCGCGACCGGAGGTCCATCGGAGCGCCGCGCCGACGGGGCTCTACTGGGGTCGCTGGGGAGACGTTCCCGATGGCGTGCGGGTGCAGGTGTGGCTGCACGGATCGACGGAGCGCCTCCGCGGGACGTGGGAGCTTCCTCCGTGGCACGGCGAGCTCGCGGGCGCTCACACGGCCGACGGCTACGAGATCGTGTGGCGCGAGGAGTCCGTGGTCGCGGGCGCGACGATGCGCGTGCGACACGTGCGACTGCGCGTCGACGCCACGGGCGCGCTGCGAGGTTCGCTCCCCGATGGCGCGGTGGAGCTCGTCCCCGCGGGGATGCCCGACGCGACGCTGCGGCCCGGCGTGTGGCTCTCTCGCTGGACGGGTCTTCCCGCCGGGATGGGCGTCGAGACGGTGCTCTCTCACACGCCCGACGGACGCTGGCGCGCGGCCTATCGCTACCAGGAGCGCGAGGGCGCGTTCGAGGGAGACACGGTCGATCGCGGCGCGCTGGCGATCCACTGGCGCGAGGTCTCGACGCGGGGAACGGTCGCGCAGGGCGCGGGGCTTCTCAGACCGTCGATCACGGGGATGTTCGGGACGTACGGCGTCGGCGCAGAGTCCGAAGGGACGGGCTTCTGGTCGCTCGAACCGATGGAGCGTGTGCGATGAGCGTCGCGGCGTTGCTGCGTGTGCTGGTGGAGCGAGAGGGCGACGAGGTCGCGGCGGTGCTCCACGAGCGGGTCCATTTTCGTCAGGCCGACGGGTCGGTGCACCAGGGCAGAGACGCGGTGCTCGAGATGTTCTCGCAGAGCGACAATGTCGCGCGATACAGCGTCGCGGCCGAGGCCTTCGACACGGTGCGCGTGTTGATCGAGGTGCCCGGGGTGCCGGGCGCGTTCAGCTTTCTTCTGTGCGGACGCGCCGAGGATGGCGCGCTGATCGAGGTGTGGGTCGAGCGCTGACGGCGCTCAGCCCACGCGGCGGATCGGGGTCACGATGGCGGGGGTCTCGGAGGTCTCAGACTGCTCCGCGGCCTCGGCGCGCTGCGCGGCCTTGATCGACGCGACGGTGGGGGTGATGCGCGTCACCGACACGACCTTCATGTCGGGGAAGCGCGCCGTCACCTCTCGCGTGGCCTTGGCGGCGGTTCGCGTCTCGATCACCACGGAGTGCTGCGCACCGTGGGGATCACGCAGGGGGCGGAGGACGACCTCAAACCTGTTGTTCCAGATTCCACTCACAGTGATGGGGACTCTACAGAGCGTGCCGGGATATGTCATCCCCGTCGCTGGGGATTCCATGCTCCATGACGGAGATTTCAGACGTTGAATCTGAAGTGGGCGACGTCGCCGTCGCGGACCACGTAGTCGCGCCCCTCGATGCCGAGCTTGCCCGCGGCCCTGCACGCGGCCTCGCTCCCGAGGTCGACGAGGTCCTTCCAGAAGATCATCTCGGCCTTGATGAAGCCGCGCTCGAAGTCCGTGTGGATCTTGCCCGCGGCGCCCGGCGCGGTGGTGCCGCGACGGATGGGCCACGCGTGGACCTCGGGCTTGCCCGCGGTGAAGAACGTGATGAGGTCGAGCACGGAGTACCCCGTCCGCACGACCTGATGGAGACCGGGCTCGGTGAGCCCCACGCTCGCGAGAAAGTCCGCGCGGTCCTCCTTCGGGAGCGAGGCGATCTCGGCCTCGATCGAAGCCGAGATGCGCGTCACCTGGAGGCCGCGCTTCTTCGCGATCGCTTCGAGCTTTTTGACGTGGTCGTTCCCCTCGCCGTGAATGTCCTTCTCGGCCACGTTGGCGACGAAGAACATGGGCTTGTCGGTGAGGAGAAAGCTGTCTCGCATCACCGCGCGTCCCTCGTCGGAGAGCGTGATGGCGTGGGCGGTCTTGCCCTCGTTGAGCCCCTTCGCGACGACCTCGAGCACGTCGACGGCGAGCTTGTCCTCGGGCTTGCCGCCCTTGGCCTGCTTGCGCGCGCGGTCGAGGCGCTTCTCCACTGCGTCGAGGTCTTTGAGAATGAGCTCGGTCTCGATGGTCTCGACGTCGCTCGCGGGGTCGACCTTGTTGTCGACGTGGATGATGTTCTCGTCGTCGAAGCAGCGCACCACGTGGGCCACCGCGTCGACCTCGCGGATGTGCGAGAGGAACGCGTTGCCGCGGCCCTCGCCCTTGCTCGCCCCGCGGACGAGGCCCGCGATGTCGACGAAATCGACGGTGGCGCGCACCTCCTTCTCGGGCTTGTAGAGCCGCACGAGCGCGTCGAAGCGCTCGTCGGGCACCGACGCGGTCCCCACGTTGGGATCGATGGTGCAGAAGGGGAAGTTCGCCGCCTCCGCGCGCGCCGTCGTCGACACGGCGTTGA
The DNA here is from genome assembly GCA_052035985.1 of Myxococcota bacterium. Lineage (GTDB taxonomy): Bacteria > Myxococcota_A > Polyangia > Polyangiales > CAISKJ01. The sequence continues at coordinate 10,552 of JBPOHC010000366.1, read as the reverse complement.
AGAGCGTGCTCTTGCCCACGTTGGGCAGCCCTACGATACCTACCTTGAGAGCCATGGCGCGAGGCGTGTAACAGCAATCACAGCGCGCGCGCAACCACGGCGCGCAGCAGAAGTAGTAACCTCCCGCCCGCTCGATGCGCCGCGTCGCTCCAATCTCCCTCGGGCTGTGCGCCCTCGTCACGGCGTTCACCGCGCAGGCTCAGCCGCGCCGGACGCAGCGGCCAGGATGCGCGCTCGCGAGCAACACCCTCGCGCTCGCCGAGAGCGACGCCGTCGACCCTTCCACGGCCCCGTGGGTGGTGTTCACCGCGGGCGGCGCCGTGGTCGCGTGGCGTGAGCGCTCGGGCTCGCTGCGCGTGCGCGCCTTCGACGCCCAGTGGCGACCGCTCGGGGCCGCGCGCGAGGTGGGACGCCCGTCGGCCACCTTCGCGATGACCGCCACGCCCACGGGCGCCGCCATCGCCTACGTCGAAGACGGGCACGACGTGATGCTCGCGCGAATCAACGGACGCGCCGAGGCGCAGAACGTCCCTCGCAGGGTGGCGCGCGAAGACGCCGCGGTGGATTCGCTCGCCGTCGCGAGCACCGAGTCGGGCTTCGCGGTGGTGTGGTCCGCGGCCGCGGGGCGCACGCTCCGTGGTGCTGCGCTCGACCTCCGCGGCGTCTCCCACGACCGCGCGGCGGACCTCGGCGAAGGACGTTCTCCGCGGCTCGCGTGGCTGCCCTCGCTCGGCGCGCTCGCGCTCACGGTCGAGGGCGTCGACGCGAACGCCGACGCGTCGCTCATGGGTCTCTCGCCGACGTTGCAGGTGAACTCCCGGCTGCGCTGGCCCGCCGCCACGCTCGGGCCCGTCGACCTCGCGGGCGCCCTCCACGGCGTGCAGGTCCACGGCACGGGGACGCCGGTGCTGGTGCGTGTTCCCCCTGGCGGCGCGGCGCTCGGGGCCGCGTCGGACGCGACGACGCGAGGGCGCTTCGGGCTCATCGACGCGACGGTCGACGGCGTGAGCGCCTTCGTGCTCATCGACGACCTCACGAACGGGCGGCTCATCGTCGCGCGCACCTCGCCCGACGGGAGCCTCGCCGCGCCCACGGCGGTCCGCACGGGCTCCCCGGTGCCCGCGCGCCTCTCGACGCGCGCCGAGGGCGCCGTGGTGGTGGTGCGCCGCGAGCCCGCCGCGCACGGTGCCTCGCGCGTCGTCGTCACGCAGGTGACCTGCGCGCAGTGAGCTCTGGTGCGGCGCAAACGCGCGGCGTAACGTACGCGCCATGCTGAGATTCAGGGTCTGGCTGTTCCTCGTCGTCGTGCTCGCCGTGTTCGTCCCGGTGGCCTCGCTGGCGCAGCACACGGGCGGCAGCTTCGGCGGTTCGAGCTGGGGTTCGGGGCGATCTTCTTCCTCCTCGTCGAGCCGCTCGTCGGGTTCGAGCTGGGGCGGCGGGAGCCGCTCGTCGGGCACGAGCTGGGGCAGCAGCAGCCGCTCTTCGTGGGGCGGCGGGAGCAGCGGCGGGTCCTACGGCGGCGGCTCTTACGGGTCGTACGGGGGCGGGTCGTCGAACGGCGGCGGAGGGGCCGGCGCCCTGTGCTGCGTGGTGTTCTTCTTCATCGTGGTGATCCTCATCGGGATGGCGCTCAGCAAGAAGAAGGGGAGCAGCGGCGTGAGCTACGTGCCCACGCAGAACGGCTTCGGTGGAATGCCCGGCGGAGACTTCACGCCCGAGACCTTCTCGCTCGGCGCGCTCGCCATCGCGTTCGACTCGTCGGTGCGCGCGCAGGTGCAGGGCGAGCTCGATCGCATCGCGGGGTCGGTGCAGATGCAGAACTCACCCGACGCCCTCGAGAACGCCGCGCGCACGATGGCCACGTCGCTCTCGCGCTTCCTCGACAGCGCGTACATGACGCACCACGCGGTGAGCCAGGGGCTCTCGATGCAGGTGACGCAGCAGCAGTTCCAGGCCGCCGTCGATCAGGAGCGCGGGCGCTACATCGTCGAGACCGTGCGCGCCGACGCGGGCGGCGTGCGAAAGATCAACGCCCCGGCCTCGCGCGGACGCGCCGAAGAGGGCGGCGGCTTCGTCGTGGTCACCCTCCTCATCGCGCGCAGGGGCAACTTCACGGGCTTCGTCCCGGTGACCACCCGCGACGCGCTCCGGGCCGACCTCCAGGTGCTCCTCGCGGGCCCCGGCGCCCTCCAGGCCATGGAGGTCGTGTGGATCCCTTCGGACCCCAACGACGTGATGTCCTCGGCCGAGATGGCCGTGAAGTTCCCGACGCTCAAGCCCATCGCCCCCGACGCCCGCGTGGGACGTCGCGCCTGCGCCCACTGCAAGTCGGTCTACGCCGCCGAACTGGGCGTCTGCCCGAACTGCGGCGCCCCGGCCACGTGACTGTGAACCCATAGGGGTCATTGCCGTCGCGTCGAGGCTCAAGGTACGGTCGCTGTCCGCCGTGATGACCGAACACAAGGCCATGAAACGACACACCCTCCGTACGGTCCGCGTCTCGCTCTTCACGCTCTTCGCAGCGCTCGCGCTCGTGCTCCAGTGCCCCTCGGCCTGGTCGCAGAGCATGACCTCTCCCATCGGCGCGCTTCGGGCGTCGGCGACCCCTCGGGCGCGCGTCCGCGCCGTGCAGGAGATCGCGCGCACACACCCCGACGGAGGCCGCGAAGCTCTCGAGAGCGCGCTCCGTGACAGGGCTCCGACCGTTCGCCGCGCGGCGGCCATCTCGCTCGGCGGATTCGGCGACCGCGCGGCCATCTCGGCGCTCAACAACGTGCTCGACGACCGCGACCGCAGCGTCCGCTCGGCCGCGCAGGCCAGCGTGCGCGCGCTCTCGTCGCTGCCCGCGCAGCCCGCCGTGGCACGTCCCGCGAACGCGTACGGCACGGGCTCCTACGGCACGGGCGCCTTCGGCTCGGTGATTCCCACCGGGTACGCGCAGCCCGCGCCCGCGGCGGCAGTCTCTCCGACGCCCGCCATCGCGCCTGTCGACTGGCGCCGCGTGCGCCTGGTGGTCTCCGTCAACGCGGTGCAGAACCGCGCGTCGAGCAACGCGGCCGACACCGAAACCATGCGTCAGTCGCTCCGTCGCGCGGTCGAGACCTCGCCGGAGCTCGCGCTCCACTCGGGCACGCTCCCCTCTGCGGCGCAGGCCCGTCTGCGCACGCGGGCGCTGCGCTGGTGCGCGCTCGAAGGCTCGCTCGCATCGCTCCAGCGCACGCAGGACGCGAGCGGCGTTCATGTGCGGGCCGAGCTCTCGCTCGCGATCCTTCAGGAGCCCGCGCACAACATCATCGGCACGGTGAGCACCACGGCGTCGGCGACGGAGCAGGTGTTCCCCGGCGGCACCGATCCCACGGCGAGGCTCTCTCGCGCGGCGATCGAGGTCGCGGCCCGCGGCGCCGTGCAGCGCCTTCAGGAGCAGTTCGTCTCCGCGCCCGCAGGCCGTCGCCGCGGCCGCCGCTGAGCGACGCATTCAGCGTCGCTTCGCTCCTCAGCCTACCGATTCACCCACCAGAAATACGCAGAGCGCACCGACTGACCGCGACGCGGACTTGAACTCCGCGCGTCAGCGATGGTCGGGCCAGAGCGCCGCGACGACGTCAGGCGAGACGCTCTCCGCGACGAGCGAGCGCACCATCCCCGCGTGAGGACTCCTGCGGCTCCCGAGCGCTTGCAGATCGGCGATGTGCGGAGCCTTTCGATCCGAGGTCCTCGCTTTGTTGATCTCGCCGATCAGCGCGTGGACGCGTTGCGCAATCGGCCCTCGCGCCGTCACGAGGTCGATGCGGTGAAGCCCGCACGTGGTGATCGTCGCCTCACCGCGGACCGAGTTCGCGCGGGCGAAGACGCGCCCCTCCGAGTCGAAGCGGAGGTGCTCCTCGGGCGGCTCCGCGCCGTACGGATTGAGCAGCAGCGGATCCTCGCCCGCCTTCTCGCAGCCGCGGTTGAGCTTCGACGGCTGCGGCACCGCCACGGGAAAGAGCTCGCCCTTCCAGCGCTCGTTGCAGATCCCGCACGCGAAGAGGTAGTTCGTCCACTCGTACGCGAGCCACCAGTAGCCACACTCGCTCACGGAATCGGTGGGCGGCGGAGCCTCGGAGGTCCACGGGATCGGCACACCAACGGCCACGCGGGTGAGCTCAGCCTTCGGGCGATAGTGCTCGACGTCGCCGTACTGCGTCGCCCGGATGAACGACTCGCAGTAGCCGCATTTGCCCTCCTGCGTGTCGCTCAGGGGCTTCTTGAACTCGCGCCACGTCGCGTCGAACTGCTTGCTCGACGGGAGCTTTCCGCCCGCGACGATCCCGTCGATCTTCGCGCGAGGACCGGCGACGCGCGTCGCGAAGTCGTCGGGCTCCTTCGGGCGAATGAAGCGCAACATCCCCGTCGCTCCCCCAACGCGCGCGTCGTTACGACGCGTCCTCCGCGCGGTGCTTCACCCACTCCAGGATGCTCGCGCGCGCGGCCTCGCGCTCCGATGCCGAGAGGTCCTTCGGGCGGTCTCCCATCACCTCGGCCGCGACGTCGAGGGCGATGCGATCGAGCGACGTGCTCGCGTAGGTCCCCAGACGGCGCGCGAGCTCGCGCTCCAGGTCTCGCAGCTCGGGGTCGCCCGCCTTCTTGCCGCTGCGGAGCGCGCGGTAGTGCCTCTCCCAGAGGTCGAAGGTCTCGGGGTCGAGCGTCGTCGCGAGGCCGAACCACTCCCCCGTGAGCACCTGATCCGCGCGCATTCCAACGGGCAGGTGTAGCCGACGCGCCTCGACGCCCGACGCGCCCTTGCGCCGACGCAGCACGAACACCTCGCCCTCGCGCGCGCCGATCACGGTCAGCGGGTTGTGCGTCGTCACCACGAAGGTCAGCTTCGGAAAGACCCTCCGCACGGCGGGGATGAGCTCCCGCTGCCAGCGCGGATGCAGGTGCAGGTCGATCTCGTCGAGCAGCACCACGCCGCGCATCTCGCTCGTGAAGTCGCGCGACACGAGCTCCTTGCGGGTGCGTCGGTGGTGGATCCAGCGCGCCATCAGGTCGATGACCCAGCCCGCGGTGGTGATGTACCCGTCGCTGAGCGCTGCGAGCGGCGAGGTCCCCACGTCGGGCCCCTCGAACCACACCGTGCCGCCCGAGATTCTCATCGCACGCACGCCGGGGAGGATTCCCTCCGTGGTCCCGTCGCCGACGAGCACCTCGCGCACGACGTCGTAGAGGTGCGCGCTGCCGGGCTCGTTCTGGAGCTGCGCGAGCGCGAGGTCCTTGAGCCACGCCTCGGCGATGACGAGCGCGCGCCCCGGCGCGTCGAAGAGCGTACCGATTCCGTCGAGGGGCTCGACGTCGACCTTCTGATCGCGGCCTCCGTCCGCCGCGCCGCGCCGACATCCGTAGGCCACGAGGAAGGGCCGCTCACGCGCGGAGCCGTTGGGCGGATCGCTCGACGCGACGAGCGTCTCCCGGCCCGTGTCGCCCGTGCCGAGCGTGACCGTGTACGACTGGCCGTGGAGGCTCACCGTGGCGCGCGCGGGCTTCTCGGGGTCGCGTCGCCACGTGGCGCGCGAGGCCGACTCGGTGAACATGGTGGTCGCGTAGTCGGGCTCGGCAAGGGCGAGGGTGATGGCACGGAGCGCGGTGCTCTTGCCCGTCCCGTTCTCGCCGAGGAGCACGACCCACGCGCCGTTGTCGCCCGACGAGGCGACGGGGAGTTCGAAGGCGTCGAACGCGCGCACGTTCTCGATGCGCAGGCTCTCGATGTGAACCGGCGCGACGGGCGACGCGCTCGACGGCTCCGGCGGTGAAGGGCGCGGAAGCGAGAGTTCCTTCCACTCGGAGGGCACGAGGAGTTCGCTGCACTGGAGCTTTCGGGCTTGGAGGAGCAGGCGGGTGCAACGAGCGCGGAGATCGCTCTTAGAGTCGGGGAGCCGCGCGAGGAGCTCGATCGCGAGAGAAGCACCGCGGGCGGAGTCGTCGAAAGCGATCGCCAACGCCGCTTCAACGGCGAGATCGCTGACGACGAGGAGCGAGGCCAGCCGCGCGATGTCGAGGGCACCGCCGCGCGCGAATTCGAACGCAGCGACTGCGGCTCGATCTTCGGGAGCGAGGCTCTCCGCCATCACGAAGGTCGCAGCGGGGATGCGAACTCGCAGGTGCCCATCCCAGCTCACCATTCGCAGCGCTAAGAGCAACAACACAGGCGCAGCAGGATGAGCCTCGAGCAAGGAGCTGATGGGGTCTGGTTGGGTCCAATCGCTGACCGCAACCCGATCGCGCCTCGCCTCGAGGAGCTCGACCAGCGCGTCTCTCTCGGCAAGAGCCACGATGCGGGTGAGCATCCCGATATCCGCGTGAGAGGCATCTAAGAGCCGCTCCATGAGTGAGAGCGGTACGACTGACCGGACCGGCCAGGCGTCCTCAACGAGAACGTCGAGCACGAGCGCCGCCCAACGCGCGACCGCTCGCCGTCGCGAGGTCTGGAGCACTTCGAGCACAACTCTCGTGGTCTGGTCTGCGACGACGTCCGGGTCCTCGATCGCGCTCTGGTCCCACGCAATCCTCGCCTCTCCGCACGGAACAAAACCGTGATCGCGAATCGAGACGGAGAACGGCAACGCGCCTCCATCCGGAGCGGACTCGCGAAGCGTCGTCGGGTGGGCCGCCCACCGCGACTCGGCAGCGCGCCACACCCCGAGGTCCCCAAGTTCGCCTCTGGCAGCAGCCTCGGAGAGCGTCCGTAGCTCCTCTGGCGACTCGGCCCATGCGAGGCAGGCGGCGATCGGCCACGGCGCTACGGCTCTCGCGCGTTCGACCTGCTCGGGCGACGCCTCGTTCGCAAAGTACGCGAGCGCCTCCGAGAGCACTTCTGGGCTCGGCGCAGAAGAGAACCGAGCGATCCACGACCACGGTTGCCAACGCGTGAGACGCGCCAGCTCTGCCAGAACAACCGCTGGCACTCCCGCCGAATCAAGAGGGCGCAGTTGGAAAGCAATCGGAGCGTCTTCCGGAGACACAGTGATACGACGAAGCGAGGTCAGTTGCGGCTCGCACGAAACCCAGAGCCGGGGAGCCTTGGGCCACCCAAAAAGCGGCTCGATTTTCATCATCTCGTTCGGACCAAACGTGTCGAGGTCCTCGATCACCTTCTCTTCGACCCACTTCGACAACGCCCACGGACTCCCACTACAATGCAGCGCAACGAACCTTCGCGCCTCCGCATCCACAGGCCACCGCTTCGTCGCGAGCGCGTTCGCCCACGCGATCCCTGCGTCCGCGAGCCCGATCGCGAACCTCCATGCCCCGAGGTCGTCGCTGTTCCCCAAACGCGCGGCGCGTAGCGGACGCGCGATCGCGTCGAGCTCCCTCGCGCAATCCTCGTCGCCGACCACCTGAGACAGCGCGGTGACGAGTTGCTTCGCACGCTCCGCATCTGGCTGATCGATGATCGTGAGCGCGCGCTCCAGCACCGCGCGCGTCACGCCGGGATCGACCGTCACCGACCCTTCGCCGAGCAGATCGCTCGCAAACGCCGCGTCGTCGCCTGGGACGTACACCGTGGCCTCGTCGCGCTCGGTGAGCCGATCGCAGAGACCGATCGTGAGCGCCTCGGTGAGCGGCGCGAGCGCTGACTGCCCCGGCGAGAACACCTTGCTCACCATGAGCAGCACGACGTTGCGCCAGTAGGGTAGCGGCACCAGGCGCCTCGCGCGCCGCACGACCGCCTCGTGCGCGCCTCCCGTGAGCGCCTCGGCGGCCATGAATTCCTGGATGGAGCGCAACGTGAAGCCGTAGCGACCGTCGCGGACCTGCGCGAGCAGCACGAGCCGATCGGACGCGGCCTCGACGATGTCGTGAACGAGCTCGCGGCGGCGCTCTTCGGTGAACTTTCCGATCTGCAACTGCGCGTCGACGATGCGCACCAGCTCGGGCTTCGTGAGGAGCGCCACCGCCCCCTCAGCCCGCTCGCCGAGGGCCTGAAGATGCAGCCCTGCGACGTGGTGCATCGGCTCGATGTAGCGACGCCACCGCTTCAGGAGCTCGGCGTAGGGGTGCGGCCGGTCGACCTCGCGCTGATAGATCGACGCGAAGAAGTCGTGAAACATCTGCCAGCGCTCGCGCGGAACCACCGGCGTCCGGTGCAGCAGCGCGGTGAGGATGCTCACGTGCAGCGGCGTCCCGAGGAGCTGCGCGGTGTTCGCGTCGGCCGAGGCGGTCGTGAGCCGCTCCAACAGCCGACGCTGCTCCGACACCGCCGAAGGGAACCAGTCTTCGAGCAGCCGCTTCGCGTACGCGAGGGCGCGCTTCGTCGAGAACGCCGCGAGGTGCAGCTCGTCGACCTCGCCGAAATCGCCCTGGTAGCCCTGCGGACGCGTGGTGCCTACGAGCATCCCCTTCGAGCCCGCGAGCTCGCGCATGAAGCGCTCTGCAAGCCCGAGCGTCTCGCGACGCCCCGCCGACGCAGGGACCTCGTCGAGGCCGTCGAGCACCAGCAGCCACGGCGTCGCGCGGAGCAACGCTGTCAGCTCCTCCGCGCTCACGGAGCCGCCTGCGTCGTTCACCTGCTCGACGAGAAAGTTCAGCAGGAGAGGCTCCGCGATCGAGCGCGTCACGCGCCATCGCGAGAGCGTCCCGAGCGGCACCAGGAAGGGCAGGCGTACGACGTCACCCATCGCGAGGGAGTCTTCGGCAGCGCGGGCTGCGATGTCGTCGAGCGTCACGCGCGCGATGTCATCGAGGCCCTCCTTCCGCGGCGACAGCCAGGCGGCGCGGTGCTGCTGCGTGAGCTGCTGCGCGAGCGTCGACTTGCCCTGTCCAGGGCCTCCGACGAGCACGAAGCGCGGGAGTTCCACCTCTGCCCGACGCGCGGCGCCACGACGGTCATGCGACCACCTACGCGGCACGAGCTCGTTCGAGAGAAGGCGGGCCAGCACACCGGGGCGCTCCTCGCGCTCCTCGGGGGTGCCGTCGTTCTCGAGACCGACGTCGGTGAACACGCGGGCGAGGCGAGCGCGCGTCGAGGGGTCTACCGGCGCCCCATCGAGCTTCGCGTGGCGATCGTCTTCGAGACCGCGCACCAACCACATCACGAGCGCGTCGGCGACGTGAGGCCCGAGCTTCGCGGCACGCACGGCGTCGCTCACGAGGTCGTGGGGCGTCGGCTCGCTCGTGGTCACGGTCGGCGGATTGAACATGAACGCCCACACAGGGGCAACACTCCCGACGCGGGGAGGACCTCGGTGAGCGCCTCGCGAAGAAAATCGACGCGCCCTCCGAAAAAGATCCCTCCTCAACACATTAGCTATCTGGAGCGTGTCGCACGCGTGCGCGACCGAATCACCGGGCGACCACCGCCCCCGCGACGCGACTCCGCACGGAGGTACCCCATGGCACTGTTTTCAATCGCCCGCCTCACCGTCGAACGCCAGCGCAACGTGGGAACACGCGTGGCGGAGCTGCTCCGCGAGGACACCCTCGCGAAGCGCAAACGCGCGGAGCCCATCGCCTCGCGAATCGGTGAGTTCGTCGCGGCCAACGAGGCCCTCGCGGGCGTGGCCGTCGCCCCGAAGCTCGTCGTCGACACGGCGACCGACCGCGCGATCGGTGGGTTCTACGGGACGCTGAAGTCCATCGAGCAGACCTTCACCGACCCGCTCGTCGCGCTGAACAAGGGAGCCTCCGGGCGCTTCGAAGCCGCACGCTCGCTGCGGCGAATGGCCTTTCCCAAGCGTATCGACTTCACGCGCGGCGCGATGGACACGCAGTATCGCGGGATGCGCGACCTTGTCGCCGCGCTACGCAGCAAAGAGGCGGCGCCCGCGGTCAAGACGCTCGACCTCGGCGACACGGTCGACTTCATCGAGGCGCTGCTCGCGCCCTACGGCGTGGCCGTGAAGGGTCCTGGCGGCGTCGATGTCGAACGCCTCTCCGACGCGTGGCACGAGACCTTCACCACGCTCGCCCTCGCGCTCACCGGCTCGCTGCCCGAGAGCGACCCGTTGCGGGTCGGCGTGCTCGACGCGTACGAGCGCCAGCTCGACGCGCACAACGAAGCGATCAACGCCCGCCGCCGCGCGAAGAAGAAGCCCGCGACGCCCTGAGCTCGCGATCCGTCACGGCGTGTCCGTCGTGAGGTCGCGACCCGGCGGCGCATGTCCGTCGTGAGGTCGCGACCCGGCGGCGTGTGTTCTGCGGGAGGTCGCGACCCGGCGGCTTCTCTCGCCTCGGCCTACCGCTACTGCGTCATCTCTTTTGCGACGGCGCGCGGCGTGACCCCATACCCCGCTTCCGCGCGCCCTTTCCCCGCCAGTTGCGGGGCAAGGGCTCCGTCGATCGCAATCGTAGGGCGATGACCGACGGCGTGCAGCTCGCCTGTGCACCACCGTCGCGACGTGCAGGCACCCTCGGCCTCCGCCACGCGTTCGCGCTTCAATCACCGGAGCCCTTGCCCCGCAACTGGAGTCTGACCGCCATTCGGGGGTTGACGCGGTCGAGTGGTGGTAGACCTGAGGGATGAGCACGAAGCCCAAGGTCCGCGTCCGCGAGCCCCTGCGCGACGGTCGGGAGTTCG
>JBPOHC010000898.1:0-5627 GCA_052035985.1 Myxococcota bacterium | reverse complement strand
GTCGATGCCCTGATGACGGAGGTGGGCGAGACTGATTTTCATGGACACCGTTCTGGTTTGCCGTATTTGACGGGGATAGGTGACCCTGCTCTGTCTTGGGGGTGCGCGCACGTCACGACGGGACATTATCTGTCACGCATGAAACCGCTTAACCCAAGCGATTTGCCGCTGCCGACAGGCGCGATGACGAACAACATAGCGTGGTCGCAATCTCCCAGCGTCAAACGGAGTCCACGCCCACCAACACGCGCCCCGCCGAGGGCGCGTGTGTCGTTCAAGGGGAGCGGCAGTCGGCCGAGCCCCTTAGGACGACCCCGACGACGGACGTGGCCTCCCCTGGGAGGATCTCGTGGCCCGAACCCCGATCATCATCGTCTGCCTCATCCTCGGAGTCCTCGCCGCCTGTAGCGGGGAGTCCATCACGTCGCCCCCCGCGCCGGATGCGCCTGCGCCCTCCGACACGCTCGATGTCGCGCTCGACGCCGTCGATCCCGACGTGCCCGCCCTCGACCGCACGCTGCCGGACGACGTCGGTCTCGACGTGCCCGCCGACCAGGTGGTTCCCCTGGACGCGCCCGCCGACGTGAACACCCTCGACGCCACCGACGTGACCGACACCGGCTGCGCGATGGGGTCAACCCGCTGCGGCGACACCTGTGTCGACCTCGCAACGAGCGTCACGAACTGCGGCGCCTGCGGGACGAACTGCCGGGCGCTCCCTGGCGTCGACGTCGATCGCGTGAGCTGCGTACGCGGCGCCTGCGTGTTCGATGGGGTGTGCCTCGCGGGCCGCGGCGACTGCGACGGCATGCTCGCGACGGGCTGCGAAGCGGACCTCTCCACCGCGACGAACTGTGGTCGCTGTGGCATCGCCTGCTCGGGGTCGACTCCCATCTGCGCGATGATGCCCGGTGACGGGGGAGGGGTGCGCACCTGCACGAGCGGCTGCACGGCGATGACCCCGACTCGCTGCGGCATGGCCTGCGTCGACACCGCGAGCGACCTCATGCACTGCGGCGGCTGCGGTCAGACATGTGTCGCCCCCGCCGGTGGTAGAGCCTCGTGCGCGCTCGGGGTCTGCACCCTCTCGTGCAGCACGGGCATGCACCAGTGCGATGGTCGCTGCGTCGCCAACGACGATCCCAATACCTGCGGCAGCCGCTGTACTCCCTGTCCCTCGGGGCCCGTGGGTTCCTCGCCTGTCTGTACGAGCGGCGCCTGCGACTTCGTCTGCGGCACGGGGCTCCACCGCTGCGGTACCTCCTGCATCTCGACGATGTCGACCTCGGGTTGTGGCACCTCGTGCTCGCCGTGCCCCACGGCGGCGAACGCGGACCCCACCTGCGACGGCATGCGCTGCGGCTTTCGCTGTCGTGACGGGTTCGCCGACTGCGACCGCGATCCCTCGAACGGGTGCGAGGCCAGCCTCGTGAGCCCCGCGACCTGCAATCGCTGCGACAACCGCTGCATGCCGCCCGTAAACGCGACCGCGACCTGTGATGGCACAAGCTGTGGGTTCACCTGCAACACCGGATTCCACCGCTGCGGAGCCTCGTGCCTCTCGAACATGAGCCCTGCTGCCTGTGGCTCGAGTTGTTCGCCCTGTAGTGCGCCCGACCACGCGACCGGGACCTGCGACGGCACGCGCTGCGACTTCGTCTGCGACGCCGGGTTCACCCGCTGTGGCAGCATCTGCCTCGACACGCGGGGTGACGTGAACAACTGCGGGACATGTGGACGACGCTGCGGGAGCGCGAACACCACCGCGATCTGCTCCGGCGGGACCTGCTCGCACGGCGCCTGCTACACGGGGTACGACGACTGCAACAGCGACCCCGCCGATGGCTGCGAGACCAACCTCTGGAGCAATGCCACCTGCGGCGCCTGTGGCCGGGCCTGCGGGAGTGGGTACTCGTGCCTTCGGGGAACGTGTGTCGCGAACGGGAGCGTGTGCGGGCGCGCGTACTTCACGGTGGATTGCCCGTTCACCTTCTACGTCTGCACGCAGCACTCGACCTGTCCGTCCGGGAGCGGCGGCATCTGCACCTGCGACTTCGGGTACCGCTCGATCACCTGCGCTGGGACGCCGTGCTCGGGACGGGAATGCCCCGGTCCCGACTTCTGGTGTCAGCCGGTGCCGTAGCAAGGGAATGAATGAGAGAACTGGGGGAGGGGCGCTCTCGGAGACGATGAGGCGCGTCGGGACTCGTTCACTTGAGCGCAGCGAGAATCTTCTGGCGCTGCTCGTCGGAGGCATTCGCGAGAGCGGTGAGGAGGTCGAGCGGCAGCTTGCTGATGGCCTTCTGCGCCGCTTGGAGCCGCTTCACCTCGGGCCCCAGGTGCGCTTCGACGAGATCACTCAATACCTCGTCCTGGTCATACTCCTGGCGGAGGGCGAGATAGTCGCGGAGGGTATCGGCGGCCGTGTCCGTGAGCGTGATCGAGGGGCTGCCGTCGAAGACGTGCGAGACGGGCTTCGCGGCCGCAGTCTTGCGCGACTTCCTCGGTTCCTTGGATTCGCCCCGGATCTTCGAGATCACCTCGTTCGCCGTCCCGTACTCGCGGATGGGGTAGAGGACGTCGCCGACAACGGCTCGGTACACCTTGCGGTTGCCGGGCATGAGGATGACCGACACGATCGGGTAGACGCCCGACGAGACGCCGGAGCTCGCGCTCGTGCCGAGCTGCCGCTCGGCTTCGAAGGTCACGTCCTGGCCGCCCACCGAAATCGTGTCGCCCGGCTTGTGGCGGGCCTTCGTATCTTTCACCTCGCTCATCGGTTGACTCTCGCTCTCCTCGTGAATGGGTTCACTCGCCGCTTCGGGAGGGGCCGCCTCGTCCGAATCGGCCACCGCTTTCGTCTTCTTGGTCTTGGCCATAGCCTTCCCTCGGGAAGAGAATATTCGCGATGAATTTTTCGAATGCAATAGTTTTTGAAATATTTCTCAGAGCGAGAGAGCCTGCCTTGGCTCTCGGAGCGATCGAAGCGGTTCCTGAAGATGCGGGAGGTCTCGATTCGAACAATCGGCGAAAATAATAAGCAGAGCGATGCTGCCGCTGTGATTCTGTTGACTCGAAATCACTCGTTGGGAGCGACCAACACCTGCATCGCAGCCCAGGAGGCCGGAGATTCCCCCGGGCGCACAATCTGTCGCACCGCGCCACCGAGCATCCCCCGCGTCGCTCCAGCGGGCTTCGCGCCAACCGTGAGGGTGGCCGTTTCGGTCGGCCATCTCACGCGTACCTCTCGCACTGCCGCGCGCACCGCTTCGTCGAATCCGACGGGGTGATTCGTATCGAGGCGGCGCTCATAGACCCGGCGCATGAGCGATTCCGTTGCGACATCGTCGACGCGCCAGAGGGTGCCGACCACGATCTGACTCCCTGCGTGGAGGAACCCGTGGGCGAGGGAGAAGGTGTCGAAGAGTCGTGCCCGGTCGATGGCGACCGTCGAGCAGGCCGAGAGTACAACCTCGCGCGGAGCGGACTCGAAGTCGAGCAGGGCTTCGAGGGAGAGCGCCTCGCCCGGCACGTCGGGCGACCCACCCGACAGGCGGACGAACGACTGCCAGGACGAGGCGGCGTTGAACTCGGCGTGGGTCGCGAGGTGAAGAAGATCGCAACGTGCCGCTTCCTCGCGCAGCCTCGCGGCCGTGAGCGGGCGGCCAAGGCCGTATTCGATGACCTCGACGTCGGCCTCGCGAAGCCACTTCGCGACGGCCCTGGCTTCCGCGGCCGCGGCGGGGAGAGTGCTCCCGTCGTCGCCGAACACGAGCGCACGCCGGGGGCGGCGGACTTCGTGGCGTCGACCCGGCTTCGACGGCAACCGGCTTCGCAGGCGCACGAGGTGATGATCGACGAGCCGGGCGAGAGCACCGCCCGTCTCTCGGAGCAGGAGCGCCGCCCATGGCACGACCCCGGTCCATCCATGCGGCACTACATCGAGCGCACAGCCCCGGTGATCTCGAAGGGCATCGGCCACGCTACGCGGCCCACGCGACCAGCATCCCGCAAGCGGAACAGCCCGCACGAACGGGTTTTCCAGAAGCGTGTCGGTGAGCCTCAGGAACTCTCGGCGCCACGCGTCGAGCGAGAGGGCGCGGGGATCACTGAAAATATTGTGGAGCACCTGCTGCAGCAGGCCGCCCGGCTCTTCGATGGTGCAGAGCCACGCGCCCTGCGACGGGGTCACGAGGAGGAGGTCGCGTTCCCCAGTCTTGATCTCGGGATACCACGCGAGGGTGATGGCGCCGTGGGCTGCGGAGACCAGCGCTCCCGCGAGCTGTTCCTCGACCAGGGACCGATTCACCCGCGTCGGCGGAACGAGTAGAACCGGTCGATGGGTGCCATCGGCTCTCGAGCCCGCCATCATGCTCGTCACGTCGCGCGTCGTCTCGACGCGCTCGACGAGTGCGAGCGGATCTTCCCGCTCACGAAGCGTCGAGAGAACCGCTCGCTGCGCCGCCCGAAACGCCTCGACGAGATCGGCGTGAATGCTCGGTGCTCCAGATGCCCCGGCACGGATCTGTTCGATCGAGGTGAGCGCACGGCAGGCCGCCGACCAGGCCGCCAGACCCTTTCCCGCCGCGTGGTATTGCGAGGCGAGATCCGCCTCCATGGACGCGAGGTTCCACACCGCATCCATCTGGCCGAGAACGGTGCGGGCGTGTTTCGCCTCGTTCTCGGCAGCTCGGGTCTGTCCGAGCCGCGCGAACATGGCCGCCCGCAGGCTCCGCGCGCTCGCGACCCCGTGCGGATCGAGCGTCCGCTCGGCACGGCGGAGTGCCTGTCCGGCGGCGTGGATGGCGCCAGAGAACTCGCCGTGGACAGCAAGGACACGGGCTGCGAGGAGGTCGATCTGCGTGAGCGAGTGCCAGATCCGTCGACGCCGAAAGATCACCCTCGCCACGTTGAGGTGGGCGGCGAGCTCGGCGGGGTCCATCCCGTCCGTCTCGTCGAGGTGGGCGAGATCGAGATGGACGTTCGCGGTTTCGAGTTCCTGCGGGAAGTCACGGAGCCATTCAAGCGCACGCTGAAGAAGGGCACGCGCTTCAGGGCGCCGCCCGAGGAGCGAGAGCGTCTTCGCCTGCGCTTCGTATGCACGGGCGATGTCGACGGGATCCGCTTCGGCCGCGACCAGGAGATCCGTCGCTTCATGCTGGAGTGCGAGCCCCTCGACGATCTCGCCTCGCGACTGGCGTGCATGCGCGAGAGCGAGAAGCACGGGGCCCAGCCGGTGCGGCTTCTGGAGCGTGCGCAGGATGCGGATCGCCTCTTCGAGCTCGGTGACCGCGGCGCCGTATTCGCCAACCGAGACAAGCACGTCCCCGAGCTGGATCTGCATGCTCGCGAGGTTGGTGGGGTCGTGGAGCTTTCGATAGACCCCGGCCGCCAGACGAAGGACGCGTACGGCGGCTCGTGGCTTTCGTAGCGTCTGAAGCGCCTCTCCTTCGAGGTGCCACGCACCCGCCTTCCCATATGGATCCTGGATGCGGTCGAAGAGCTGCCGTGCTCGACGTGCGCAGGCGAGGGCTCGATGGAGCTTTCCGGTGACGTGGGCGACATGTCCGCGCACGATCTCGACATCGGCGAGGCCGTGGGCGCGGCCCATGCGCCGGAAGATCCGG
>JBPOHC010000969.1:0-1831 GCA_052035985.1 Myxococcota bacterium | reverse complement strand
GTTGATGCGGGCGCCCTCGGCGGCGAGCTTCGCGCGCGTCTTGTCGGTGAGCACGAAGCTCGGAAACTCCCGCGTCGGGCGCGCGTCGTTGGCGGGCTCGGCGCCCTTCGTTGCGACGGCGTCGTCGGCCTGCGCGGCGCGCTGCGTGAGGGCATCCTTCTTCAACTGAGCGGCGTGATTCATGGGCGTGTCTCCGATGCAGAGGGTGACGAAGGCGCTGCGGCCTTCGACTTTCTGTATCGGACTGGCGCTCGCGGAACTTGAGTGCGGTGCCGTGCTACGGTCTGGCGCCGCCGGGGGTCGGCGGGGGCACGGACCTCGACGCCGTCGGGCTTCACGCGACGGGTCGCATCGCGACGCCTTCGCGCGGGCGATCGTCGCGCGCTCGGGCGGTGCGTTCGTCGCGTTCTTGAAGTGGGCGGCCGTGGCCGTGGGCTTCGCCTGGGTGGCGCGTGTGATACAAGAACTGCCCATGGATCCCGATCTCGCCGACGAGTTCAAGATCATCCCCGAGGACGATGAGTCGCAACGGCGCATCAAGGCGACGATCCTGCGTGCGTGGCTCCAGCAGGTCCCGGAGGTCGCCAACGAGATCCGGGATGAAGGTGTCGAGCTGGGCGTCGAGAAGGCCGTGCTGCATCAGTTCGAGCGCAAGCTCGCCCGCGTGTTGAGCGAAGCGGAGCACACCGAACTCGCCCGGCGGCTTCGCACGTTGGGCTCCGATCGCCTCGGGGACGTGGTGCTCGATCTCGCTGCGCCGCAGCTCGATGCGTGGCTCCGCGACCCCGACGCCACGTAGCCGCGGGTCGGGATTTCAACGTGCCTCGACGCTGACACCCTCTCGCCGATAGATCCGACGCTTGCGCCCCTGATCGATCGCCTCGGTGCCCGCTGAGATCACCTCGCACACCCGCAGTCCCCCGGCACGCAAGGGAGAGCGCCGCGCCGGGGGATCGTCGAGACGACCTCGCAGTCCGGATATTTCGTCAAACCGTCACCGACGACGACACCTATGCTGTCGTGGCGCTCGATCGCCAGAGCACCTCCTCGCGGTCGCCCCCGAGCGCTCAGTCGGGGGACACGGTCACGACTGTGGCCGGGTCCCACCGGCGCGTGCGTGCGAGGGCGTCGGGGAGCGCGGCGCACACGGGGTCCGCGCCCGGCGGACCGAGTGCGCGGTCGTGCCGACGGTACGCGAGGACGAGGTACATGCCCACGCTCACGGCGCACTCGGGCGCGTAGCCCGCCGCGAAGGTCGGAAGGCGCAGGAGCGCTCGCTCGACGGGCCACTGCACCCGCAGGAGCGGCTCGGCGCGGCCCGGCACGGCGACGACGATCGCGTTGACAAGCACCACGTCGGGGCGGCGCGCGGAGAGCCACGCGTCATCGACGCGCTTGGCCCCGAGGCCGCCGGGGAGCGCCGCCAGCAGGCGGTCGGTGAGCCCCCCAAGGTCGACGATGCGCATCGCGGGGACGGCGAACGAGAACACCCCGAGGTCGAAGAGGGCCGTCGAGCGAGCCCCGCGCGCCTGGAGTTCTCGCGCGAGCGCGGCGCGGACGACGTCCTGCCCTTCGAGGTCGACGTTGCTCGCGCGGATGCGGGCGCCGACCGCGAGGTTCTGCCCGGTCCAGAGCGCGAGCGCGGCCGCGACGACGACGGTCGCGGCGACGCGCGCGCGCGTCCGAGCGCCCGAGACGAGACCCGCGATCGGCGCGTCGAGCGCAATCGCGAGGCACGGGAGCGACGGCACCAGCAGCCGGTGACCGAACATCCAGTCGCCGCCTTCGAACACCACCGCTGCCGTGTGCAGCGCGACGAGCGCGACGAGGC
>JBPOHC010000300.1:0-3724 GCA_052035985.1 Myxococcota bacterium | reverse complement strand
ACCAGAGCCATTTGAAGCGCTCCACGGCGGGAACGGGCATCCCGACGTTGGCTGGATCGATGACCATCGGCCCGACCCGGAGCGTCGGCCCCATCCTCCGCATCACGTCGCTGGTCCACGCGTCCTCCAGGCGCAGCTTCTTTCGCGGAACCACGCCCGTGGTCGCATGCACGCCCGCACCCGTTTCGAGCAGGAGCAGCAGCTCGATGGGCGCGGTGGTCAGAAGCGGCAGGGAGTCCGTTGCGCTCACGTACCGATGCTGGATGGCCTGCGTGCGCGCGGACGTCGACCCCGCGAGACGGCCCGCCCGCCGTCCGCTCGTGCGCGCGTTGGTGCGCGCGCTCTCGTGCGGAGCGTGGAGCTCGGTGAGCGTGTCGGCCCTGCACCACGCCAGGAGGCCGTCATCGGGTTGCGTGAGACTCCCGAGTCGAACCTCCACACCGGGCGGAAGGTTGCGCGGGCTCGTCGGAGCGCCCGCCGTCGCGCCTTCATCGTAGAGCGACATGCCCACGGTGGCGCGCACGACCGCGATGGGGCGATCGGCGAGCTGCGCGAGCTGGTCGGCGTTCTCGCCCGCTCGATCGACCGTCTGGCGAACCGTATCGAGAAGCCTCACCAGGGCGGAGACCGAGCTCTCGTGATCTGGTGGACGGCTGCTGTTCCAGTCGGCGTCGAGGACGCCCGCGACGAACCTCCGGAGGGCCGGATTGACGGCGCTCCCATCGGGGCCCTTCTCCGCCACCGCGCCGCCCCAGACGGCTTCGCTGCCGGGCGCAGGCTCCCACGCGGCACGACTCTGCCGATCGTTGTAGAGCTGTCCGAGGGAGGTGCCCCTGGCGTCGAACACCTCGATCGCGTGCTCGATGTGATCGAGCATGAGCCAACCACACACCGGCGAGTTCGATTCGTTGGCCTCCGCCTGCCCGTCGCTCGCGCGCACGAACCTGAAGTCCAGCCGCGCGCGCTTCGTCAGCCTGGGCGGCAGCAGCCACGCCTTCGCGCCCTGCCCGACGGTCACCAGGTCATCGCTGTCGATCACGGGCTGGTTCACCGTCAGGGCCTGCACCTGACCGAATGCGTCCACGATCCGGAGACGCCGCACCTGGAGGGCTCCCGCGCGAAGGTCTCCACCGGCGTCTCGGATGCGTCGGTCGATGCCCTCGATGGACGCCGTGACGACGTCCAGCGCGTTGGCGGCCTCCGCTGCACGGCGGAACGCCTCCTGCTGGTTCGCAGCGATCGCGGAGGCGTCCTCCGCGGCGCGCATCAGCGCCGACGAGAGCGACTCCGCAGCCGTCGGCGTGAGCAGCGCGCGTCCCTGGATGTTCATGGGCGCGCCAAAGGTGAGGGCCCCCTTCGGCGCGTGTTCGATCTCGCCGAGCGCGAAGCTCGACGCGATGGTCCCGCTGGCGGGGATGTAGTCCAAATCGTACTCGAGGAAGATGGGATTCCAGGCGCGGCGCCAGGGGCGCACACCCACCAGGCTCGGCAGCGTCCCGCTGTACCCCGTCGTCGCAGACACCTCGGACGTGGCCTGCGGCGACCATGCGGAGTTCCACCAGAAGGTGGACTCGAAGCGAAACGCGACCTCCGGGCGGTTGATCGACAGGCCCAGCCTGGTCGCAGCACCCGAGGCCCCCGACGCCGACACGGGATCGAGGAGCACCGTCTCGCGAATGAGCTCCTGCGCGGTCGCGGGCAGCACGCGCACCTCCGCGGCGTCCGACCAGAACGACCCCGCGGTGAGGGTCGCATTGCCGAGCGCGAGCGTCCGCGCCGACTGGCCGGTGAGACGACACACCAGCATCTCTTCGCCCGTCGCGTCGAAGCGTCCGTCCTGAAAGTGACGCAGCCCCCGCTGAACGCCCATGACGCAGATCTGCGGCGCATGCGCCCGCCACGCGCGAGGCCGCGGAATCCGACGCATCGCGACGCCGCGCATCGGATCGATGCCGCGCCGCTCGATCTGCCTCATGAACTGCTCGACGGCCCTCTTCAGCTCACTGCCTCGCGCGCGCGCGCCGTCGGTCGCGAGCTTCTCGAAGAGCTCTCGGACGTCCGCCGTGAGCGCGCGCGTTCCCCCTGCGTCATCGAGGAGCAGTCCGCCGAAAGGCCCCCTCCGACTCTGCGGCTTCACGAGCTGGGCGATCACCATCAGCAGCGACACGCCGAGGGGGCGCATGGCGGCGTCCTCTCGAAGTCGGAGGGCCACCTCGCCGACCACCGTCGGCAACCCCAGCCTTCGCATGAGTTCGCGGAGCTTCGTCGCGTCGATTCCGCTGGCGAACGCGAGCGGCCCCGAGCGTTGCGACTCGCGCGCGGGCACCTCATCGAAGCCTGTGTTCTCGCTGCGAAACCCCTGCTCGTGGAGATACTGCTGCATGCGCGGCAGCTCGCCGAGCTGCTGCATCGAGCCGAGGCGCGCGCTCGCCGCGGCGTGAAAGAGCCAGCGCCGATTCTCCGTCGAGGGAACGCCGCCGTCAGGCTCGATCACGCGTGCGAGACACTCACCGACGCTGTCTCCGAGGGTCCAGGTCAACGTGTCCGCCACGGTGACGGGCGCCGCGGCGTCGAAGGTGCCGCCGCCGCCACGCGCCGGGAGATCGTAGACGCTCCCGTGGCAGTAGATCCGGTCGGGGACGGTGCCCATCTGTTCGCTGAGCTCGCGCGCCAGGATGGCATCGGGGACCATCGAGAGACGGTCGACGAGCTGCGGCGAAAAAGCGATCGCGGAAGCGACCGCAGGCCCCGTCTGCTCACCTGCGATGAGGTCACGAATCCCTCCTCGCGCGTTGATCAGCCGTGAAAAGTTCGCCGCGATGTTGTCACTCACGGAGGGCGCCATTTCGACGGCTGTCGTCGGAGGCCGAGGCGCAGGCTGATCGACGCCGATCGGCCGTTCGGGGCGCCCGACGGTCGTGTCGCCGATGCGGGGATCTCGTCCCACCGGAATACCCGGTCGCACGGGCGCGCCGACAGGCCCCACAGGCCCCACAGGCCCCACGGGTCCTCCGATGGGTCCTCCGATGGGTCCTCCGATGGGCCCTCCCGGTCCCTCGATCGGAACGAGCACTGGGACTTCTCGGATCTCTCTGGGCACGACGAGGTTCGTGTCGCCCGCAGAACCTCCCGACGACATCCCAGGCGCGGTCCATCGGGCCTCACGCAACCACTCCAGCCGAGCCTGCGCGTTGCCCGCGGCGTGCAGCGGGTCGTCGTTGAGCGCGCTGTACCACCCGACCACCGTATAGCTCACCGGCCCCGCGACGTTGCCTTCGAGCGGGTCGTGGAAGCCGAAGCGCTTGCCTGCGTCAGGGTAGTACGCCGCCCAGGCCGCGCGCTGCGCGTGGGCGTTCACGTCCGCGGGCGCGCGCACGCCGTTGACGGGCCGGTCATTGAGCAGCCGTCCAGACGCGTCGAAGAACCCCGCGGCCGTGAGCTTCGGACGCCCGGCCTCCACCGCCGGGCTCTGCCACGTCGGGGAGAGGGGAGTGACGGCCTCCGTGCGACTGTCAACCGCCCACGAACGCGAAGGGCGAAGGCCGTTGGCCGCAGCGGGACCGAAGCGCGTCACGATCCAGAGGTCAGGCACCGCGGGCAGGTCGACGCCGCTGGCAGACTCGTCTCGCTCGCGCGCATCGCCCGTCACCAGCGCGTCGGGCAGCGCCCAGTGGAGGTGAATCCCCGCGGGGAGCGGCGACCCGTTGGCGAACGGCGCCGTGAG
>JBPOHC010000249.1:0-1578 GCA_052035985.1 Myxococcota bacterium | reverse complement strand
CGTCACGGGGCCACGGAACGCATCGCCGCCCGCGCGCAGCCATTCGCCAACGAGGCTCCACGTCGAGAGGTCGGGGAAGCGGCGGATCATCTTCCGCGTCGCGATGATGTGCCCCTTGTCCCACGCGCCCTTGTCGCCGACCTCGAAGCGCGGCCCCGCTGCGCTCGCGATGGCGTCGATGGCAGCGTCGATGCTGAACGGCGGCGGGTCGTCGGTCTTCGGCTTCGACGGGGCGCGGCGCTTCGGTGCGGGCTTCGCGGGCGGCGGGGGTGGCGGCGCGGGGTCGTCGAAGAGCGCACCCGTCTCGCCGGTGTTCGGCGGCGGAGCCTTGGGCGCTTCCGTCGTCGGCGCCTCGGGAGGCGCGGGCGACAGGAGATGCGAAGCATCTCCCAAGGCATTAGGAACAGAGGCATTAGGAGGTGGATTACTAACGCGTTGCGTACGCTCGTTGTAACGCATTACACGCGCATTACCGTCGCCGTGAGTAGCGGCGTTGTCACGGTGCTTGTTCACGCGTGCGAGGTTGGCAGCGCGACGCGCGAGTACCGCTGCTTTCGAGGGGTTCCACATGAGGAAGTCGTGGATCATCCACCCTCCGTCGCACGGTTCCCACAGCCGCTCCGCGACGAGTTGCTCGACGAGTTTCGCGCGCGGCTTCGCGTCGATCACCGCGAGGTCGTGGAGCGCGGCCTTCGGGATGAACCCGTCGGTGAGGTTCTCGTTCGCGTACCCGATCGAAGCAGTCCACATCCACGCGGCGGCGGGTTCGACGGCTCGCACCTTGGGGTTCCGATAGAACCCATCATGGAACTGCGCGAAGCTCATTGCGCCGCCTCGCGCTGAAAGGCGGACGAGAGGAGCGCCTCTACCGACCGAGCATCGCGCGGCACGGATTCGCCACGGTTCGGACGGTAGACGATCGATCCTCGCCACGAAGCGGCGAGACCATCAAGCCACGCTCGAAACTCCTGCGAATCGCGATACCACTCGCGAACGCATCCGTACGAATGGTATCCGCGGGGGCCTTGCGGAGCGAGAAGCGCCCCGCATTCGCGAAGGGATCTGTGCGCATCAGCCTCGCACGAGCGAGGACCCGCGAGAAGGGCCACGATCTCTACGTCGCCGCAGCATCCAGAGAGAGAAACCATGCGCAGTGGAAGATTCGTAGTGAATCCAACCTTCCATCCGGGCGCCACCGCGGGACGGGTTCGATCATGCACGACTCGACCGTGCCCGTGGATCGCGCCGCCGCCGAGATACCCGCTGTACGGGATGAATTCTCCGTTCGCGTAGGAGGTGACGCCGATCGCGAAGTCGTTGCGCAGAGACACGCGCGCGACGTACACGAGTCCGTGAGTTCGACGCGTCACGGCAGCACCGCCCACGCCGCGCAAAACACGCAGTGCTCGCGCTTCGCCCTGCGGCAGTCGAGGCAGACGGGCGTGACCGGAGGCTTCGGCGCGGGCCTCACGCGGCCACCGCCTGCGACTCCTCGCGGAGCATCTTCGCGTGCTCGCGCATGAGCGCCTCGCGGATGAACTCCGACGCGCTCACGCCGCACGCCTTCGACACCTTGAG
>JBPOHC010000216.1:0-9675 GCA_052035985.1 Myxococcota bacterium | reverse complement strand
TCGTGGGCCGTCGAGCGCATGACGCGCGACCTCGAAGACGCCGCGCGCGCGTACCTCTCGCGCGTCGATTCCCTCGGCGGAATGGTCGCGGCCATCGAGCAGGGCTACGTGCAGCGCGAGATTCAAGACGCGAGCTACCGCTACCAGATGGAGATCGAGCGCGGTGATCGCCCCATCGTCGGCGTGAACGTGCACAAGGAGTCGAAGGGCGAGCCCGTTCCGCTCCAGCACGTCGACGCCGAGATCGAGCGCGATCAGGTGGCGAGGCTCAGGGCCTTCCGTGACGCGCGAGACGGTGCGCGCGCGGCGGCGTCGATCGCGAAGGTCGAGCAGGTCGCGCGCGAGGGCGGCAACGTGATGCCTCCCATCGTCGACGCGGTCGAGTCACGGGCGACAGTGGGCGAAATCGCCGACGCGCTCCGCAGGGTCTACGGCGAGCACACCGAGATCCGCACGCTCTGACCCCGGTCGGGGCCGCGCGCCCGCTCAGGCCAGTCGCCAGAGCACGAACAGCGCAGCCAGCACGAACATCACCATCCCCACGGCGACCATCGCCCACAGCCCGCCCTGCTTCTGCGTCGGAGGCGGGGCGAGCGGGCGCTGCGAGTGCGGGGGCATCGACGCGTGCGGCGGCTGTGAGATGTGCGGCGGCTGCGAGACGTGCGGCGGCTGCGACGAATACAGGTAGCCCTGCGCGCTGACCATCCCCTGCTGCTGCGGCGGAGGCTGGACCGAGTGTGCGGCCTGCGCGACCTGCTGCATGAACTGCGGCGGCAGCTCGGCGAGCATCGTCTGCTGAATCGCCGCGGGGTCGTTCGGCGCGGGCGGTCGGAGCGACGGCGCGCGCTGCTGCCCGTAGGGATCGCCCGCCATCATCGTGCGCTCTCCGACGTTCGAGGGCGGAGGCGCCTGGATCGACGGCGTCGTCGCGTCGACGGACTGCGGTCGATGGCTCGCGTGCACGGGCTCCGGCGCGAGCTCGCTGCGTCGGATCGTGGGCTGCGTGTAGTCGCCCTGCGCCCCCTCACCGATCGCCGGACGCTCCTGCTTCGGTGCGACGGGGGTGAGCGGTGCGGCGATCGCGGCCATCGCGGCGCGGGCCTGGTCGGCCATGGGGATCGTGCGCGCGTCGTTGCTCGGGTCGACGGGCGGGGGCTGCGGTGATGAGCGGGCCTTGGGCGCGGCCTGCGTCGCGATGCGCGGCGGACGGCTCGACGCCACGAGCGTGCGAGACTCGCCGGGGTCTCTCGCGGGCACTTCGGCCGCGGGCGGAGGCATCGGCGTGGGGTGACGGTGGCCGGCCGCGAGGGCCTTGACCACGAGGTCGGTCTTCGCGTGATAGCGCGCGGGGTCGAGCGTGCGCGCGAGCTCACCGAGTCGCTGGTCGACGTCGACCTCGCCTGCGGTGGTGACGAAGGCCCGGAGCGCGCGTTCGACAGCGCCAGCGCTCTGGAAGCGCTGCGAGGGGTCGGCCTGGAGCATCCCGAGGAGGATCTCTTCGAGGCTCACGGGGAAGTTGGGATCGATGGAGCGCGGCGCCGGGACGTTGTGCTGGATGATGTTCCGCACGGTCTCGGCGTCGGACTTGCCGCCGAAGAGCCGTCGACCGAGGGCCACCTCGTAGAGCACGACGCCGAGGGAGTAGACGTCGGAGCGTCGATCGACGGGGCGCCCGTACGCCTGCTCGGGGGCCATGTACGCGAGCTTGCCCTTGATCTCGCCGGGCTGCGTGCGCTGGAGGCGTCCGACGGCCTTGGCGACGCCGAAGTCGGTGAGCTTCACGCGGCCGTCGTACCGGACGATCACGTTCTGCGGAGACACGTCGCGGTGCACCAGTTCGAGGGGCTCGCCGCTGTCTCCGCGGAGCTCGTGGGCCGTGTGCAGCGCGCCCGCCACGTCGGCGCCGATGGAGGCCGCCACCGCGGGAGAGAAGCGCCCGCCGCGCGTCATCGTGGCCTTGAGGAGCGTCGAGAGCGACTCGCCTGCGACGTACTCCATCACGATGAAGTTGGTGCCGTCGTTCTCGCCGAGGCGGCACTCGCGGATCTCGACCACGTTGGGGTGGTGGATTCTCGTGGCGATGCGCGCCTCGTCGATGAGCATCGCGACGAAGTCGGGGTCGTGCGCGAGGTGCGCGTGGATCTGCTTGATGGCCGCGATGTCCGTCGACCCTTCGACGATGCGGGCGATGCGGAGGGCGTCTTCGTCGTAGCGTCCGCGGCGGGCGATCTCCTGGAGCTCCGCGGGCATGGCCTGCTGACGGGGCTCACGGAGCGCGAGGAAGACGGCCGCCATGCCGCCGCGCGCGAGCTCCGCGAGGACCCGATACGATCCGAGCCGCGCCTCGTCTTGCGGTGCCTGCCACGCGCCTTGATCGGCCATCCGTAGGTTCTCGGTTCGTGCTGGTGGGTCGCGTGGAGTAGTGGCGGTGCGACGGCGCGCATTCGACGGCGTGACGCCGCGCGCATCATAGCCCGGTCGCCCGCGCGAGAGGCAAGCGCATGAAGCGCGTCGCCCGCGGTCTCTTGTGAATCTTGACACCGCGTCGCGCGCCAACCTAGAACCGACGAGGATTCAAAGAGTTTCGCGCGTGATGCGCAGGGCCGCGCCCTCCAGCCGCGGCCCCATTGAGGAGGATCGGTCGTGCCCAATACGTTGTTCGTGGTCGACGACAGCGCCACGATGCGAAAGGTCTTCGAACTGACCTTCGCGGGAGAAGACGTGACGGTCGTCACGCATGACGGCGCCGACGGGGTGCTCGCGAGGCTTCGCGAGGTGAGGCCCCAGGCTGCGATCGTCGACGTCGCGCTCGGCGCGGGTTCCACGGGCTACGACCTGGTGCGGAGCATTCGCTCCGAGGCGGGCGTCGGGGCGATCCCGATCTACCTGCTCTACTCCGAGCACTCGCCGCTCGACGAGCCCTCCGCGCGCTCGTGCGGCGCCGTCGGCGCGATCGTGAAGCCCTTCGAATCCCAGGTGCTCATCGACAAGGTCCGTCAGGCCCTCGCGGTGGGCGCGAAGGGCTCGGTCACGGCCACCACGGGCAACGTCACCGCGCCCTTCGGCAACCCGCAGGCGACGCCCGCCCCCATCGGCGGAATGCCTCCGGCGCCCGGACGTCCCGCGGAGGGCGCTGCGTTCACGGCGCCGCGTCCCGGTGGCGTGCTGTCGAGCACCTCGTCTGGCGCGTCCATTCCCAAGCCTTCGGCCCCGCTCGCGGCGCCCGTCGCGCGGCCCGTGGCGCCCCCCGTCGCGTCGACCACCCCCGGGGGCTTCGCTGCGCTCTCGGGTCGCGGCGTCCCCCCTCCTCCGCTGCCCTCCGCGCAGGCGCGCCCTGTCGCGGCGCCTCCGATCCCTGCGCCGCCCGTCGCCGCGCCGCCCGCGCCCGCCGCAGCCGACCGCGCCAGGCCGGCCTCGGCCCACGTCGCGATCCTCGAAGACGACGTGCAGTTCGAGATCCCTGCGCCCAAGCCCGTCGCGAAGCCCGCCGAGCCGGAGCCCGCGAAGCCCGCCGCGAAGCCCGCGGAGAAGCCCGCGCCGAGCGTCCACGAGAAGGTGACGTCGCCGCTCCTCGAGCCCGCGTCGGACCCCCTCACCGAGTCGGTCTCTCGCGCTGTCGAGCAGCGCGTCGGCGGTCTCGGTCTCACGCCCGCGCAGGTCGAGGCCGTCACGGCGCTCACCCGCGACGTCGTCGAGCGCGTCGTGTGGGAGGTCGTCCCGCAGCTCGCGGAGGCGATGATCCGCGAAGAGCTCAAGCGCCTCACCGCCGACTGATCCTCCGCCTCTTCCTCCTCCTTCCCAATCAATCGAAACGGCGGCGAGAGCGCCAACCAGACGCGGCCTGAGCGTTCGCTGCGATCGCGTGCGCTTCGTCGCAGCACGTCCAGCGCATCGGTCGGGGCGTGCGTTCGCGTGAGCTTCGTCGACCCGCCCCGTGCGTTCGTCAGGGCGTGCTCACGCGAGCGTCGCGTTACGTCGCGTCGTCTGGGTGCGGGGTCGGGGCGGGGCGCAGCGTCGCCGCTCACGTTCGTGGTAGCGACAGCGCTCACGCGCTGCAGCTTGTGGTGAATTGGGCATTGAGTCCGATGGGTTACACGTTGGATGTTGGGGAGAGCGCGAGGGCTACGTGAGCGGGAGGTGGTCCTTCATTGAGGCTGTGCGGTGGACGCTCGATACGGCGTGAAGACAGGGCTACGCGCGCTTCTCGCGCGATGCGAGAGGGATGGACGCACTGTGCGGACGGGCGCGGGTGGACGGGCGTGCGGTGACCCGCGGTGAACGGCGGTTTCTGGCGTTCGTCGAGGTGCGCGCGTTAGTGCTCGGTGCGTGGGCGCGCTCTTCGAGGTACTGGCTCCGACCAACCAGCGAGGGACGCGCTTCGACCTGGGGCTTCAGCGGCTCCGCGCGTCGACCGCCGTGGGGCGCGTGCGGCTCGCGATCCCCACGATCTCGGGCGGGCACGCGGGCGTCGTGCGCGAGGTCGAGGCCCCGCGAGACAGGTTCCTCGATGATCGGCTCGCCGCGCTCGGGGACCGGCTGATCGGCGTCGACATCCCCGCGTTCGTTCGCCTCGAGCGGATCGCGCGCGCTGTCGAGGGAGACGCCATCGGGATTCTCAGCGAGTACGTGGAGGGACGTTCCGGCGTGGCTCCGCAAGAGCCCGCCGCGCGTGCGAGGGCATTGCGCGCAGCGGGCGCGACGCTCCTCGATGCGCTCTCGACGCTGTCGTCGAAGCACGGCCTCTCCCACGGCGCGATCAAGCCGTCGAATCTGCTCCTCGGCGCGCTGGGGCCGTCGGAGCGTCCCCTCCCCGCGCGCGTGTTCGACCTCGGCGTCGGCGCGGTCGCGCAGGTGATCACCGAGTACCTCGCGGGCGACGTGAAGCCCGCTTCGCTCGACGCCGCGTTCTCTCCCGCGGAGGGCGTCGCGCGCATCGGCGGCGCGCTGCTCTGCACCGCGACGACGTGGGGCGTCCCCGGCTACGTGCCCATCGGCCACTTCGCCACGGCCGCGCCGCCCACGCTCGGCACGGACCTCTTCGGCGCGCTTGTCTCTCTGTGGGAGATGCTCACGGGCGCGACGCTCCTCGCGCTCCGATCGACGAGCGACGACGCCCCCTGGTCGACGCGCGCCGCGCGGCTCGCGCTCTCCGCCGATGCGGCGCTCATGGCCTTCGTCGAGAACCCCGCGCGGCGTGACGGTCTGCGGGCGGCCCTCGTCGCCGCGATGCCGGGCGCCCACGCCGGCGCGCTCGGAAACTGGGTCGACCTCTTCGACGCGTCGCTCGCGCGAGGCGCGTCGGATCCCTCGTCGCTCGATGCTGCGTCGCTGCGCGCGTCGCTCTCGGCGCTGCCCGATCCGCACGCGACGGCGACGACGCTGCCCGTGGTCACCATCGAGGAGCCCGAAGACGTCGACGCGCAGCTCCCCGCGGTCATCACGCTGGAGCCCGGTCGCGAGTATCGCGCGGAGGTCGTGCTCGACTACTTCAGCGGCGAGTCTGACGCGGGCGATCGCGCGCGGACGCTGCGCTTTCGACACGTCTCGATGCTCGGCGAAGGCGCGATGGGGAGCGTGCATCGCGTCGAGATCGTGCGCTCGGGTGAGGCGCCGCTCTCGGCCGCGCTGAAGCTCGCCGTCGACGACTCGGTGCACAACCGCGACGCGCTCCTGCGTGAGGCCCACGTGCTGCGCGCGCAGCGCCTCGACGGGATGGCGCAGTTCCTCGCGCTCGTGGAGCTCCCGGGCAGATCGCTCGCGCTGCTCATGTCGTTTCAGCCCGGCAAGGCGCTCGACAAGGTGCTCGCGACGCGGCGGCTCAGCTCCGCGGAGGCCATGGCGCTCGGTCGCAGGCTCCTCGGCACGCTCGTGGCGCTGCACGCCGACGTGTCGCCCGACGACATGACCGAGGTGGTGCACGGAGACATCAAGCCGGGCAACGTGATCGTCCCGATGGACGCGCACGATCGGCCCGATTTCGGCGCCGCGGTTTTCATCGATTTCGGCGTCTCGCGCCTGCGTCTGCGCATCGCGACGCCGCCGAGCACCACCTCCGAGCGAGGCAGCTCGCAGGTGCTCGGAGGCACCACGGGCTACATGCCGCTCGGGCACCTCCAGAAGGGCGCGACGCCCTCGTCAGACGTGTTCGCCGTCGCCTCGATGCTCTACGAGTCGCTCACCGGGCGAATGCCGTGGACCGTAGACGGCGCCGATCGCTTCAGCCCCTTCGGCCTCGCGTTCGCGACCGAGAAGCTCATGCGCGAGCGAGACGCGTCGCCCGTGAGCTGGCGCGAGGTCCCCCCGTGGCGCCGCAATCTCGGGTGGAACGCGTTCT
Organism: Myxococcota bacterium; assembly: GCA_052035985.1. Classification (GTDB taxonomy): domain Bacteria; phylum Myxococcota_A; class Polyangia; order Polyangiales; genus CAISKJ01. The sequence goes on along the minus strand of JBPOHC010000216.1, from coordinate 3,341 downwards.
TCAAGAAGGTCCTCGCGCACGCCGACCCCGACCGCATCCCCGCCGCGCGAGAGGCGCTCGTCGCGCTCGAAGGCGTGCGTCGCGATGTGAGCTTTCCCGTGGCCGTGGCCCTCGTCGCGCTCGCCGCGGGGGCCATCGGAACGTACTGGTTCAACACCGCGTACTGCCCGCAGGGACAGGTCCGCTGCGACGGCGCCTGCGCCGACCTCTCGCACAGCGAGATCCATTGCGGTGCGTGCGGTCGACGCTGTGCGGCTGGCGAGCGCTGCGAGCTCGGCGTGTGCACCCTCACCTGCGCCGACGGCCTCTCGCGCTGCGCGGGCGTCTGTCGAGACACGCAGACCGATCGCGCCAACTGCGGCGCCTGCGGGCGCTCCTGCGCGGCGGGCGAGGTCTGCGCCTCGGGACGTTGCGCCGTCTCCTGCGGCGCGGGGCTCACCGAGTGCAACCACGTCTGCCGCGACACGCGTACCGATCGACTCGCGTGCGGTCGCTGCGGTCACGCGTGCGAAGCGGGCCAGGTGTGCGCGCGCGGCGCCTGCACCGTCTCGTGCGGCGCTGGACTCGAGAACTGCAACAGCACCTGCCGCGACACGCGCACGGACAGATTGAACTGCGGCGGCTGTGGACGCGTGTGTGAGGCCGGGCGCGTGTGCTCCGTCTCGCGCTGCGTGACCTCGTGCACCGAGGGGCTCACCGACTGCGCGGGCTCGTGCCGCGACACGCAGATCGACCGCGCCAACTGCGGCGCGTGCAATCGCGCGTGCGCCGCGGGCGAGAACTGCGTCGCGGGACGGTGCCGACAGGAGTGCCCCCCGGGGCTCGCGATCTGCGACGGGCGATGCCGCGACCCGATGACCGACCTCGCGCACTGCGGCGCCTGCGGTCGAAGCTGCGCCTCGGGCGAGCGCTGCGAGGGCGGACGGTGCGCCGTCACCTGCGCCTCGGGTCTCTCGCTCTGCGAGGGGCGATGCCGCGACCTCGCGCGCGACGAGGACCACTGCGGCTCCTGCAGCGTCTCGTGCGGACAGGGGCAGCGCTGTGAGGGCGCACGCTGTCAGGTGAGCTGCGCGTCGGGCTACAGCGCGTGCGGGGGCGCGTGCGCCGACCTCTCGCGCGACGAGGACCACTGCGGCTCGTGCGAGCACCGCTGCGACCGCGGGCTCGTGTGCGAGGGCGGACGCTGTCAGGCGTGGTGCGGCGCGGGCCTCACCGCGTGCGGAGACCGCTGCCGCGACCTCGAGACCGACGAGTCGAACTGCGGCGCGTGCGGGCGCGCGTGCGGACGCGGCGAAGCCTGCGCGGGATCGATCTGCAAGACGCTCCAGCGCGCGATCGTGCCGACCACGCCGCCCGCTGTCATCGACCTCAACGCGCCCGCGCGACCCGCGGGCCCGACCATCATCGCGCCCACGGGGACCGTCGTCGGAAACCCCGCGGGCACACCCGTCACTCCGTGAACACCACAGGGCCGCGCGAGGGCCGTTTCTTTGACCTACCTCCGCGCGGTCTGCGAGAGAAGCGATTGCAATGACCACCCCCCGAATCGTGATCGACTACACCCGGGTGAGTGACGACGCGGCGATCCTCTGCCGACGCAAGGATTTTCCCCGCGCGGTGAACGTGCTCCAGCGGCGCGACCCCGATCGGCGGCGCTGGCGGCTCGCGTTTCGAACCGTCGCGTGGTCGGGCGATCAGGGCGTCGAGGGCGCGCGTCGCAACTGGCTCGAAGCCGCGCTCAAGGAGGTCGTCGGGGGCGTTCAAGACCGTCGCCTCCGCGGCGAGCTCGCGATCGACGCCGCGGAGCTCGGCACGGCGTGGGATGTCGGTCAGGTGCTGCCCGCGTACACCGCGCGCGACCTCTGGAACCTCGCCGAGAAGGTCGACCTGCCGATGCAGTACCTCTCGATGGTGACGCCGCTGCCGAAGTCCATTCAGGCGCCCATCCAGACCGCGCGCGTCATCGCGGACTGCCGTCGTACGTCGGAGGCGCACCGTCAGATCGCGCAGCGTCTCGCCATCGATGTCCCTCCGACGGCCGTGATCGAAGAGGTGCGCGGGACCCTCGATCAGCGCGTCGCGCAGCGCCTCGCCGAGATGCGCGGCCAGCAGGAGGCCGCGCGGCGATGGCGCGAGCTCGCGCACAGGCTCTTCGGCAACGGCGGCGAGTGACCTCGCGCGGCCTCGCGCCCGCGCCTCTCTTCGGTGGTATTCTCGCCGCGATGAAGCTCGCGACGGCTCTCCCGGTGCTATCGCTCGCGCTCGCCGCGTGCGGACCGAACTACCGCTACGTCTACGACGGCGAGGCCGCGTTCGAACGCTGCTACGCCCTCGACTACGACGAGAACGCGTCGGTGCCCACGCGTCAGCAGTGCTGGTCCGCGTGGCTCCAGTCGTACGCGTTCGGGGCCGCCGCAGACCGCGTCGAGTACGCGCGAACGCACGCATCTCCGCAGCCCGCACAACAACCCTCGCAGCTCTCTCCGCCGCAACCCCAGGCGCCCGCGGTGGCCCTCTCGGCGCCGCAGCCCTCGCGCGTCGCGGCGCTGCCTCTTCCGCCGCCTCCGCCGCCCGACGCGTTCTCGACGCCCGCGGCGACGCAGACCGCGGCGGCCACGGCGTGGCGTCGCGAGCAGATCTCGGTGGGCGGCAACCCCATCGCGGCGCCGCCTCCCACGGAGGCCCCAGCGACGCCCGAGACCGAGCCGCCGGGCGCCTCGTGCGGCAACGACTGCCACTCGGTCTGGCACACCTGCGGGACGCGCTGCACGGGCAACGACGCCGCCTGCGTGGCCCGCTGCGACGACGCCTATCGCGAGTGCATGCGCGGCTGCTTCTGAGCGCGCGTCCGCGCCCTTCGAAACACACCCGAATCACTGCACTGAAAGCGTTTTGAGGGGATCACCCGCGCGCCCTCGACGACGTCACCACAGACGTCGCCGAGGGTGGCGGTGATGCGATCGATCAGGCGCCGCGGAGGAGGTCGTAGAGGTCGACGTCGAGCCACGGGAGCGAGACGCTCGCGTGGTTCACCAGCACCGCGTGCTCGTCGAGGAGGCGGCCGAGGGCCTGCGCGTCGATGAGGGTGATGGGCGTGGTGCCGGGCTGCGCGGCTTCCTCTCGGGCGCCCGAGAGGATGTTGCCCGTGGTGACGATCCAGCCCGCGTTGGCGGGGCCGTAGTGGTGCAGCGAGCCGCGGAGCTCGATCACGCGCTCGCGACCGACCTCGCCGCCGCGCTTGATGATCACCGCGACGGGGAACTCCTCGGGGCCGCGGCGCGACGTGCCCGAGAGGTGCACCTCGCCCTGCGGGAGTCCCGGGCGGCGCGCGGCCTTGAGCG
>JBPOHC010000802.1:0-11847 GCA_052035985.1 Myxococcota bacterium | reverse complement strand
CGCTCGCCGAGGAGGTGGCTCACCGCGTCTCGCACCGCGCTCGCGGTCCACACGTCGGGCGACCCCACGATCACGAAATCATCGGGCGACGCCTCGCGCACGTCGAGGTTGGCCACGCTCCACGCGGCGCGCTCGTCGCCTGCGCCTTCGAGGTACTCCGTGAGCGCTTCGGCGAGGTGCGCGCGGCCGTCGATGCGCGCCGCGCCGCGGTAGCTCTCCATGCGCGCCGAGAGGGCGCCGTCCCACTCGATCACGAGCTCCGCGAGGCTCTCTCCCGCGTGGTCTGAGAGGACCGCCGCGAAGGCCGCGTGGAGGCTGTCCTCCGCCGACGGCGCGGCCTTCACCACGCCGAGCGAGCGCGCGTCGACGCCGAGCCGTACGCGATGCGCGCGAACGTCCCCGGCGCTCCCTGTCCACTGCCGAACGCCCTCGTCGATGTGCAGCGTCGCGCGGTCGAGGAGCGCCGCCGCGCGCGGGTCGGCGTGCGCGCCGAGCGCGTCGAGGACCTTCTCTCGCAGCGAGGCCCCGTCCATTCTCTCAGCGGCGCTGCTGCGCGAGGGGAGACTCCGCGGCGGCGCGGGCCTCCTCCTGCTCGATGGGCGTGGGCGGGCGCTGCATCGCCTGCGGGGCGGCGACGCGGACGCCCGTGCGCGAGTCGTCCATCGCGGCGGCCATCGAGACCGACTGCTTGCGCACGTCGCCCGAGTCTCCGCGGGCGAGGTCGAAGATCACCTTGCTCGTGCCCGCCGCCGTGAGGTTCTGGAGCGCTTCGAGGCGGCGCAGCTCCATGGCGCCGGGCGACTCCGTGAGGATGCGCGCGGCCTCGGCGAAGTTGCGCGCGCTCTCGACGTCGGCCTGCGACTTGATCATCACGTACTGCCGATCGCGCTCGGCGATGGCCTTGCGCGCGATGACCTCCTGCATGGCCGGCGGGAGCTGGATGTCTTGCATCGCGATGAGCTCGACGTGGAGTCCCCACTGGGCCACGAACTGCTCGACGGCGACGCGCACCTTCGCGGCGATCTGCTCGCGGTGCTCGAGGAGCTCGTCGAGGCGGATCTCGCCCACGATGTCGCGGAGCACGACCTTCGCGCGGTCCTTGATCGCGAGCTCGTAGTTCTCGACGTTGAGCGTGGCCTTCTCGGGGTCGACGACCTTGTAGTAGACCACCGCGTCGATCATCGCCGTGACGTTGTCTGACGTGATGACCATCTGCTTGGGGAGGTCGCGGTTACGAATGCGCGTGTCGACGCGCATCATCGACTGGGCCAGCGGGAGGAGGATGTGAATCCCGGGCTCCATGCGGCCCACGAATTTGCCGAGGGAGAACTTCAGCGCCACCTCCCACTGGTTCACCTGCCGCACCGAGCGGACGAACAGCACGAAGAGGATCATCAGGAGGGGGAACAGCAGCGCGAGCGTGGCGGGGTCCATGATGGGGCGCGAGTATAGTCCCGGGGCTTGAGGGTGGCGCGGCCATCGGGCCTTGATTCCAAGGGCGTTCCGTGGTGATGAGGAACGCGCGTCGAGGCGCCCTGTACGGTCACGGGCGCAGCCGCATCGGAGGCGAAGGGAACGAGCCATGGCCAGGGACGGTGGAACCAAGCAGGACATGCTCGCCGAGCGCGCCATGATCGAGATCGAGGTCCAGGCGGCCTTCTCGGGGGCGCAGAGCACCGCGGCGCGGCTGTCGTTCGACAGCGTGCTCAACGACATCAACGCCAAGGTGCAGTCGCTCGGCAAGGCCGGCGAAGACGTCGCCCGCGCCCGCGCCCGAGGCTACGTCTGGGCCGGCGACCTCGAGGCGAAGCTCGAGCGCGCGCGGTCGCTCTCGCAGAGCGCCGTCGGCACCGCGCGCAACGAGACGCAGCGCGCCGCGAGGGAGCTCAAGAGCCGCGCGGACAACCTCGTCGCGCGCGTCAACCGCGCCTCGGGGCGCCCCCATCACACGCTCCAGCAGGAGGCCGGCGCCATCTCGTCGGAGTCGTCGGGCCTCTCGTCGGCCATCGACGCCGCGGAGCGCCGCGCGCGGGAGTCCGTCGCGCCCTTCGCCAACACCGTCGACGAGCTGGTCAAGCAGCTCGAGCGGGTGCACTTCACCCTCGACTGCTTCGAGAAGGCCAGCTTCAGGATGCAGCCCGAGGAGAACCCCGTGCTCGCCGTGAAGGCCGTGTGGGAAGACTCCCCGCAGGGCGAGCGCGAGGGCCTGCTCCTCTTCACCGCGCACCGGATCCGGTTCGAACACACCGAGGAGGTCGTGCTCGAGCGGTCGTTCCTCTTCTTCGCGTCGCGCACCGAGACGCGCAGGGCGCTGCTCCTCGACGGGCTCATCGGGCAGATCGGCGCCAGCGACGACGCCGAGCGCGGACTGGTCTTCAAAGATCAGCTCCTGGTGCTGCAATTCAGGCCCGGCTCGAACCTCCCCGCGAAGGCCACGTTCGAGATCAAGGACGTCACCGCGAAGGAGGTCGACACCCTCATCGAGCAGATCCGCACGGGCGACACGCAGCGCGCGCGCTACCAGGGCCCCATGCCGCAAGACTCCAACGTGGGCGTGCCCGTTCGCTGGCCGACGAAGTGCGAGAACTGCGGCGCCGAGCTCACGCCCCCTGTACGCGGACAGAACCTCATCGCGTGCGACTACTGCCACGCGCAGCACCCCGTCGAACTCGGTCAGGGCTGAGCGTCGCGGAGTGACCCCTCTATCAGCGAGCGCCGAGTTCGGGTAACAGAGTGGTTCCGCCGCAACGCGGTCCGTAGGACGAGACCCGCGACACGGCGCCACGAAGACGGACCTCGGCGCTCGCGCGAGCGATGGAGACAACACACGTGGACGGACCGGACCTCACTGCCGTACGACAGACCCTGCGCCGCACAAGCCAGGGGAAGATCATCGGACGGCACCCGTCTGTGCGCGAGGCCATCGAGACCATCGAGCGCGTCGCCACCACGACCTGCAACGTGCTCATCACGGGCGAGAGCGGCACAGGGAAAGAGCTCTTCGTCGCCGCTCTCCACGACGCCTCGCTGCGCGCGCAGGGCCCGCTCGTCCCCGTGAACTGCGGCGCCATCCCGAAGGACCTCCTCGAGAGCGCCCTCTTCGGCCACACGCGCGGTGCCTTCTCGGGGGCCGTGAACAGCCGCAGCGGCTACGTCGGCGCGGCCGAGGGAGGCACGCTCTTCCTCGACGAGATCGGCGAGATGCCGACGCCCATGCAGGTGGCCCTCCTGCGGCTGATCCAGACGCACGAGTACGTGCCCGTCGGCGAGGCGAAGGCCCTCAAGTGCGACATCCGCGTGGTGGCCGCCACGCACCGCGACCTTGAGGCCGAGGTGGCCGCGGGGCGCTTCCGCGAAGACCTCTACTACCGCCTCAACGTCGTCACGATTCACCTCCCGCCGCTGCGCGCGCGCGGCGCCGACGTCGAGTCGCTCGCGCTGTTCTTCCTCCAGCACTGCGCCGCGAGGGTCAACCGCGCGGGCCTCGCGGGCTTCGACCCCGACGCCATGGACGCCCTGCGCGCCTGGACGTGGCCCGGCAACGTGCGCGAGCTCGAGAACGCCATCGAGCGCGCCGTGCTCCTCGCGCGCAGCGCGCTCGTGACTGTGGCAGATCTCCCCAAGGCGATTCGAGAGCACTACGAGCGCACCCCCGCGATGGCGAGCACCGCCGCCCCGGAGCCCGCCGCGTCGGCCCTCGCGCCCGCCGCCGAGGTGCCCGCCGCGATGCTCGATCCGGTCGTCGAACTCCCCGCCGAGGGCGTCGATTTCCGCGCTGCCGTCGAGGCGTACGAGAACAAGCTCCTGCGCGTCGCGCTCGAGCGCACGGGCGGCAATCGCAACCAGGCGGCGTCGCTCCTGAGGCTCAACCGCACGACGCTCGTCGAGATGCTGCGTCGCAAGCGCATCAAGGGCGCTTGACGCGGCACGGCACAGGCGCATAAGTCCGCGCTCGCGGTGCCCCTGGACGACTTTCTCAACGCAGCGCTCGAAGCTTGCGTGCTCGATCCGGGCGCGAGGGGCTGCGTGATCGCGCTGCCCGCGCCCGATGTGCCCGTCGAGCGGCTGCTCACGGTGCCGCTCCGCGGCGTCGCGACGTACTGGTCTCCCGCCGAGGGAGCGTCGTTCGCGGGCCGCGGGATCGAGTGTCTCTCGGTGGGAGCCTCGCTCGCGTCGCTCGTCGACGAGGCCGGGCGATCGTTCGCGGGGCTCAAGGTGCACGCCCACCCGGAGCGTAGCGATTACGCCCCGAGGCTCTTCGGCGGGCAGACCTTCGACCCCACGCGCCCCGCGTGGCGCGACCCCGCGTGGGAGACCTTCTACGCCGCGGCCATCGGCTTTCCCCGCTGGTCTCTCTCTCGGCGAAACGGGCGCTGCACGCTCGCGGTGACGGTCTCCCGCGCGCGCTGTGGCGAGGGCCGCGCGCGACGCGGCGACGCGTGTCTGCTCCGCGACGAGATCGAGCGCGTCCTCGCCGCGCTCGACGCGCCTCCCGCGGCGCTCCCCGATCGCCCGCACGCCACGGTCGATCGCGACGCGGGCCGCGGAGCCTGGGACGCGCTCGTCGAAAGCGCCCTCACCGAGATGCGCGAAGGACGCGCCGAGAAGCTCGTCGCCGCGCGCCGCGTCGAGGTCACCGCGTCGTCGCCCTGGAGCCTCCCGCGCGTGCTCGACGACCTCGCGGGCGCGAGCGCTCCGGGCTGCGTGCGCTTCGCGTTTCAGATGGGCGAGACGGCCTTCGTGGGCGCCACGCCCGAGCGCCTCGTGTCACGGCACGGCCTCGACGTCGCCGTCGACGCGCTCGCGGGATCAGCCCCGCGCGGCGCCACGCCCGACGAAGACCACGCGCGCGCAAAACAGCTCTCCGAGAGTTCGAAAGATCTCCGCGAGCACGCCCTCGTCGTCGACGGCGTGCGGGCCTCGCTCACGCCGCTCTGCGAGCGCGTCGACGCGCCCGACGGACCCGCCGTGCGCACGCTCCGCAACGTCCATCACCTCTGGACTCCGATCCGCGCGAAGCTCCGCGCGGACTCTCCCGCGCACGCGCTCTCGCTCGTGGGCGCGCTGCATCCGACGCCCGCCCTCGGCGGCGCTCCGCGCGCTGCGGCCCTCGCGTGGATCGCCGCCCACGAAGCCCACCCCCGCGGCTGGTACGCCGGTCCCGTGGGCTGGTGCGACGCGCGCGGCGACGGTGAGTTCTTCGTCTCGATCCGCTCCGCCGCGCTGCGGGGCGACCGCGCCTGGGTGTACGCAGGCGCGGGGCTCGTCGAGGGCTCCGACGCCGACGCCGAGTGGCGCGAGACCGACGCCAAGATGGCCGTGATGCGCGCCGCCCTCGGAGTGTGAATTCATGCAGACGACGAACCTCCACACCGCGTGGGCCAGGCTCTTCGTGCGCGCCCTCGCCGACGCGGGCGTTCGCGAGCTCGTGGTGAGCCCCGGCTCGCGCTCCACGCCCCTCGCGCTCGCGGCCTCGACGGAGCGCGCGCTGCGCTGTCACGTCCACGTCGACGAGCGCGTGGCTGGCTTCTTCGCGCTCGGTCAGGCGCGCGCCACGGGGCGTCCGACGGCCCTGGTGTGCACCTCGGGCTCCGCGGGCGCGCACTGGATCCCCGCCGCGATCGAGGCTTCGCTCTCGGGCGTTCCGCTCGTGTGCATCACCGCCGACCGCCCCTGGGAGGCCCACGACTGCGCCTCGCCGCAAACCGTCGATCAGCGCGATGTGCTCGGCGCCCACGCGCGACATCACGCCGAGCTCGGCACGCCCAACCCGAGCCCCTCGGCGCTCCGCGCGGTGGCGCGCATCGCGGCGCAGAGCGTCCATCGGTCGCGCTGGCCCGTGCCCGGCGCGGTGCACATCAACGCCCGCTTCCGCAAGCCGCTCGAGCCCGTCAACGTGCCCGCGTCGGAGCCCTGGGAGCCCCTCGTCGAGGCGCTCCTCTCGCGCGCTCCCTGCGCGGTGCATGAGCCCGTGATGGGCGCCTCGCGCGAGGCCGTCGAGCAGCTCTCTCGCGCGCTCCGCAAGGCCCGCCGCGCGTGGGTCGTGTGCGGCCCGACGCTCTCGCACGACCCGGCGCGCGAGGGCGCGACGCGCGAGGCCATCGGACGGCTCTGTCAGCTCACAGGCGCGGTGCTCATGGCCGAGAGCACCAGCGGCGCGCGCTTCGGAGTCCCGAGCGGCGTGACGGCGCTCCCGTCGTTCGACTCGCTCCTGCGGTCGCCGCTCTTCGTCGAGCGCGCGAGGCCCGACGTGGTGATCGAGCTCGGTCTGCCGCCCACGTCGCCCACGTACGGCGCCTGGGCCGCGGAGAGCGACGTGCCCCGCTACGTGGTGGCGCCGCACGGGTGGCCTGATCCGCATGGAAACGCCGCGGGCGTGGTGATCGCAGACCCCGGCGAGCTCGCGCGCGCGCTCACCGCTTCGCTCACCAACCACGTCGTGACGGCCGAGACGCTCGCGTGGGGGGAGCACCTCGCCGTCGCCCAGATGCTCGCCGCCGAGGTCATTGACGCCGCGCAGTTCGAAGCCCGCTGGAGCGAAGGCTCCGTCGCGTGGACGGTCTCGAACACCCTCCCCGACGACGCCGTGCTCTGCATCGGAAACAGCCTCCCGGTGCGCGACCTCGACACCTTCACCACCTTCGCGCGGGGCCCGCTCCGGGTGCTCCACCAGCGCGGCGCGAGCGGCATCGACGGGCTCATCGCCGGGGCCGCGGGCGCGCGCAGCGTGACCTCCTCCGACCGACTCGTGGTGTGCTACCTCGGCGACCTCTCGGCGCTTCACGACGTCGGCGGATTCAACGCCGCGCGCATCGCGGGAGGGCCCCTCGTGATCCTCGTCGTGCAGAACAACGGCGGACGGATCTTCGACCAGCTCCCCCTCGGCCGCATCGCGGGACCGGGGACCGAGCTCGGCGAGCGCTTCGAACAGCTCTTCACCACGGCGCAGCCCGTGTCCTTCGAACACGTCGCGGCCTCCTTCGGCCTCGGCTACGAGCGCATCGCGTCCTCCACCGAGCTCTCTCGCGCGCTCCACGAGGCGCGCACGCACACGCGCCCCCTGGTGCTCGAAGCCGTCGTCGATCACAGCCTCGGACGCACCCTGCGAGACGGCGCCCACGCGGCCGTCCGTGACGCCCTGGCGACGCGCTGGGCGTGACGTGACCCGCGTCTATCTCCACGGCTTCCTCGGCGCGCCCGCAGCGTGGCGCGAGGTCGCCGCGCGTCTCGGTGACACCGCGCCCGACGCGCCGATGCTCCCCGGTCACGGCCCCGCGCCCTGGACGCCCGCGGGCGACTTCACCGCGATCATCGACGCCGTCGCGTCTCGCGTGCTCCCCGCGGAGCCCGTCACGCTGGTGGGCTACTCGCTCGGCGCCCGCGTCGCGCTCTCGATCGCGATGCGCCACCCCGCGCGCGTCGCTCGCCTCGTGCTCGTGGGCGTCGCGTACGGTCTCGACGAGGCCCGCGACCGCGAGGCGCGCGCGCGCTCCGACGGCTCCCTCGCCGACGCCATCGAGCGCGACGGCGTCGAGCGCTTCGTCGACGCGTGGGAGTCTGTGCCCCTCTTCGACTCGCAACGTTCGCTACCGAACGATCGCCTCGCGGCGCAGCGCGCATGGCGGACGCTCCACACGGCGCGTGGCCTCGCGTGGTCGCTGCGGACGCTCGGCCTGGGGCAGCAGCCCGCGTACAGAACAGCGTTTTCGAGGAGCGCGCTGCCCGTGACGCTCATCACGGGCGCGCTCGACGAGAAGTTCACGGCCATCGCGCGGGAGATGGTTCGGCTACGAACGAACGTGCGTCACGCGGTGATCGAGGGCGTCGGGCACAACGCGGTGATCGAGGCCCCCGACCGCGCGGCCGACGTCATCGCTTCGTGATGCGATCGACGCCGCGGAGGTACGGACGCAGCGCCTCGGGGACGATGACCGAGCCGTCGGCCTGCTGGTACTGCTCCATGATGGCGACGAGCGTGCGACCCACCGCGAGGCCCGAGCCGTTGAGCGTGTGGAGAAAGCGCGGCTTCGCCTTGGCGTCGCCCGCGGGCCTGTACTTGAGCCCCGCGCGGCGGGCCTGGTAGTCGCCGAAGTTCGAGCAGCTCGAGATCTCGCGGTAGGCCGACTGACCCGGCAGCCACACCTCGAGGTCGTAGGTCTTGCGCGAGCTGGCGCCCATGTCGCCCGCGCAGAGCAGCACCTTGCGGTAGTGCAGCCCGAGGCGCTGGAGCACCTTCTCGGCCGACGCGGTGAGCTCCTCGTGGGCGCGGTCGGAGTCCTCGGGGCGCTCGAGGCGCACGAGCTCGACCTTGTCGAACTGGTGCTGGCGGATGAGCCCGCGCGTGTCGCGTCCGTAGGAGCCCGCCTCCGCGCGGAAGCACGGCGTGAACGCGGTGTACTTCCGCGGGAGCGTCGCGCCTTCGAGGATCTCGCCCGCGTGGAGGTTGGTCACGGGCACCTCCGCCGTCGGGATGAGATAGAGGTCGTAGGCGCGCTCGCCCGTCGCCGCGATCTTGAAGAGGTCGGCTTCGAACTTAGGGAGCTGCCCCGTCCCGCGCAGCGCCTCGCCCTTCACCATGAAGGGCGGATACACCTCGGTGTAGCCGTCTTCGACGACGTGCTGGTCGACCATGAAGGCCACGAGGGCGCGCTCCATCGCGGCGCCCATGCCCCAGAGCACGGTGAAGCGCGCGCCCGAGAGGTTCGCGCCGCGCGTGAAGTCGAAGATGCCGAGGGCCTCGCCGAGCTCGTGGTGATCCTTCGGCGTGAAGGCCAGTTCGGGCTTCGAACCCCAGTGGCTCACGACGACGTTGTCGTGCTCGTCCTTGCCCGCGGGGACGCTCTCGTCGGGCAGGTTCGGCACGCGGAGAAGAATCTCTTCGATCTCGCTCTCGGCGGCCTTCTGCTTGGCGTCGAAGTCCTTCGCCTCGTCGCCGAGGGCCCGCGCCTTGTCGCGCGCCGCGGCCTGCTCGGGGGAACCCTTGGGGAGCTTCGCGATGGCCGCGCTGGCCTCGTTGAGCGCGCGGCGACGGCTCTCGCCCTCGGTGATGGCCTCGAGGCGCGAGCGCGCGAGGTCTTTGATGCGATCGAAGCCGAGCGCCGCGGTGTCGGCGTTGCGCTTGGAGAGGGCGGCCTCGACGGCCGTGAGGTTGTCGACGACGTATCGGAGTTCCAGCATGGCGACGCGGAGGCTAATCCGCTCTGCCCCTCCGACGCACGCGGCTTTTTGTGAGCCTCGCGAGCGCGGTGATAGCCTCCCCGCCGTGTCAGCGACGACCCGATGGCGAAGCGCGCTCGCCCTGTGCCTCCTCGCCTTCGCGGGCTGCAAGGATGGCGCGCGCAGCGTCACGTCTCGCATCGGACGCACGCTCCTCCGCGCGGGGATCCGCCGTGACGGGGGAGCTCCCTCGCGGCCCGTGGAGAGCCCGCCCGAGCCTCGCGCGCCGACGACCTTTCGCCTCGACCGCGGTCACACGGGTCGCTCGGGGTGGAGGCTCCCGCGGCGTCCGCGGATCACGGCGCGCGTGCCCACGGGAGCGCGCATCTCGGCGCAGCCCGTGGCCGTCGGCGATGGCGGCGTAGGGATCGGCTCGCACGACGGGATGCTCTACGTCGCCACGCGGTCGGGCTCCGTGCGCTGGCGCTTCAACACCGGCGACAGGGTCTACACCACGCCCGCGATCACCGACGAGGGCGCGCTCCTCCTCGGCACCGACGCCGACCGCTTTCTCGCCGTGAGCGGGCGCGGGAGGCTCCAGGTCGCGCTCGCCACCGACGACGACGCGGATACCTCACCCGTCATCGCGCGCGACGGCACCGTGCGCTTCGCCGCGGGCCGCACGCTCTACTCCGCCACGGGTGATCTCTCCGTGCGGTGGCGCCTCGACGTGGGCGGCAAGATCTTCTCGTCGCCCGCGCTCGACGAAGAGGGCACGGCCTACTTCGGCTCGCAGGACAACAAGGTCTACGCGGTCGACGCGCAGGGCCACGTCACATGGCGCTTCGTGACCGGCGACGACGTCGACGCGCCGCCCATGCTCGACGCAAACAACAACGTGTACGTAGGGTCCGACGACGGGAACGTCTACGCCATCTCGCACGATGGCGCGGAGCGCTGGCGCCACGCGGTCGGCGGCTTCGTGCGCGCGGGCGCCGCGCTCGGACTCGACGGCTCGGTGATCGTCGCCACGTACGGCCCTCGCGCGAGGCTCGTCGCGCTCGAACGCGACAGCGGACAGGAGCGTTGGTCCTACGCCATCAACGGACCTCCGACGCGCGAGTACGGCATCGCGAGCGCGCCCCTCGTCGACGCGGACGGCCGCGTGGCCTTCGGCGCGCCAGACGACGCCGTGCACTTCGTCGATCGCGACGGTACGCACCCGCTGCGTATTTCACTGCCCGCCGACGTCGATAGTGCGCCGGTGCTGCTCGATGACAGACTCCTCGCGGTGGGCTGCGACGATGGCACGCTCTACCTCCTCGGGGAGTGAGCGAAACGTCACACGAAAAGCGCCCTCCCTTCGCGAGAAATGAGGCATTACGATGACCTCATGGGACGAACAAATTCGACTCGCGGAAGCGCTCCCCAGATTCTCTCGATGGTGCTCGCGGGCGGCGAAGGTAAGCGCCTCGCGCCGCTGACCGCGGACCGCGCCAAGCCAGCGGTGCCCTTCGGCGGACGGTATCGCATCATCGACGTGGTGCTCTCGAACCTCGTCAACTCGGGCTTCACCAAGATCAAGGTCCTCACGCAGTACAAGAGCGCGTCGCTCGAGGAGCACATCGCGCGGGCGTGGCGCCTCTCGCCGATCCTCGACAACTACATCGAGACGATCCCGGCGCAGCAGCGCACGGGGCTCTCGTGGTTCAAGGGCAGCGCCGACGCCGTGTGGCAGTGCTTCAACGTCGTGCGCGACGAGGCGCCCGACTACGTCGCGATCTTCGGCGGCGACCACATCTACAAGATGGACGTGCGCCTCATGCTCGACCGGCACTTCGACACCGAGGCCGACCTCACGGTGGCCGCGATCCCGGTGCCCAAGGCCGAGGCGACGCAGTTCGGCGTGCTCAGCGTCGACGCCGAGGGGCGCGTCTTGAGCTTCGTCGAGAAGCCCGCGGACCCGCCCGAGATCCCCGGTCGGCCGGGCTGGTCGCTCGCGTCGATGGGCAACTACATCTTCGGCGCGAAGGCGCTCGAAGAGGAGCTCGTGCGAGATCAGGCCGAGGAGGGGAGCGCCCACGATTTCGGCAAGAGCATCCTGCCGTCGATGGTGAACGCCGGGCGTCGGGTGTTCATCTTCGACTACGGCACCAACGTGATCCCCGGCGAGGGGCTCATCACGTACTGGCGCGACATCGGCACCATCAAGAGCTACTTCGACGCCCACATGGACCTCGTGGAGATCAAGCCCGAGTTCAACCTCTACAACCGCCTCTGGCCCATCCGCACGGGCATGAGCTTCGACCCCCCCGCGAAGTTCGTCTTCAGCGATCAGAGCAACGCGCGCGTCGGCATCGCCACCGACTCGCTCGTGAGCGACGGGTGCATCATCTCGGGCGGACAGATCCACCGCGCGGTGCTCTCGGCGGGCGTGAGGGTCAACTCCTTCGCTCACGTCGAGCAGTGCATCCTCCTCGAGGGCGTGCAGGTGGGGCGCTACGCGCGGCTGCGCAAGGTCATCATCGACAAGGGCGTCGAGATCCCCCAGGGCGTGCAGATCGGCTTCGACCTCGAAGAGGACCGCAAGCGCTTCACCGTGTCGGAAGACGGCATGGTGGTGATCCCCAAGCGCGCGCGGCTCTGACCGCGTTCGCTCCCCCGTGCGGCGCGATTCCGCACGGTGCGGCC
>JBPOHC010001092.1:0-24703 GCA_052035985.1 Myxococcota bacterium | reverse complement strand
ACCGTCTGCGGCGAGGCGTGCGTCAACGTCAACACCGACGCGATGAACTGCGGCCGCTGCGGCGTCGCGTGCAACGCGACGGAGACCTGCACCGCGGGCGTCTGCGCGTGCGCCTCGAACCGGCGCTTCTGCGATGGGACCTGCGTCGACGTCCGCTCCTCCGATGCGCACTGCGGCGCGTGCGGAAACGCCTGCGCCGCGCCCCTCACCTGCCAGGACTCCAACTGCGCCTGCCCGAGCAACCGGACGCTCTGCGGCTCAGCCTGCGTCGACGTCGACACCGACGAGATGAACTGCGGGCGCTGCGGCTCCCTCTGCGGCGCAGGGACCTGCACCGCGGGAGCGTGCACGTGCGGCGGCGGAAACACGTGGTGCGCGGGTGTGTGCGTCAACGCCGAGACCGACCCGATGAACTGCGGCGCGTGCGGCAACGTCTGCGGCTCGGGGACGTGCCGCGCGGGCGCGTGCATGGCCGCGCCGATGACCTGCGATCCGGGCATGGCCGATTGCAACGCGTCGGCGGGCGACGGCTGCGAGACCAACACGACCACCTCCGTCGTCCACTGCGGGCGCTGCGGGATGGCCTGCATGCGCGGTCAGCGCTGCGCCGCGGGGAGCTGCGTCACAGCGCTCTCGTGCAACGAGATCCACACGCTCTGGCCGACGGCGCCCTCGGGCATGTACGCGGTGCGCCCCGAAGGCGCCGCGATGCTCAGCGTCTACTGCGACATGACCACCGCCGGGGGCGGCTGGACGGTCATCTACTTCTGGGCCGGCGGGGGCACCAACCTCGACACGACCTCGCTCAACTACGACGTCACCGAGATGCGCGTGCGGAGCACCGCGACGGAGGCCCTCATCGCGTACCGCGGCACCGAGCGTCAGGTGGTCGACGCGAACTGGGCGCGCTTTCCGCTGCCCACGGAGTGGGTCGCGCGGTCGCCGTTCTCGTACGACCGCGTCGACGTGACGGTGAGCGCGTCGATCGGCGGCGCGGCGCCCTCGGGTCGCACGCTGCGCTTCGGCTATCGGAACTTCGGCGACGACTGCAACAGCAACTGGACGCAGAACTCCGCGTGGGGGCGGCTCTGCATCAACGGCACCGCGGCGCCCTTCTTCAACGGCTTCAACTCGTACTATTACGACCGCTGCGCCAGCAGCAACGCCCGGTGGGACAGCGCCCGCTGCACCGACACGCGGCGCTTCAGCATCGCCGTCCGCTGACGGTCTGAGCGCGCCGCGAGGTTGCTGCGCTCACCGCACGCCGGGGGCCTCGTGGCCGCTCTGCGCGACGTATTCCTTGTAGCCGCCGCCGTAGGCGTGCACGTCGCCCGGGGTGATCTCGAGCACGCGGTTCGAGAGCGCGCCGAGGAACTGCCGGTCGTGCGAGACGAAGAGCATCGTGCCTTCGAAGCCCGCGAGGGCCTTCAGGAGCGTCTCCTTGGTCGACATGTCGAGGTGGTTGGTCGGCTCGTCGAGCACGAGAAAGTTCGGCGGGTCATAGAGCATCGCGGCGAGCACGAGGCGGGCCTTCTCTCCGCCCGAGAGCACCCTGCACGTCTTCTCGACGTCGTCGCCCGAGAAGCCGAAGGCCCCCGCGAGGTTCCGCAGCGTCCCGATCGTCGAACCCGGAAACCGCCTCTGGAGCGTCTCCATCACCGAGAGCGTCGGGTCGAGGAGGTCCATCGCGTGCTGCGCGAAGTAGCCCACCGTCACGCTCGCGCCGAGCGTCACCTCGCCCGTGTCGGGCTTCGAAGCGCCCGCCACCATCTTGAGCAGCGTCGACTTGCCCGCGCCGTTGACGCCCATCACGCACCACCGCTCACGACGCCGAAGCAGCAGGTCGAAGTTCTTGTAGATCACCTTCGATCCGTAGGCCTTCGAGACGCCCGTGAGCTTCGCCACGTCTTCGCCCGAGCGCGCGGGCTGACGGAAGTCGAACTCCACCACCTTGCGCCGCTTCGGCGGCTCGACGCGCTCGATCTTCTCGAGCTTCTTCACGCGCGACTGCACCTGCGCCGCGTGGCTCGCGCGGGCCTTGAAGCGCGCGATGAAGGCCTCCTCCTTCGCGAGCATCGCCTGCTGACGGGCGAACTGCGCCTCCTGCTGCGCGGCCATGACCTCGCGCTGGCGCTCGTAGAAATCGTAGTTGCCCGTGTAGGTCGTGAGCTCGCCGCCGTCGATCTCGACGATCTTGTTCACGAGGCGGTTCATGAACTCGCGGTCGTGCGAGGTGAGCATGAGCCCGCCCTCGAAGCCCCGCAGAAAGCCTTCGAGCCAGAGGATCGACTCGATGTCGAGGTGGTTCGTCGGCTCGTCGAGGAGCAGCGCGTCAGGGCGCATGAGAAGAATCTTCGCGAGCGCGACGCGCATCTTCCAGCCGCCCGAGAGCGCGCCCACGTCGCCCGCCATCACCTCGGGCGAGAAGCCGAGTCCCGCGAGGATCTCCTGCGCCTTCGCCTCGAGCGCGTAGCCGTTGAGCTCTTCGAAGCGCGCCTGCGCGTGGCCGTAGCGGTCGATGATCTCCTCGAGCTCGTCGGCGCGCTCGGGGTCGGCCATCGCCACCTCGATCTGATGGAGCTCGTGCGCCGCGTCGGCCACCGCGCCGGCGCCCGCCATGGTCTCTTCGACCACGGTGCGGCCGTGCATCTCGCCGACGTCCTGGCTGAAGTAGCCGACGGTCACGCCGCGGTCGATGGAGACCTGCCCGCCGTCGGGCAGCTCCTCTCGCACGATGAGCCTGAAGATGGTGGATTTGCCTGCGCCGTTGGGCCCCACGAGCCCGACCTTCTCGCCCTTGAAGACCCCCATCGAGGCCTCGAGAAAGAGGATCTGCGCGCCGTGCTGCTTCGAAACCTGGTCGAGTCGGATCACGCGCGGACGTATCGCCCGACGACGCCCTGCGCGCAACGCCTCGTCGCCGCGGAGGCGCGGTAAACGTCACCCATCGCATCCAATCCGGCGACCGTGAGGACGCCGGGGATCGCGCTGAGATCACACCCGGCGTCGTGACCGCCGGTCCTTTTCGTTGAAGCGTGCCTCACAAGAAACCGGCGACCGTGAGGACGCCGGGGATCGCGCTGAGATCACACCCGGCGTCGTGACCGCCGCCGGTCCTTGGAGCCAGTCGAGGCTCAGCGCACGAGGTCTTCGCGCTGTCGCTTGGCCTTGAAGCTCACGCGCACGGGCACCGCTTCGAAGCCGAAGCGCTCGCGGAGCTGGTTCTGGAGGTACCGCGCGTAGCTCTCGGCCACGTACTCGGGGTGGTTGGTCACGGCCGCGAAGCGCGGCGGATGCGTGCCCACCTGGGCGATGTAGTAGATCCGCACGGCGCGGCCCGACTGCGTGGGCGGCGGGTGCTTGTCGACGATCTCTTCGAAGAAGCGGTTGGCCTCCGAGGTGCCCACGCGCTTGGAGTGCGAGTCCCACGCGCGGTCGATCATCGAGAGCAGGCTCGTGGTGCCGCGGCCCGACTTGGCCGAGAGCTTCATCACGGGGATCCACGGCGCGAACGAGAGCTTGCGATGCGTCTCGGTCACGGTCTTGCGCTCCGTCGCCGAGTCGACCTTGTCGACCTTGTTGAGCGCCACCACGATCGCGCGACCGCGCTCCTCGGCGAGGCTCACGAGGCGGAGGTCCTGCTCGGCGAGGCCCTCGGCCACGTCGATGAGCACCACGACGACGTCGCAGCGCTCCATCGCGCGGATGGCCTGCATCACGCTGGTCATCTCGACGGGCGCCGAGACCGCGCGCTTGCGCCGGATGCCCGCCGTGTCGACGAACACGTACTGCTTGTCGCCGCGCGTGACCATCGTGTCGATGGCGTCGCGCGTCGTGCCAGGGATGTCGGTCACCACGAGCCGCTCGCTGCCGAGGAGCTTGTTGATGAGCGAGCTCTTGCCCGCGTTGGGTCGGCCCACCACGGCGACGCGCGCGACGCCTTCGCCGATCACGGTGTCCTCGATGGGCGCCGCGGGGAGCTTCGCGTCGAGGGCGCCTTCGAGCTCCATCATCCCGCGCCCGTGCTGCGCGCTCACGGCGTAGACCTTGTCGGCCCCGGCGGCGTAGAGGTCCGTGGCCTCCATCGCGCGCGCCGTGCTGTCGGCCTTGTTGGCGACGTAGATCACGGGCCTGCCCGCGCGGCGCAGGAGCTTGAGGGCTTCGAGGTCGGCGTCGGTGAGCGCCGCGGTGCCGTCGGTGACGAAGAGCACCACGTCGGCCTCGGCGATGGCGAGCCGCACCTGATCGCGCACGCCCGCCATGAGCGGGTCTTTCGTGTCGGGTTCGAAGCCGCCCGTGTCGACGAGGACGTACTGCTTCCCTCGCACCTCGGCGTCGGCGTAGTGGCGGTCGCGGGTGACGCCGGGCTCGTCTTCGACGATCGCGAGGTGCTTGCCCACGAGGCGGTTGAAGAGGGTGCTCTTGCCCACGTTGGGGCGCCCGACGATGGCGACCAGAGGGCGGTGCCCCCGGGCGACGCGCGTCTCGGCCGGTGTCGAGAGGCGGTCTTCGCGGTTCATGATTTCCTCCGAGGCTTCTGCGGTTGCGACTTGTACCCGAAGCGGGCGAGGGCCTCCGTCGAGCGCGTCCAGTCGGGCGTGACCTTCACCCAGAGTTCCAGAAACACCTGCTTGCCCAGGAGCTTCTCGACCTCGGCCCGCGCGCGCGACCCGACGGCGCGGATGCGCTCTCCGCCGCGGCCCACGACGATCTTCTTCTGCCCCGGACGCTCCACGTGAATCGAAGCCGAAATCCGCGGGATGGGCGCCTTCTCGTCGAACGCGTCGATCTCGACGGCGGTCACGTAGGGCACCTCCTCGCCGGTCTCGGCGATCACGGCCTCGCGGATGCGCTCCGCGACGAAGAAGCGCTCGGGCCTGTCGGTGAGCGTGTCGTCGGGGTAGAGCGCGGGCGATTCGGGCATGAGCGCCGCGAGCGCGCGGATCACGAGCTCCACGCCGTCGCCCGTGGTGGCCGACACGGGGATGATCTCTTCGAAGTTGCGCGCCTTGCCGTACGCGTCGAGCGCGGGCAGGAGCATGGCCTTGGTGCGCACGCGGTCGACCTTGTTGAGCGCGAGGATCACCGGGCGCTTCGTGGCCGCGAGCGCGGTGAGCACCTCGGCGTCGAGCGTCGGGCCCTTGTCTCCGTCGGTCGCGTCGGCGACGTAGAGCACGGCGTCGGCGTCGTCGGCGGCGGTGCGGGCCTCGGTGTTCATGTACTCGCCGAGGCGGCGGTGGGGCTTGTGAATGCCGGGGGTGTCGACGAGCACGAGCTGGACGTCGAGGCCCGCGGGGCGCGTGGCGACGGCGAGCACGCGGTCGCGGGTGGTCTCGGGCTTGGGCGTGACGATCGAGAGGCTCTCGCCCACGAGGGCGTTGAGCAGGGTGCTCTTGCCGACGTTGGGGCGACCGACGAGCGCCACCACACCCGCGCGGCGAACCGGCGGAGGGGGATCATTGCTGGGGGGGGTCATGAAGGGCGCGGGAGGATATACCTACATGGCCTTGGGCGCACCTCCGGGGTTTCATCGCGGCGCGCATGCGTGGTAAGGGTCCGCGCCACCATGCGAAGGTTCCTCCTGCTCGTGATCCTCTCGTCTCTCGCGTGCACCGTGCAGCCCTCGGGCTCGCGCTGCGAGCAGGACCTCGACTGCAACCCCGGCGCGGACCTGTGCCGCAGCGAGACCAACCCCGCGACGGCCTGTCAGGGCGCGCCGAGCTGCATCTGCTGCCCCACGAACGCCGCGGCCGCCGCGACGGTGCCCGGCTGCACCGGCACGCGCACGGTCACCGACGCGGGCGCCGATCGCTGAGCGTCACGCGAAGTCGCCTGCGAGTCAGCGCCTGCGGAGCGTGATGATCTGCTGCGTGCTGAGGTGGCAGAGCGTGCGGAGCGCTTCGAGCTGAGGCATCGCCGAGACGTCGACGATGTCTTCGAGGGTCGAGACCCCGTCGACGAGCGAGAGCAGAAAGCCCGCGCGATGATCGAGGTTGAGCCAGCGGAACTCCGACGGCGACACCGCGAGCACGGGCACCTGATCGAGGGACCCGAGACGGCCGACATAGATGGCGCGGAGCTTGGCGCGACACACCTCGGCGACGTGCGTCGCGTCGCGGTCGTCGGGGTCGACCTCGAGGATCGTCTCGGCGGTGTTGAGCGCGCCCGCGAAGTCGCCGAGGTCGAAGCGCTCGTGCATCTCCTGCTCGGGGAGGAGCTTGCGCGGCGGGGGAGGTTCGACCGCGGGCGTGGGCCTCGGCGGCGACACGGCCGGCGCGGGCATCGCATGAGGCGGCGTCGCAGCGGTCGCGAGCGTCGGTCGCGGAGGCGTCACCGCGAGCGCGGGCATCGGCCTCGGCGGTGAGAGATTCGCTGCGGGCACCGGCCTCGGGGGTGAGAGGTTCGCCGTGGGCATCGGCCTCGCGGGCGCAGGGGGCACCGCGGCCGTGGCCCTCGGCGGAGAAGCCTTCACTGCGGGCATCGGGCGAGGCGGCGTGGGGCTCTCGGTGAACGACGTGTGCGCGGGCTGCGAGGGCGGCGGGATCGACGAGGGCGCGAGCGGAGGCGGCGCGGTCACCGCCGTGTGGACGTGCGGCAGCGGCGGCGGACGAACGGGCGTCGGAGCCTCGTGGATCGAAGGCGCGGCGGGGCGGCGAGAGGGCGAGGCGGGGCGGTTCCACGGCGTCGCGCCGGGGGCCATGGGCGGCGAGCTCCGCGTGGCAGACGGGGCGCCCGGAGGAGGCGTGCTGTCGCCCCAACGACCGGGCGGCGGAGGCGGCGTGAACGAAGCGCGCGCGGGCGGAGACGACGCCTCCGCGGGCGCGGGCACGACGGTCGGAGGCTCGGGCGCGGGCACCACCGTGGGCGCGTCGGCGGTGCGAACGGCCTGATGCGCAGGCGCCGCGCGGCCTTCGGAGAGGCGAGGTACGGTGCGCGCTTCGGAGCAGTCGTCGGCAGCGGGAGGCGCGGCGAACGCGGGCGCGTCGGCGAAGACGTTGAAGCCCGCGGCGGGGGTGACCTCCTCGGCGGCGTCGCGTCCCCAGCGATCGAAGTCGCTGAGGTCGAAGTCGTCGTGGGCGATCTCGGGCTGCGCGGGCGCCGGAGGGAGCGAGCGGGGGTTGAGCAGCGACTCCGAGAGCGGCGTCGAGGTCGTGATGCCCGTCGGGTCCGGGAGGCGAAGCGCGGCCTCGCGCTCCAGCGGGACGAGGAAGGGCTGCGTCGATCCGGGCTGCGCGATCGGTGCCTGCTGCGCGAGCGCGGCGAGGGGCGTCGGAGGCGGCGAGACCGGCCCGAAATCGACGAACGCGTCTTCGGTCGACTCGGTGAGCTCGGGGGCAGGGGGCGGCGGTGAGGGCTGCGGCGCCGAGGTGCGCGCGGCCGAACCGAGCGTCGCGGCGGCCGAGAGGTTCACCGCGGAGTCGCCGAAGTCGAGGAACTCCTCTCCGTCCGAGTCCGAGAGCTCCATGAGCGGCGGGAGAGGATCGGGCTCGCTCTTG
Source organism: Myxococcota bacterium (assembly GCA_052035985.1). Taxonomy (GTDB): domain Bacteria; phylum Myxococcota_A; class Polyangia; order Polyangiales; genus CAISKJ01. Next base: position 17,207 of record JBPOHC010001092.1, on the reverse strand, counting down.
CGCTCCGGGCGCGGCGGCGGCGCGTTGGCGGCGGGCACCGAGAAGAACGAGTCGAGCTCGTTGCCGACGTCGGTCTCCCACACGTCGCGGGGCTCGGTGTTGCGCTGCGAGGGCTCGATGGGCGGCAACAGGTGATGCACCGGCAGGAGCATCACCGGCGTGACCTTGTTCGAAATCTCGTTGAGCGCGCTGAGGTTCCCCGCCTGCGGGAGGGCTTTGGGCGCCTGCGGGGCGGGCGGAGCCTGCGCTGCGCGCTGGGCGCTCTTCGCGTCGGCTTCGTCATCATCGACGAGGAGGTCGAACCACCCGTCGACGGTGTCAGCCGCGGGATCGTTGCTGCGCTCGCCGTTGCCCATCTAAGACCCTTGTTGCTCCGTCTGCGCCGCCTCGGTCGGCGCCTCAGCCCTTCTGCACGACGCCCTTGAACATCCTCAAGGTGCGCGAGAGGGCGTCGATCTGGACCTTGATCGCGGCCGTGTCGCAGCGGTCGATGCCCACGCGCGTCTTCTCGATCACGCCGTGCGCCTTCTCGAGCGCGTCGCGGCCGTAGTCGCTGCCGCCCACGACGGTCTCGACCTTGTCGAAGAGCTTCTCGATCTCGTAGATGAGGCCCTCGGCCTCCTGCTTGCGGCTCTCGAACTCCTCGTCGCGCTTGCGCTCGACGGCGTACTGCTCGCCCGCGTCGATCATGTCGCGGAGCTCGTCGGGCGTGAGGCCCGAGGTGGCCGTGACGGTGATCGACTGCTCCTTGCCGGTCTCGAGGTCCTTCGCGTGCACGCTGACGATGCCGTCGGCGTTGATCTCGAAGGTCACCTCGATCTCGACGGCGCCCGCGGGCGCGCGGCGCAGCCCCGTCAAGATGAACTCCCCGAGGAGCTCGTTCTTGTCGGCCTGGTCGTTCTCGCCCTGCATGACGAGAATCTTCACCGCCGTCTGGTTGTCGCGCGACGTGGTGAAGCTCTTGGTGCGCATCGTGGGCACCGTGGTGTCCTTCGGAATGAGCGGCTCGAAGAGCCCGCCCGCGACCATCATCCCGAGGGTCTGCGGGGTCACGTCGAGGAGCACCACCTTGTGGGCCACGGAGGCCTCGTCACCGAGCGCCGCGCCCTGGATCCCAGCGCCGACGGCCACCACCTCGTCGGGGTGAACGCCCTTCGAGGGCTCCCTGCCGAAGAACTCGGCCACGGCGCGCTCGACGCGGGGCATGCGGGTCATGCCGCCCACGAGCACGATGTCCTCGACCTCGTCGCGCGAGAGGCCCGCGTCTTCGAGGGTCTGCCGCACGATCTCGACGGTGCGGTCGACGAGGTCGACGGTGAGCTTCTCGAACTCCGCGCGCGTGAGCACCCGCTGGAGGTGCAGCGCCTCGTTGCGGCCCGACGAGATGATGAACGGGAGGTTGATCTCGACCTCGCGCACGCTCGACAGCTCGATCTTGGCCTTCTCCGCGGCGTCCTTGAGGCGCTGGAGGGCCATGCGGTCTTTGCGCAGGTCGATGTTGTGCTCGGCCTTGAAGCCGTCGACGAGCCAGTCGATGACGCGCGCGTCGAAGTCCTCGCCGCCGAGAAAGGTGTCGCCGTTCGTGCTCACCACGCGGAACACGCCCTCGGACCCGATCTCGAGGATCGAGATGTCGAAGGTGCCGCCGCCGAGGTCGTACACGGCCACGGTGCGGTCCATGTTGCGGCCGAAGCCGTACGCGAGGGCCGCCGCCGTGGGCTCGTTGATGATGCGGATCACGTCGAGGCCCGCGATCTGCCCCGCGTCCTTGGTGGCCTGACGCTGGTTGTCGTTGAAGTACGCGGGCACCGTGACCACCGCCTTGGTGACCTCGTGCCCGAGGTACTCCTCGGCGATGAGCTTCATCTCCGCGAGCACCATCGCGGAGACCTCGGGGATCGAGTACGCCTTGTCTCGCAGCTGGATCCGCACGTCGTTGTGCGGCCCCTCCACGATCGAGTACGAGGCGCTCGCGGCCACCTGCTTCACCTGCGGCGAGTTCCACTTGCGGCCGATGAGCCGCTTCGCGGAGTACACCGTGTTCTCCGCGTTGGTGATCGCCTGGCGCTTGGCGAGGTGACCCACGAGGCGCTTGCCCGCCTCCGTCATGGCCACCATCGACGGCGTGGTCTTGTACCCGCCGCGGTTGGGGATCACCACCGCGGCGCCGTTCTCCACCACGGATACACAGGAGTTCGTCGTGCCAAGATCGATGCCGATGACCTTTTCCATCTCCATCCCGATCGGTAGCGTCCTACCTGTGTACCGTCCGTCAGTCTTGTATTTTTCGCAACCGTGATCGTGCGCGCGGGGCCTGAAGAAAGCCCTTAGCGCAAGAGGTGTTCGAGCAGGGCCTTCTGCGTGTGGAGCCTGTTCTCTGCCTCACTCCACACCACCGCCTCGGGGCCGTCGAGGTACACCGCGTCGATCTCCTCTCCGCGGTGCGCGGGCAGGCAGTGGAGCACCACCGCGTTGCGGTTCGCGCGCGCCATGAGGGCCGGGTTTACGAGGTAGCCTTCGAAGGCCTTGCGGCGCCTCTCGGCCTCGGCCTCCTGGCCCATGCTCGCCCACACGTCGGTGATCACCACGTCGGCGTTGTCGACGGCCTCGCTCGGGTCTCTCACCGTGCGCGCCGAAGGAGGGAGCTCCGCCGCGGGGATTTCGTAACCTTCGGGCGTCGCGAGGGTGAGCTCGAAGCCGAAGCGCTCCGCGGCCTCGACCCAGCTCCGCGCCACGTTGTTGCCGTCGCCCACCCACGCGTAGCGCAGGCCCTCGATGCGGCCGTGAGACTCTCGCACGGTGAGCAGGTCCGCGAGGATCTGACACGGGTGGTGCTCGTCGGTGAGGGCGTTGATCACAGGCACCTTCGCCGCCGCCGCGAGGGCCTCGACGCGCGCGTGCTCGAAGGTGCGGATCACGATCGCGTGCACGTACCCCGAGAGCGTGCGCGCCGTGTCTTCGATGGACTCGCCGCGCCCGAGCTGCATGTCACGCGAAGAGAGCACCACGGGGTGACCGCCGAGTTCGAACACGCCCACTTCGAATGAAACCCGCGTGCGCGTCGAGGGCTTCTCGAAGATCAGCGCCACGGAACGGCCCTCGAGGACCTTCCTCCGGCCGCCGGCGGCGCGCTGGTTCTTCATCGCCTTCGCGTGGTCGAGCACCGTCACGATCTCGGGAAGCTCCAGGTCGAGGAGCCGCAGGAAATCGCGCTTCACCGTCTTCATTGCCAGTCTCTCCGTAGGAGCGTGTCGGTTTCGGGCGGAGCATCGCAAGCCGCGGACGCCGCGACAAGCCGCGAAGCGCCGCGCGCGCTACGAACGAATCTTCTTGGAAAATACGAGGATGCGTCGGGCGCTACACGCGCGGCGGATCAGAGAGCACCGCGTCGAGCGCCGCGAGGCCCTCATCGAGCTCCTCGGCCGTCACGATGAGCGGCGGCGCGAAGCGCACGACGCGGTCGCCCGCTTGAGAGACCAGCACACCGCGCTCGCGCAGCGCGCCGAGAACGCCCCGCGGATCGACGCCGTCGGCGAGGATGATCCCCGCGAGGAGGCCCATTCCGCGGGCTCCCGTCGCGGCGCGCGGGTGCTTGCGGACGAGGGCGTTGAGGCCGTCGACGAGGTGACGCCCCATGCGATCGGCGTGGGCCATGAGGTCGTGCTCGTCGAGCGCGCGGAGCACGGCGAGAGCCGCCGCGGCCGCGAGGGGGTTGCCGCCGAAGGTGCTGCCGTGCGTGCCCGGCGGGAGCGCCTCGCCGATGTGCTCCCGCGTGAGCATCGCGCCGATGGGGACGCCGCCCGCGGTGCCCTTCGCGATCGTGGTGATGTCGGGCTCGACGCCCCAGTGCTGCGTCGCGAGGAAGCGACCCGTGCGGCCGATGCCCGTCTGGATCTCGTCGACGACGAGCAGCGCGCCGCGCTCGGTGCAGAGCTGACGGAGCCCCGCGAGATAACCTTCGGGCGCCGGGAGCACGCCGCCTTCGCCCTGCACGGGCTCGATGAACACCGCGGCGGTGCGGTCGTTCACGCGTCGGCGCATCGCCTCGAGGTCACCGTACGCGACGTGCGAGACGCCGCCGAGCACGGGGCCGAAGCCCTCCCAGTACTTGGCCTGGCCCGTGAGCGACACCGCGCCCATCGAGCGGCCGTGAAAGGAGCTCCACGTCGCGACGAGCTCGGTGCGCTCCTTGTCGCCGCGCGAGAAGTGGTAGCGGCGCGCGAGCTTGAGGGCGGCCTCGTTGGCCTCCGTGCCCGAGTTGCAGAGAAAGACCCGGTCGTAGCCCGTGCGCTTGCAGAGCTCGGCCGACAGCTCGATCTGCCTGTCGTTGTAGTAGTAGTTCGCGATGTGCCCGAGGCGCGCGGCCTGCTCGGAGATGGCCTTGACCAGCGCGGGGTGCGCGTGGCCGAGGGCGCACACGGCGATGCCCGCGTAGAGGTCGAGGTAGCGACGGCCGTCGGTGTCCCACAGGCGGCAGCCCTCACCGCGCGTCATCACGAGGGGCGGCTGCTTGTAGTTCTTGAGCATGTGCTCGGACGCGAGGCCGAGCAGTTCAGCGGTGGTTGCCATGGCGTTGGCCGAAGCCATTACCACGGAGCCGCGCGAGGCTGTGAGGGGAGAGCGCGCGTTCGAAGTGACCTCAGCGCGAGGCCGTCACCACTTGTAGAAGCCCTCGCCGGTCTTCTTGCCGAGCTTCCCCGCGCGAACCATCTGGCGCAGCAGCGCGGGCGCGCGAAACTGCTCGCCGAGCTCCTTGTGGAGGTGGTCGAGGATCGCGAGGCGCACGTCGAGCCCGACGAGGTCGGTGAGGCGCAGCGGGCCCATCGGGTGGCGGTAGCCGAGCTCCATCGCGCGGTCGATGTCTTCGGCCGACGCGACGCCGCTCTCGAGCATGCGGATGGCCTCGGCGCCGAGGATCACCCCGAGTCGGCTCGTGGCGAAGCCGGGCACGTCGCGCACCACGATCGAGGTCTTGCCGAGGCGCGTCGAGAGCGACTGCGCGCGGGCCACGGTCTCATCGGCCGTGCGTACGCCGCGAACGAGCTCGAGGAGCTCCATCACGGGGACGGGGTTGAAGAAGTGCATCCCCACGAGGCGCGCGGGGTTCTTGAGCCCCTGCGCGATCTCGGTGATCGACAGCGACGACGTGTTGCTCCCGAGGAGCGCCCCCTCCGGCGCCGCCGCGTCGACCCTGCGGAACGTGTCGACCTTGAGCTCCATGCGCTCGGGGACCGCTTCGATCACCGCGTCGGCGTCGCCCACCGCGGTCTCGAGCGTCGCGCCCCAGGAGATCCTCGCGAGGGCCTCGTCGCGGGCCTCCGCCGTGAGCTTTCCCTTCGCCACGATGCGCTCCAGTGAGGACTCCACCGCCTTGCGTCCGCGCGCGAGCGACGCCTCGCTCGTGTCGCACACCGACACCGCGAGGCCCGACTGCGCGCACACCTGCGCGATGCCGCTCCCCATCGTCCCTGCGCCGATCACGGCAACCCGTTCGAAGCCCTTCGTCTCGCTCATGGCGCGCGTTCATATCCCCAACGCCGCGACGCGCGCAACGGGAACGCCCCGGTCAGAGTATGTCCGTGCTCGGCGCGGCGGGTGTTGTCGCCGTGGCCGTTCTGGCCGCAGGGTTGTGGCCGAACGCGATGTTCGACATGGCCCCCCGCGAGCACCGACCCCTTCGAAGCGCCGACCACCGGGCGCCGTCGGAGCCGCGTCGCGCGCGGGTCTCGAGGGCCCGCAGAGAGACCCTCGTCGAAGACCTCGACCTCGTCGCGATCGACACGGAGACAACGGGTCTCGGCTGGTACGAGCGGCTCGTCGAGCTCGGCGCCGTACGCTTTCGCGCGGGTCGTGTGGTGGCCCGGTGGCGCACCCTCGTCGACCCTCGCAGGCCCATCCCCGTGCGCGTGTCGGCCATCCACGGAATCACCGATGAGCTCGTCGCGGGAGCCCCCGACGCGCGCGCTGCGCTCGTGGAGCTCCAGCGGTTCTGTGAGGGCGCGGTGCTCCTCGCGCACAACGCCGTGTTCGACCGCGACATCCTCGCGGCGGAGTACGCCCGCACCGGCGTGACCCCACCCGCCGAGGCCCTCTATTGCACCTGGAAGTTTTCGAAGCACTGCATCCCCGACGCGCCCCGCCACGGCCTCGCGGCCCTCGCGAAACACCTCGAATTCCCGACGGAGTCGCCGCATCGGGCCCTCGCCGACGCGGAGCTCACGCGGCGGCTCTTCTCGGCCTGCGTGGCGCGGCTCCCTTCGCCCGTGACCCTGGCGACACTCGGCGCACACGCCACCGAGACGGGCGCTCCGTGGCGCATCCCGGGCGCGGTTCGACGGGTGCGTGACCTGGCCCCCGCGCTGCGTCCGCTGCGTCTCGCGAAGGCCGCGGGCGCCGTGGTGACCCTCACGCTGCGCGGCGAAGACGGAGCGATGAGTGAAGCCAGGGGGGTGCCCGCGGTGCTCTATCAGCGCGGCGACGAGGCGATGGTCGACCTGCGCGACGAGCGGTTTCAAGAGCTCACCGTGCCCCTCGCGACGGTGGCGGCGGTGGTGGTCGGGGCGTGACGCGGGCGCTGTGGTAGCGTCGCGCCGCCGTGCTTGTGAATCTCCTGCGGTTCGTTGCGCTCATCGGGGCGCTGGTGTTCGTGCATGAGCTCGGGCACTTCGTGTGGGCGAAGATCTTCAACGTGAAGGTGCTGAAGTTCTCGCTGGGCTTCGGGCCCCGCGTGATCGGCTACCGGCACCAGGAGACCGACTACTGCGTCTCGCTCATCCCGCTCGGCGGGTTCGTGAAGATGCTCGGCGAAGACCCGAGCGATCGCGTCGCGCCCGAAGACGTCCCGCGGTCGTTCCACCGGCAGACGCTCTGGAAGCGCTTTCTCATCGTGCTCGCCGGGCCGCTCATGTCGCTGGCCTTCCCGGTGCTGCTCTACTTCGTGGTGTTCCTCGGGCAGACCGACCTGACGTCTCCCGTGATCGGCACGGTGGTGTCGGGCTACCCCGCCGAGGGGAGGCTGCTCCCTGGCGACCGCGTGCTCACCATCGACGGCCGCGCCGTGGGCTCGTTTCAAGACGTCCGCGACGCCGTCTCCGCCTCGCCCGCGAAGGAGCTGCGCTTCGAAGTGCAGCGCGCCGAGCAGACCATGACCGTGCGCGTGACGCCCGAGTCCGTACGCGTGGAGCGCCCCCTCGACATCGTCGAGACCGTGGGCCGCGCGGGCATCCACGCGGGCTTCGCGCTGCCCGTCATCGGCGTGCGCGGCGCGAACGTGCCCGCGGCGGTGTCGGGGCTGCGCACCTTCGACGTGCTCACGATGTATGCGGGCAACCCGATACGCCGATGGATCGACCTGGAGCGCGCCCTCCAGGCGAGCCGCGGCGCCACGGTGCCCGTGGGATTTCTCCGTCCGAGAGAGGTCCGCGAGGCCGCCGGAGGGCTCTGCGAGCTCGAAGTGTTCGACCCGGGACTCGCGCAGATCACGCCCGAACCCGGGACCGGCGAGGTGCTCCGTCGCACGGGCATCGAGTCGCCCGACCTCTACGTCGCCGACGTCTCGCCCGAGTCGCCCGAGTATCAGATGGGCCTGCGTCGCGGGGCGCGCGTGGTCTCGCTCGACGGTGAGGCGCCGCCCTCGTGGGAGCGCTTTCACGAGCGCATCATGAGCGGCGGACGGAGGCTTCGAAGCCTCCGCTTTCTCCGCGAGGCGAGGGAGTCGGAGGGCGGCTTCTCGCTGCGTCCCACCTCGTGGACCGACGAGTTCGGTCAGCGCTACGTGCGGCTCTCGTTCGATACGCGGCACTGGGTTCCGACCGACGCCGACGCGCCCATCGAGAACCCCGCGCCGATGCGCTACGCGATGCGAAACGCGATGCGAGAGACCACCGAGGCGATGCGCTTTCTGAGCCTCGGCATCGTGCGCGTGGTGCAGGGCCGCGTGTCGATCCGCACCGTCGGCGGACCCATCATGATCTACGACGTGACGCGCTCGACGGGCGCCGAGGGGCCGTGGGGCTTTCTCTGGCTCATGGCCCTCGTGAGCATCAACCTCGGGCTCATCAACCTCCTGCCGATCCCGACGCTCGACGGCGGGCACCTCTTGTTCTTCACCGTCGAGGGCGTGATCCGTCGGCCCGTCCCGCTGTGGATCCGTCAGACCGCGTCGGTGATGGGGCTGCTCATCGTGGTCGGCGTGATGGTGCTCGCGTTCAAGAACGACCTTCAGCGCAAGTTCGGCAACACGCAGCCCATCGTGGTCACCTCCTCGACGAGGTGAGGCTCACGGCACCGCGCCGCACGAGAGCCGCGCGATGCGAGGTCCGTGCACGGTGCGCAGCGCGGCGACGTAGTGCTCGCCCTCTCCCGCGAGCGGGATCGACTCACCGGGAGCGCGCTCTCCCGGCGCCTCGGTGACCTCGCCGAGCGTGACCGCCTCGGTGCGCGCGTCGCCGTCGCGAGAGAACATCCGATAGCGCAGCGCCGGAGAGCGCGCGTCGCCGTCGAGCCACAGGGCGAGCAGGCCGTTCGTCGCGGGCGTCACCGAGGCGAGGCGCACCCTCGCAGAAGCGCTTGAATCCAGCGGATTTGCGCGAGTCGCACCCGTGCGCACGTCGCCCGTCACGAGCCTCGTCCCGACCTGTTCGCCCGCGAGGGTGGCCGCGATGCGCGTGCCCTCCCAGTGCGCGGTGAGCACGCGATCTCCGCAGCGACGATCGGTCTGCGCGACGAGCGGAACGGCCTGGGGCCATGGGCTCTCACGCGACGGCGCCGTCGGGGGGAGCGCGCGGTCGTCGGCGTTTCGAATGGTCGCCCACGCGCCCGCCACGCAGTCGCTCCCGGTGCTCGCAGAGAGCGTCGCGCCCCACGCGGCGTCCGCTCCGTTCGAGAGCGCCGACAGGGTGATCCGCGCGAAGTCCGCGTAGGGGACGGTCGCCGTGCGCACCTCGGTGCGAGGCCCGTCTTCGAGCACGTCGATCGCAGACTGGAGCACCACCGCGCGCGGCGGTCCGAAGGCCGTCTCCTCGTCGCCCGCGACGTCGGCCACCCACACGCGGTGCAGCGTCGCGCTCGCGTCGACGGCGAGGTCGACGCCGCGCATCCCGCGTAGGAGGAGGTCTTCGCCCGGTCCGTCTTCGTCGTGCGCGCCGTCGATGCGCTGGAGCATCACCGAGCCGCGCGCGCGACCCACCGCGACGGGCACATCACCCGCGAACATCGTGAGCTCGCTCACGCCCTGGTGGAGCGTCACCGCCGCGGGCGCGAGCCTCACGGGCTGCGTCGCGAGCGCGGGGATCGTCACGAAGGTCAGCGCGCTCTCGGCCGCGTCGGTGGCGGCCCGCGTGAAGCCGAGCACCGCGACGTTGGCCGAGGTCGCCACGCCCGCGATGCGAACCCCTGCGGCAGAAGCGTTCGCAGGGAGCGCGACGGGGTTCACCGCGAGCGCGCACGCGTCGGTCACCGACGCTTCGAAGACCTTCGGTCCTTCCGTGCCGTCGGCCACGAGGAGCGTGCGAGACCCCGTGCGCTCCACGCGAATGCGTGCGGTCGTGCCGTTCGCGGGGAGCCTCACGCGCGCGATCTCTCCGGTGAGCCCTCGCGCGAGGTCGAAGGCCCGTACGGCAACGTCATCACCACTTCGCCAGGCCGCGACGGAGGCGCAGAGGGCGCCCGTCGAGGCCACGTCGAGGTCGCCCGTCACAGACGTCTCGGGACCCTGCGCGTCGAGCACGCGCATCGACTCGCGCGGCCTCCACGCGCGGTCTGCCGCGGGGAGCGCGCGCGTCGCGGCGATTCCATGGTCATCGCGCCACACGATCACGGCGCCTGCGCCCGAGGCGTTGGGATCGAGCAGCGCCACGCGGGGATGCGACCCGTTGGTTCCCTCGCGGTTGAGGGTGACCGTCGAGCGGAGGTCGGGGTGCGCGGGCGAGGGGTCGAGCGCGACGAGCTCCACCGAAGACTTCGCGGGCGAACCCGAGAACGAGCCCGCGACGTGCTCCTGCGCGAGGAGCACCGCGTCGCGCGCGATGGCGACGTCGGGCGCGCGAAAGGCGTCTTCGCGGCGGGGAGTCCACGCGTCGCTCTCGCGCACGTCGCGGTCGTGGAGGCGCACCGTGGCGAAGGGAGCCGGGTAGCGCGCGAGCACCGAGAGCGCACCGTCGCGCGCGGCCGTAAGGGCGATCGAGGGGGTGAGCGGGGCGCGTCCCGCAGGAGCCTCTCCGCGGGGAAACGGGCGCTCTCGCACGGTTCCAGCGGGAGAGATCACGTAGGCGGTCACGGACTCGCGGCGCGCCACGGCGAAGGCGAAGCCGTCGGGCACGCGCACGAGGCCCGAAACAGCTTCGGCAGAAGGCGCTTCGGAGGTGTGGACGATCGAGGTCGACCCCTCGTCGGGCACGCGCGCGACGCGGACGCGCACGGTTCCATCCGTCGCGCCCTCCTTCGGTGCGACGAGCAGCACCCACGCGGAGGCGGCGTCGCGGGCGACGGAAAGGCATCGCTCCGTCGCGTCGACGCTTGCGGACACGGTCGACGTGACGTCGCAGCGGCCCGCCGGGAGCGTCGCGGGCGCGCCTCCGCGGACGACGGCCCAGACGGCCACGGTGACGGCCGCGGCGACGACGCCCGCCGAGACGAGGATCATCGGACGCGAGGCTTGCGTGCTGGGCGCTGGCATTGGAGGGCTCTCGCGGGGCGCTCCTGCGAAACGCGCTCGCGCCGCGTGCGAACCGCTGTATCCTCGCGCCGCGTCGAAGGCAACACGGACGTGAGGACGAGCACGTGACGGGTGAATCTCCATTGCTCTTCGGGCGCTATCAGCTCATGGAGCGGGTCGCGCGCGGGGGAATGGCCGAGGTCTTCAAGGCCAAGAGCCACGGGGTCGAGGGCTTCGAGAAGGTCGTGGTGCTCAAGCGCATCCTCCCTGAACTCGCGGAGAACCAGCAGTTCGTCGAGATGTTCTTGAACGAGGCGCGGCTCTCCGTCGCCCTCTCGCACGCCAACATCGTGCAGGTGTTCGACCTCGGCCGCGAGGAGGACACCTACTTCATCGCGATGGAGTACGTCGCCGGGATGGACCTCGGGCAGGCCATCCGCACGTGCCGTCGCAGCGGCACGCCCGCGCCCGTCGACCTCTGCGTCTACATCGGCTGCGAGGTCGCGCGCGCGCTCGACTATGCGCACCGCCGCAAGGACGCCAACGGCCGCCCCCTGGGCCTCGTGCACCGCGACATCTCCCCGCAGAACGTGCTGCTCTCGTTCGAGGGCGAGGTGAAGGTCACCGACTTCGGCATCGCCAAGGCCCGCTCCACCGTGGAGGCCAAGGGCACGGTGATGGGCAAGCACGCGTACATGTCGCCCGAGCAGGCGTCGGGCCTCGCCGTCGACGGACGCGCGGACCTCTACTCCCTCGGCGTGACGCTCTACGAGGCCCTCGTCGGTCGCAACCCCTTCTACGCGACCACCGCCGACGAGATGCGCAGCAAGGCCCTCTCGGGCGAGCGAAAGGCCCTCCGCGAGGCGCGCCCCGACGTGCCCGAGGTGCTCGTCGAGCTCATCGACCGCGCCCTCTCTCGCGAAGCGTCCGAGCGTCCGCTGACGGCGGCGCGGATGTACGAAGACCTCTCGTCGGTGCTGCACTCGCTCGGTCGCCGCGTGGGCCCGCGCGATCTGGCCGAGTGGCTCCAGAACCTGCGCGCGGCGCAGCTCGCGGGGCGCGACGACTCGCGTCCGTCGCTCGTGAGCCCCGAGCCCGTGAGCGTCGTGAGCGTCGTGCAGACGCCCGTGGTGCAGAGCCTCGATGAGCTGCGCGACGCGACGCTGCTCGCGCTCACGATCCACGCCGAAGAGGAGATCGCCCGCGAGGTGATGGGCCCGCTCGCGCACGTGATCGCGCGCCACGGCGGCGTCGAGATCGAGCGCGAGTCGACGCGCGTGGTGGCGGCCTTCGGGCTCGAGCACCCCGACGGTCGCGAAGCCTTCACGGCCACGCGGCTCGCGCTGAAGCTCCAGTCCGCGGCGCTGCGCGCGGCGCAGGTGCACGAGGCGATCGCCACGGTGGGGGCGGGGGTTCACCCCTCGCAGCTCACGGTGAAGGGCGACGGTCAGCCCGTGCGCGACGCGCGCTTCGAAGACGCGCTCGAGGTGGTGAAGGCGCTGGCCGACGCCGCGCGAAACCGCGTGCTCGCGAGCTCGGGCGTCGCGATGGCGGGGGCCGATCATTTCGAGTGCGTCGAGGTGGCCGAAGGGGCCGTGCTGGTGAAGGGCGAGCTCGCGCCCGCGCGGCGCAGGGTGGCCGGTCGAAGGGACCTCTTCAGGCTCTTCGGCGAGCTGCTCGCGAAGGCCGCGAACGAGGGCGCGCAGGTGGTGACCGTGACGGGCCCCGCGGGCATCGGAAAGACGCGCTTCCTCGAGGAGGTGGTCTACCGGCTGCGGAAGATGGGGCACCCGGTGTCGTGGCTGAGCGCGCGGTGCCTCTTTCACGACCGCGAGCTCCCGATGGCGGCGCTCCAGACGATGCTGCGCGCTGTGCTCGGCATCGATGAAGCCGACAGCGACGCCGAGGCGAGGGAGCGCGCGGGGCGGCTGCGAGACTTCAAGCTCACGCCCGACGAGATGCTCGCGGCGGGCTCGCTCCTCGGCGTGGTGAGCGCGGGCGGAGAGGCCAGCGCGTCGGCGTCGCGTTCGCTGCGTGGGGCCATCCAGAAGATCATCCGCGGCGCTGCGTCGGGGCAGGTCACGGTCTTCGCGTGGGACTCCTCGGAGCACATGGACGAGCCCACGCGCGCCCGTCTCATGGACATGCTCCGCGACGCGGCGAGGGTGCCCGTGCTGGTGCTGCTCGCGGGGAGGCCGGGGCGTCCGTGGCCCTGGGAGAGCCTCTCGACGCACCACCGCATCTCGCTCGCGCCCCTCGACGACGACGACGCGCAGACCCTCATCGCGCTGCGCCTCGGCAACGTCTCGCCGCCCCCCGAGCTCGTGCGCGAGCTCCAGTCTCGCTGCGCTGGAAACGCCTTCTACATCGAGGAATACCTCAAGTCGTGGCAGCAGAGCGGCGCCGTCACCGTGACCGACGGCGTGGCGCAGTTCACGCCGCTCGACGTGGTCGAGGTGCCTCGCACCGTGCGCTGCCTCACGGCGAGCAACCTGTCGCTCCTCGCGCCCGCCGAGCGGAGGCTCCTCCAGGTGGCCTCGGTCTTCGGGATGCGCGCCCACCACGACCAGCTCCGCGACGCCGCCGAGCTCGACACGCTGACCTTCAACGCCGCCCTCGGCGCGCTCGTCGCGGCGGGGCACCTCGCGCCCGCGGGGCCGGGTGAGTCACGCTTCACCAGTGAGATTCTGCACGACGTGCTCTACGAGGGGCTCACGACCGACGTGCGTAGATCGCTGCACGGCGCCGTGGGCGCGTCGCTCGAGGCGCACGCTGACGGTCACCTCCCGATGCTGGCCGAGCGCATCGTCTTTCACTACCGGGCTGCGGGCGAGAAGGCCAAGGCCGAGTCGGTGCGAGCGCGCGCGAAGATCGCCCCCTCGTATTGACCTTCGGACCCTCGATACCCTAGTACACGGCCGCCCCAGCGCGTCGACGCGCACCTGAGGGGCGTCGCTCAACCATCGACCCACCGAGGGCCTTCATGCACGTCAGGAACGACACGTCTCTGCTCGACGCATCCGACACGTTCGCGCGCCGCCACATCGGCCCCGGTGAGACCGACACGGCCGCGATGCTCTCGACCCTGGGCGTCGCCTCGCTCGACGCGCTCACCGACGAGACCGTGCCCGCCTCGATCCGCCTCGGGCGCTCGCTCGACATCGGGGCGCCGCGGGCGGAGGCCGAGCTGCTCGCCGAGCTCCGCGCGATCGCGCAGCAGAACAAGGTGTTTCGCTCGTATCTCGGCATGGGCTACCACGGCACGATCACCCCCGCGGTGATCCTGCGGAACATCCTCGAGAACCCCGGCTGGTACACGCAGTACACGCCCTATCAGGCCGAGATCTCGCAGGGACGCCTCGAGGCGCTCCTGAACTTTCAGACCATGATCGCCGACCTCACGGGCCTCGCGCTCGCGGGCGCGTCGCTCCTCGACGAGGGGACCGCCGCGGGCGAGGCGATGGCGATGTGCCTCTCGATCGCGGGCGGACACGACGCGACGCGCAAGGTCTTCTTCGTCTCGTCGGACTGCCATCCCCAGACGATCGCCGTGGTGCAGACCCGCGCGAGCTCCATCGGCGTCGAGGTGCGCGTGGGCGACGACGCGGCCCTCGCCGCGGCCCTCGATGACAAGCTCTGCGGCGCGCTCCTCCAGTACCCCGCCACCGACGGCAGCGTCGACGATCACCGCGCGCGCGCCGAGCGCATCCACGCGGCGGGCGCGCAGGTGGTGGTGGCGACCGACCTCCTCGCGCTCACGCTCCTCGCGCCGCCGGGCGAGTGGGGCGCCGACATCGCGATCGGCAACAGCCAGCGCTTCGGCGTGCCGATGGGTTACGGCGGACCGCACGCGGCCTTCATCGCCACGCGCCCCGACCAGGCCCGCAGGATGCCCGGCCGCATCATCGGCGTCTCGCGCGACGTCCACGGCGACGTGGCGTACCGCATGGCGATCCAGACGCGCGAGCAGCACATCCGCCGCGAGAAGGCGACGAGCAACATCTGCACGGCGCAGGCGCTCCTCGCCATCGTCGCCGGGATGTACGCGACCTATCACGGCCCCGACGGGCTGCGCCGCATCGCCACGCGCGTGCACGCCTACGCCGCGGTGTTCGCCGAGGGCGCCCGCAGGCTCGGCCACACCGTTCTCAACGGCGCGTTCTTCGACACGGTGCGCGTGCGCGTCGCCGACGGAGCGTCGTCTGCGGTGATCTCCGAGGCGCTGCGCAGGGGCATCAACCTCCGCGACTTCGGCGACGGCTCCGTGGGCGTGAGCCTCGACGAGACGACGGCGCGCGGCGACGTGGCCGACCTCTTCGCGTGCTTCAACCTCAAGGCGTCGCACGGCGCGGCGCCCTTCACCGTCGACGGGCTCTTCGGCGAGGTCGACCTCGCCTTCGCGGCGCCCTTCGCGCGGCAGAGCGCGTTCCTCTCGCACCCCGTGTTTCACCGCTATCACAGCGAGACCGAGCTGCTGCGGTACATCACCAAGCTGCGCAACCGCGACCTGTCGCTCGCGCACTCGATGATCCCTCTCGGGTCGTGCACGATGAAGCTCAACGCCACGTCGGAGATGATCCCCGTGACGTGGCCCGAGTTCGGCGCGCTTCATCCCTTCGTGCCTGCGGATCAGGCGAAGGGCTACGCGCGCGTCTTCGCCGACCTCGAGCGCTGGCTCGCGAACATCACGGGCTTCGCGGCGGTGAGCCTCCAGCCCAACGCGGGCTCGCAGGGCGAGTACGCGGGGCTCCTGGTGATCCGCGCGTACCACCGCAGCCGCGGAGACCATCACCGCGACGTGTGCCTCATCCCCGACTCGGCGCACGGCACCAACCCCGCGTCGGCGGCGGTGGCGGGCATGACCGTGGTGGCCGTGAAGTGCGACGACCGCGGCAACATCGACCTCGGTGACCTCCGCGTGCAGGCCGAGAAGCACGCTGCGCGGCTCGCCTGCGTGATGGTCACGTACCCCTCGACGCACGGCGTCTTCGAAGAGGGGATCCGCGAGCTCTGCGAGATCGTCCACCAGCACGGCGGACAGGTCTACATGGACGGCGCCAACCTCAACGCGCAGGTGGGCCTCTGCTCGCCGGGCGACATCGGCGCCGACGTGTGTCACGTCAATCTCCACAAGACCTTCTGCATCCCGCACGGCGGCGGCGGACCGGGCATGGGACCCATCGGCGTGGCGAAGCACCTGGCGCCCTTCCTCCCGGGGCATCCCGTGGCGGCGCCTGCGTCGGCGGGCGCGCACGCGATCGGTCCGGTGTCGGCGGCTGCGTACGGGAGTCCGTCGATCCTGACGATCTCGTGGGTGTACATCGCGCTCATGGGGAGCGAGGGGCTCAAGCGCGCGACGCAGTACGCGATCCTCAACGCGAACTACATGGCGGCTCGTCTCGGGGCGCACTACCCGGTGCTCTTCACGGGCGCGAAGGGGCGCGTGGCGCACGAGTTCATCATCGACCTGCGTCCCTTCGAGAAGACGACGGGCGTGAAGGCCGAAGACGTCGCCAAGCGGCTCATGGACTACGGCTTCCACGCGCCGACGCTGTCGTTCCCCGTGTCCGGCACGCTGATGGTGGAACCCACCGAGAGCGAGGCGAAGGCCGAACTCGATCGCTTCTGCGACGCGATGCTCGCCATCCACAAGGAGATCATGGCGATCGTCGACGGCAAGGTGGACGCCGAAGACAACGTGCTCAAGAACGCGCCGCACTGCATGGTGCACGCGGTGGTCGACGAGTGGAAGCACTCCTACACCCGCGAGCAAGCCTGCTTCCCGGCGCCGTGGCAGCGCGAGCACAAGTACTGGCCGACCGTCGGGCGCGTCAACGACGTCTACGGCGACAAGAACTTGGTTTGCTCGTGTCCGCCGGTGGAGAGCTACGCGAGCTGAGGCGACCGCGCGACGCGAAAGAGAGCCGCAGTGGTCCAACGAGCGAGTCCAGCTCGGTCCGTTCCCGCTCCCGTTTCTGGGCCGAGCGACCCCCCGTGACTTCTCGACGACTCCCGCGTCGCGAACGCCTCTGCCGCGCTCATCCCATCGCTTCTCCGAATGGTGATGCGCGCGCCGCGGCGCGCGAACCCGCCGCGCATGCGCAGAAAGCGCCGCGTCGGCGTACAGGACCACCCCCCCGCGCTCGGCGCGCCGCTCCCCGCGTCGCAAACGCGTTCCGCAGGCTCGGCCATTACTTCGGCGCATGGAGATTCGCGCGCGCAGTTCGAGAACGCGCCGCGCACGCGCAGACAGCGCCCCGCCCGCGTACAGAACCACGCTCCGCGCTTCTTGGCCATGCGCCGCGGGACCGCAGGATCGGCGCCTTCTGGCGGCAATCCGCCCCTGGGGCGGCGGGGAGGGGACAGCCGCCTAAAACGGGACCGGCCCCGAGCGCGTCTCGCGCGGCTGATCGAGGCGCGCGCGTTCCTCCGGGGTCTGCAGGAACTTCGGCTTGGCGCGGCCGATCGCCATCAGGTAGACGGCGCGCACGCAGACCCAGGGCAGGTACAGCAGCACGATCACGGCCAGGGATCCGGGCAGGATCACCGCCAT
>JBPOHC010001072.1:0-1885 GCA_052035985.1 Myxococcota bacterium | reverse complement strand
CGCCTGCTCCTGCGATGAGCATCGTGAGCCCGGCATTGTGTTGCCACTCGTAGCGATCCTGCGCGGCCGCGGCCGTAGTACGCGCCGTTTCACTCGGACATTGACCGTTCGGGCAGGCAGACTCCCGATCAGATCGCGCCCCCTCGCTCAGTCCGAAGAGTACCCCCCCCGCGACGACCGCAGCAGCACCGAGCCCGACGAGGATCCACGGCGCGGGCCCTGGTCCACTCTCCCGCACGAGGATCACGGGTGGCGCGCCCGACGTAAGGGGCGTCGTGCTCGCTGTCGGCGTCACCGTGCGGGCCTCGGTGTGGGCGCCTGCGTGCTCGTCCGCTCGCACGCGCGGCGTCACTTCGACCTGCGCGCCAGCCGCGACCTGTACCTCTTCGCGCGAGGCGACGATCCCCTCGCCCGCGACCTCGACCGCCACGCTCCCCGGCATGACGGGAAACGCCACGCCATACAGCGCCGCGTTCACCTCGTGTCCCGCGACACGCACCACGAGCCCGGGAGGAGGCGACGACACCTGCACGACCAGATTGCCCACACGCGGCGTGATCGAGGTCACCAGCACGCGGCAGATCCCGAGCACCTGCTCGCGGTTGCGCATCGTGGCGTCAGCCTCGGCCTCGCGCGCACACCCGCTGGCGTGGTCGAGCGCGTCCACGTAGTGCCCCAACGCCTCGTGCTCCTGCGCAAGAAGGAGCCGTAGCGAGGTGGTCATTCGAATCTGTCCGGCGCGCGTGGCGAGCTCCAGCGAACGGGCGTGGTCCCCTGCGTTGCGTGCGGTGTCAGCGCCCTGAAGCAGATCGCGCCTCGCCACCTCGGCAGAACCGCTCTGCGCATTCGCCGTCGTGCCGAATGTCAGCGAGACACACGCGATCAACAAGCCCCTCGTGAACATCGTCTACTCCGCGATCACCCGCTCATGCCCCGTAACCGGCATCGGCGCGGCGGGTGCCGCGATCGCCGGATTCACCGCCGTAGCGGGTACCACGCGAAGTGTCGGCGTGGCAACGACACGTTGCCCACCACGTCCCTGTGTGGGTCGAGCAACCCCCGGAGCGCGCGTGGGCGCCGCGACAACGGCCGCCGCGACGCCGCTGTCTGCACGCTCCTCAGCGGACGGCGCCAGGACCTGCTGCACGGGCGCAGCGATCATCGCAGACGCCACCGGAGCAGACGTCACCGGCGGAACGTGCGCGGCCTGCTCCGTCGGCGCACCGGATCGCGAGGCCGCCACGTAGCTCGCGACGCCGACGACCACACCGAGCACGACGACCGCGGCGATTCCGATCAACCTGCCAGAGTTCCAGCGCGAATCACCGGGACGCGGCGTGGTGTCACGGATCGTCTTCGCGTGGTCGAGCGTGTCGACCGGATGCGTCGCCGCGACCTGCGCCGGGGCGACGGGCATCACCGACGGAGCCCGCACCGACGCGGGCACTGATGCCTCCAGCGCAGCGAGGAACTCCCTCGCGTTGGCAAAGCGCTCGTTGGGCTTGATCGACACCGCGCGAGCGAGGACCGCCTCCCACGCGCCCGCGTCGAAGCCGCGCTTCGCCGGGGTCGGACGGCGCGGCGAGAGGATCTCGACGTAGATGTCCTGCACGTCGGCGCCCTCGTAGGCCGTGCAGTCCGTGAGCATCTCGGTGAGCACGAGGGCGAGCGCGTAGACGTCGGTCCACGGCCCCGTGCGGGTGCCCGAGAGCTGCTCGGGAGCGGCGTAGAGCAGCGAGAAAGCGCGCTGCTGGGTCTGCGTCGCGGTGTGGCCCGAGGTGGTGCCGTCCTCGTCGGCCATCACCTTCGCGATGCCGAAGTCGAGCACCCGCACGGTGCGCTCGCCGCGCTTGTTCGTCACGAGCATCAGGTTCGGGGGCTTGAT
>JBPOHC010000592.1:0-2967 GCA_052035985.1 Myxococcota bacterium | reverse complement strand
ACGAGGGAGCGCACCACCACCGCGAGGGCCGACGCCGCGTCGTCGCGCTCGTTGGTGAGCAGGTCGCTCTCGACGGGCTTCGCCTCCAGCGCCTTGAGGTGCTGCTGCATCCGGTCGCGGAGCTTCTCGAGCTCGTGGATCTCGGCCTCGAGCCCGTCGAACGCGGCCACGACGGCGTCGGTGGGGCGCAGCCTCGCGGCGCGCTCGCGGATCCACGCGACGTTCTCGTCGCTCACCTGCGGCCGTGACGAGACGCGCGCGGAGAAGAGCGCGACGAAGTCTTCAACGAGGGCGCTCCGGTGCGCGTCGTCGAAGCGCGTGAGGTCGCCGAGAAAGCGATCACGCGACGCGCCCAGCACCTCGGAGGCCGCGCGGGGGATGCGCGTCAGCGTCGTCGCGTCGCGCGCCCACCGATCGAGAATGAACGCGAGGAACTGCCGCCAGAGCACCTCGGGCGCGTCGAGGAACATCCCCGGCGGCTCGACGGCGCCCGCGATCATCTCCCGCGGGTCTTCGAAGAAGTACTGGTCGTGCGAGCGGCTGAGGGCGATGCCCACGGCGAGCGCGTTGCCGGTGCTTCGACCCGCTCGACCCACGCGCTGCACGTGGTTGGCCGTGGTGGGCGGAACCGAGCAGGTCATCACGGCCGAGAGGTCTCCCACGTCGATCCCCATCTCGAGCGTCGGGGTGCAGACGAGGAGGTTGGGCGCGCCCGGGTCGGTGCCTGCCTTGAACCTGTCTTCGAGCGTCTCGCGCGTCTCGCGGTCGAGCAGGCCCGTGTGCTCCGCGGGCAGGATGCGCGGAGAGCGTCCGCCGCGGTAGACCTTCGCGTAGTAGCGCCCTTCGGGGTGATCGAGCGCGCGGAGCTCGCCGTCGCAACCGAAGCGCAGGCACGCGTGGCCCGCCATGCGTTCGGCCACGGTGCGCGCGAGCGAGGTGGTCTCGCGGCAGCGCTCGCAGCGCACGAGGGCGACGTGCGCGCTCACACGCAGCGAGGCCATCGTGAGGCCCCACACGGGCGCGCGGTCGCTCTCGCGCTCCTCGACGACGCCCTGCGTGGCGAGGCGGGTCATCGCGTGCTTGAAGAGCTTCGCCGCGTCGATGTGGCGCGAAGGGACGCGGAAGATCCGCGCGACGAGGTCGCGGTGCCACGACAGCTCCGGGTTTCCGAGGGGCGCGAAGCTCTCGAAGCCGTCGGCGTGCACGGTGCCTTGCAGAAAGCTCGGCGGACGCACGCCGCGGGCGAAGGGAGACAGGAGCGGCTGCCGTCGCTTGCTGAGGTGAAAGCGGTTTCCCCCGTCGTGGACGTAGCGGTCGAGGAGCGGATGAAAGATCCCGCCGCGCACGCGCAGTCGGTCGAGCGTGGCGTCGAGGAGGTGGCGCACGTCGTCGAGCTGCGCCTCGTCGGAGCGGGGGCCGAGGAGCTTGTGCGCGCGGAGGTCGTCCATGAGCGCGGCGGCGGCGAGGTGGAGGGCCTCGTCGTCGGGGTGCGCGGTGGAGCATCCCGTACGCTCCAGCGTGCGGCCGAGGGAGCGGGCGCCGAGGCCATACTCCTGCGCGACCTCCCACGAGAGGCGCGTGGCGATGCGGGCCCAGAGGGCCTCCTGCCGTGCGCGGTCGTCGGGCTTGTCGCGGTAGCGCAGGGTCTCGGGCAGGTCTGCGAGGTCCGTCGGGAGCCACTGCTCGATGCGCGCGCGCAACGTCGGGGCTTCCGAAGCCCGCGCCACGAGCCGCTCCGTGAGCGTCGCGAGGGAGAGGCTCTCTTCGCTGGCCGCGAGCACCGACTGCATCGCCGTTCGAATGCTGAAGCGCCAGGTGCGCGCGCCGAAGAAGGCCGCGTGGTGCGAGGCGTCCTGCACGGAGTCCGTGAAGGCGAGGAGCTTGCGGTCGTCGTTGTAGGGCGAGAGGAAGAGGTGCGTGACCACCACGCTGCCCAGGCTCGGCCCGCGTGCGCCGAGGACCGTGAGCGACCCGGTGGCGTTGCAGTTCACGCAGCGCTCTCGCCAACGGCGGGGTGGTTTGAGCGTGACGTCGTGCTCGGAGAGGCGCGTCCCTCGCACGGCGATGGCGGTGGCGCCGCAGGGGCACGCGGAGACCGTTCCGAGGCGCATGCACCGCGGGCAGAGGAACTCTTCGTGGGAGAGCAGACGATCGTCACCTTGCGCCTCGCCGGGGATGACGAAGCGCGCGGTGGGACGGCGTGAGAGCCACGCGCGTCCGATCTCGGTGACGTTGGCGCGCAGCGCGTCGGTGCCTTCGGGGTGCACCGCGGCCCAGCCCGCGACGCCACACTCCCAGCAGCGGGCCATGGGGAGCCACGTGTCGCCCGATCCCTCGGCGATCTCGTCGTGCCACGCGAAGGCGAAGCGGTCTTCGAGAGGCGCGGTGTCGGGTCGCACGGCCCGCATGAGCCGTCGCAGCTCGCGCACCCAGAGCTGCACGCGGAGCGAGAGGAAGGGGCGCGCGTGTCCGTCGGTCACGACGCGCGCGACGCTCACGAGGCCGAGAAAGCTCTGCGCGACGAGCCACCGCGTGTCGTCGTCGAGGTCTGCGAAGCCCTGCTCGCCGCGCGCGAGAGACTCCGAGAGAGACGGCCACGAGCGCACCTGTCCGCCGAGGGCGCGCAGCACGCTCCGAAGGAACGCGTGGCGCCGCAGGTGCTCCGCGGTCTCGGCGGGCGAGAGGTCTTCGCGGCCGAGCCAGAGGCGCTTCTGCGCGGCGATCCACGCGGGCGGATCGGCGAAGCGCTCGGGGTCGAGGCGCTCGCGGTCGAGGGCCGTGGGGAGCGTGGCGAGGTCGACGTCGTCGCCGAGGGCCTCGGCGGCCTTGTAGCGGTCTTCGCCGAGGAGGCTCTGCTCTCCGACCGGCTCGCCCGCGAGGAGCGAGGCGAACTCCGCGAGACGGGCCTTCGCGGCGCTGTCGCTGCCGAGGGTGGCCGAGGTGCCGACGAAGGTGAGGGTCCCGGGT
>JBPOHC010001095.1:0-1767 GCA_052035985.1 Myxococcota bacterium | reverse complement strand
CCACACGACGGCCACGAAGAACGCCGAACGGCGGCGCGCCGTCGACGAACGGGTCACCGATCACATGCGCGAGCTCGAAGACGCGATCCTCGCGCTCGACGTCGAGCGACGACGCCGCGCCGCGCTGCTCCGCGTGGTCGGGTGCGAAGACCTCGCAGCGCTGGACGTCGCGATGGAGCGCTCGAGGCAGGCCCGCGAGATCGAGGCGCGCAAGGTCGAGGCCGAGAAGCGCCTCGCCGAGGTCGGCGAAGGGTGGTCGCTGGAGGCGCTCGAAATCGCGGCGAGAGAGACCGACAGCGACCGCGTCGAGTCGGGGATCGCGGCGCTCGACGAGCGCATGAAGGTCCTCGAAGGCGAGCAGCAGGAGCACAACAAGTCCATGGGCGCCCTCGGCGAGCGGCAGAAGAAGTTCTCGGGCGCCGACGACGCGGCCCTCGTGCTCGGCGAGGCCCACCAGGTGCTCGCCCAGGCGCGAACCCACGCGGAGCGGTACGCCCGGCTGCGCCTCGCGACGGCGCTCCTGCGGCGAGGCATCGAGAGCTACCGGCAGAAGAACGAGGGGACGATTCTTCGCCGCGCGAGCCGTCTCTTCGAGTGCCTGACGCTCGGCCGCTACCAGCAGCTCCAGGTCGAGTACGAGGGAGACAAGGCGAAGCTCACCTGCATGCGCGGCCGCGAGGTGGTCGACGTGAAGAACGCCCTCAGCGACGGGACGCTCGACCAGCTCTACCTCTCGCTCCGCCTCGCGAGCCTGGAGCAGCACCTCGACGCGCAGGAGCCGATGCCGCTGGTGCTCGACGACATCTTCATCCACTTCGATGACGAGCGCGCGCAGGCGGGCCTCGGCGTGCTCGCCGAGCTCGCGCAGAAGACGCAGGTGCTCCTGCTCACCCATCACGCCCGCAACCTCGATCTCGCGAGGAGCGCGCTCAAACCGGGGACGTGGACGGAGCACCGCTTCGCGTCGCCCGTCGGCGCCGCAGGGGTGGCCACGTGACGTCGAGTGTTTCAGCGTGGCGCGAACGCCTCCACGTCTTCGCGCTCGACGTCGGCACACCGCGAATCAATCGCGCCGAACGAGGCTTCGCGTGGGCCCGCTCCCCGACGCTCGGAGGAGTGGACCGCGAGTGGTCGGGCAAGCGCTCCGCGACGCTCACTTCGCCGGGCGTGATGCAGGGCCTCGTCGACGCGGTCGTCGCCTCGTTGCAGGCGGGGCACCCCGTAGCGCTCGGCTTCGAGTGCCCGACGTACATCCCCGTCCACGCTGCGGTCGACTCCCTCGGCGGCGGAAGGAGCTTCGACGGGTCCCGCGCGTGGTCGGCCAACGCAGGCGCGCTCGTGATGGCCTCGGGCATGGCGCAGACCGCGTGGATCCTCTCGGCGCTCGCCCGGAACGTCACGCCCGCCGCGCCTTCGACGACCTTTGCGTGGGCGCCATTTCGGGAGGGACGCGCGCAGCTCCTCTTGTGGGAGGCGTTCATCAGCGGCGCGTCGAAGACCACGGGGTCGAAGCGCTCGACCCACGCCGACGACGCAGACCTCGCGGTGAGCGCGTTCAGGAGTGCGATCCGCGAGGACGACGCGCCTCCGGGCGTGCGACACGACGACGTGAAGGCGCCGCGAGTCTTCAACTGGCTCGCGAGCACGGGGCGTTGGGCCGGGCTCACGCTCGTGAGCGATCCTCACGATCTCGATCCCACAGCGTCGCAGAGCATCTGTGTCGGCCCGCGCCAGACGGCGAAGCGACCGACACGCTGAGCGCGAGAC
>JBPOHC010000338.1:0-10759 GCA_052035985.1 Myxococcota bacterium | reverse complement strand
GGTCACACGGGGAGCTACCCGGGCGCTCCACGCAACGCAGGCAAGCGCTCGAAGAAGGTCTCCACGCCCGTCACGCCCGTTACGCCCCCCCAGGGCTGAACGCAATTCCCCCACGATGGCCGCGTGCTCCCGCGACGGGCGCTTCGTCGCCGTCGCGCTGCACGGAAGCATTCACATCACGCGGATCTGAGCGATCGAGAGGCTACTGGAGCGTGAAGACGCTCTCGGTGTTGTCGAGGTACGAGTACACGCGGAGCGATCCCGCGGCGTAGGTGTATCCGAAGCCGAGCATGGTGCCCGCGAGCGCGCTCGGACACGCGATCGAGACGCTCATCGCTCCGCCCGCGTAGGTGATGCGCTCGGCGAGCTGTTGAAAGACCGCGCCGTCGCGGCTGAAGTTCACGGCGGCCACGGTCGCGCCCGGTGAGAACACGGTGATGGCCTGCCAGGAGTGCACCGTCCCGCTCGCGACGCCGTGATAGATGTGCTGCGTCTCGTAGTAGGTGCCCGCAGGAACGACGCCGCCCGTGAGCGATGCGAGCGAAGGCATCGGGGCCGTGGTGAAGGTGTCCATGATGACGGGCGCGGTGTTCGCGGGGAACGAGGCGCAGAGCCCCGCCGCGTCGGGCGGATCGACCGCGACGTCGCCCGCGGAGACATCCACGGAGACGTCAACGGAGGGCACATCGACCGAGACGTCGACCGCGGGGACATCGGTCGCAGCGTCAGTCGTCACGTCGACCGCGGGAGCGTCTGCGGTCACGTCGGCGGGAGCGTCTGCGGTCACATCGCCGACGCTCGCGTCGGAGGGCGAATCGTTCGCGACGTCGGTGGCGCTCACGTCAGCGGGCGCGTCTGCCGTCACGTCGGTGGCGCTCACGTCGGTGGCGCTCACGTCGGTCGCCACGACGTCAGAGGGCGTCGCGTCGGAGGCGTCGGAGGTGACGTCTGCGCGCGCGGCGTCGGGCGTCGGTGACGGGGCGTCGTCGCAGGCCGCGACGAAGAGGGCTGCGAAGAGGGCGGGCGATAAGCGAGAGAAGCGCATGCCCGATGCATCGTCGGCCTCGCGGGGCTGAGTCAAGCGCGAGATGCTCCCGCTGACGTTGCGCCGCCCGATCGGCGCGCGGCGTGTATCCTCCGGGGTCGCGATGCTCCCGAGCACGGTTCGTCACTATCAGGTCTGGGGACAGCTCTCGTCGGGAGGCATGGGCGAGGTGTGGCTCGCCCGCCACGCCGAGCTCGCGCTCCCCGTGGTCATCAAGACGCTGCACCAGCACGACCCCGAGGCGGCGCAGACCGAGTGGGCCAAGCTGCTCACCGAGGCGCGCATGAGCGCGAGGCTCACGTCGCCGCGCGTGGTGCGGGTCATCGACGTGGGGAGGCTCGCCGACGACGACGGGATGGGCCAGGCGTACCTCGTCGAGGAGTACGTCGACGGCATCGACCTCGCGGAGCTCGACCACGAGCGGCGACGCGTGCTCCACCGCGCGCTCCCCCTGTGGTTCGTGTGCGACGTGCTCGCGCAGGCGGCCGAGGGGCTCCACACGGCGCACCAGTCGGGCGTGGTGCACCGCGACGTGAAGCCGAGCAACCTCTTCGGCTACGGCCACGCGCAGGTAAAGGTCGGCGACTTCGGCATCGCCGCCGCCGCGGGCACCGAAGACGCGCCCCGCGCAGGCACGGCGCTCTTCATGGCCCCCGAGCAGTTCGAGGGCGGCAAGGTCGGACGCCGCGCCGACGTGTACGCCCTCGGCGCCACGGGCTTCGCGCTGCGGTACGGCAAGGTCCCCTGGGCCTCGCTCACCGAAGCCCTCGCGCGCAAGCGGCCCGACCCCTTTCCGCCCGCGTCGACGCCCGAGGAGGCGTTCTTTCAGCACGTCATCGCGCGCATGCTCACGCGCGAGTACGACCGCCGCGACCCGCACATCCTCGTGGCGCGCCACCAGCTCCACGGCATCGCGCGGGCGACGGCCCGACGCGCGCCGCCGGCGCACCTGGGTGATGGTCGCTTCGTGCTCTCGGGGGCGCAGCTCTCGTTCGAAGTGGGCGACCTCGCCGAGCAGCAGACCGACGCCGTGGTGAACTCCGCCACGACCTCGCTCACGATGCGAACGGGCATCGGCGATGCGCTGCGGCGAAGGGGCGGCGACGAGGTCGAGGCCGAGGCCGTCGCGCAGGGAGAGCGCGCCCTCGGGGAGTGCGTCCACACGGGCGGAGGATCACTGAAGGTCCGCGGGGTCATCCACGCCGTGGGGGCGTGGAACGAGGTGTCGTGCATCGCCCGCGCGACGCACCGCGCGCTCTTCGCCTCCGAGGAGCGGGCGTACCACTCGCTGGCCTTTCCCGCGATCGGGACGGGCCGCGGGCGGGTGTCTGTGGAGGCCAGCGTCGACGCGATGGTGGGGGCCCTTCGGATGCACCTCCTCCTCGGCGGGTCGCGCCTCGAGACGGTGCGCTTCGTCTTCCTCGACGAGGCCACGCGCAAGCGCGCGATCGAGGTCGCGTCGAGCGTCATCCTCGGCGCCGAGGAGGCCTTCGCATACAGCGAATCCGACGAGCGCGCGGAGAACCTCACGGAGCTCGGCCACGCGAGGACGCAGTACGTCCCCCCGGCGGATCGCCCGCGCACCGTTCCTCTCAGCAGCCGACCGCGCGGCGGCTGAGCGCGCGCTTCTGCGCTGAGCCGCGGTCTCTCCCTCAGTGCATGGTGAGCCGCGCGGGGATGATGCTCGGCCTGTGGATGGTCGACAGCGACACGCGCGTGCGCACCGCCGTGCCCCACCCCGAGATCGACTCGATCTCGACGTCGCCGCTGAGCGCCCGGCACGCCTCGCGAACGGCCGAGAGCCCCACGCCTCGCCCCGAGATCTCCGTCGCCTCCTCGCGCGTGGTGAGCCCGTCGGCGAAGAGGGCCTCGACGAGCTGCGCGCGGGTCTCCGCGGGGAGCCCCAGCGAGAGCGCGCGCGCCCGCACGCGGCGCCAGTCGATGCCGCCGCCGTCGTCTTCGATCGACACGCGGAGCGTCTCGCCATCAACGGCGCACCGGAGCGTGAGGCGCGCGGTGGGAGACTTGCCCGCCGCGACGCGGTCGGCGCTCGCCTCGACGCCGTGGTCGAGCGCGTTTCGAATCGCGTGGACGAGGCTCCACCAGAAGGCCCTGAGGGGCTCGAAGGGCAGCCGTCGTCCGTCGTCTTCGACGCGCACCTCGACGTGCTTGCCGAGCTGCGCGGCGAGTCGCTCGGCCTGCGCCGCGAGGCGGCGGAGCACCGACGCGTTGGGCTCGTCGCGCCAGCTTCGAACGGTGCGCGCGAGGGTGCGTCGGTCGGTGCCGTTGATGAGCCGATCGACGAAGTCTTCGTGCTCCGTGGCGGTGATCTCGATGCGCCGCGGGTCGTCGGAGCGGATGAGGTCCGAGATGAGGTCGAGCGCCTGCATCCAGGCGTCTTCGAGCTCGGCGAGCTGCGCGGCGTCGAGCGTCGAGCGTCGCCACGCGGCGAACTCGCCCTCGATGCGGTGCACGGCCGAGGCGAAGGTGTGAAAGCCGTAGACCGCCGCGTTGCCCTTGAGGGTGTGTAGCCCGCGGCGACGCTCTTCGAAGGTGCACGCGCCGCCGAGGCCCGCGATGAGGCGCGAGGTCTCGTCGACGAAGCGTTCGAAGTCTCGCCGGTCGCGCACGGCGTTGCGGACGATGGCGTTGAGCTCGCGCGCGTGCGCCTCGGCGATCTCCGCCGCGAGGCGCTCGGTGACGTCGCGCACGACGAGGAGGACGCGCGCGAAGCGACCCTTCTGAAAGACCTGCCGCAGCGACATCTCGTAGGTGGCGTCGCCGCGGGTGAAGCGCCGGGCCATCTGGTCGGCGGTGAGTTCGAAGGGCAGCACGTCGTCGATGAGCTGTTCGAAGCCGAGCTTGAACTCCTGCGCGGCGGGCGTGCCCTCGCCGAAGAGGTAGTCCCACACGCGCTGCCCCCGCGAAGGGAAGCCGAACCACTCGATCACGCTCGCCGTGGTGTCGTCGTGGATGGTGCCGTCGAAGTCGATGAGGATGAGCCCGTCGCCCGTGCTGTCGAGGATGAGCTTGAGGGAGCTCGTGCGCTCGTCGAGCTGAGACTCCAGCCCGAGGTACGCGCTGTTCAGCGCCTCGAGCTCGCGGCGCAGCGAGCCGACGTCCTGCGTGGAGAGCCTCCGCGGCGCGATGCTGTCGGTCCGCGGCGCGAGGCTGCTGAGGCGCCGCGACTCGGTGTCGGCGCCCTCCATGAAGACGCGCCGGAGCGTCCGCGCCGTAGCCGCCTTGAGCCGCAGGAAGGGCCCGCGCATCGACTCGACGACGGAGAGGGGCACCTGCTCGTGGCAGAAGACCAGGAGCACCAGGAGCTGCCCCGACGCGAAGGCCCCGCCGATGCCGAAGACGGTGGTGATGCGGTGCTTCGCGACGAAGTCCACGGCGCTGATGACCTTGCGCCTGCGCACGTCGGTCTCGGTCTTCGCGTCGCGCACATAGAAGATGTTCGCGATGGTGCCGAGGTGAGAGACCACGTGCGCCGAGTCCGCCGCGTCGACCCACGAGAGGTCGCCGCCGAGCGACGCGAGCAGCCCCGACATCATCGGGATCTCATCGAGGAACGACGACGAGACCATCGGGATGCCCACGTGCGCGACGGAGCGCGCCCGGTCGTTCCACGCGGGGAGGTCGCCCGCGGTGCCCGCGAGCGAGATGACCCAGGTCTCCGGGGTGAGGTCTGCGTAGATCCCCCTGGCGTGGGCCAGGGCCTCGACGGCGCGGCGGTTCGAGGGCGGCAGCGCGTCCAACGGCACCGTCACGAACACCCGCGCGAGCGCGATCGACGCGGGCCACGCCTCACGGAGCCGACGCGCCGTGGCGTGCGCCGCGCGTTCGAAGGCGTCGCCGTCGCTCACGTCGCGGATCGTCTCTTCGAACACGCGAGAGACCTCTTCGGCTGTCGCCTCGCTGAGCTTGTTCATGACCGTTCGCATCCATCGACCGCGCGCACTGGCGATCGCCTCTCGCGCAGCGCACAGAGCGTGCCCGATGGACTTCGCGACGAAGCGCCGCGCTGCGACGGCCGAAGCGGCGACGGCCCTCCGTCGCGACACGTCACCGGATTGACGTTACGTCAACGCGATGACCGCTCCCGCGCGTGAATTCCCGCGCGTGAGAGGCTTGGCATGCGTAGCGCATCGCCACACGGCCAGGGTCGACGTCGTCGGGCGAGGGGGTTGCACATGAGCACCCCGAACGCGCGACGCGCCGAGCGCCAGAACGGAGCGGAGTCGAGATGCAGCGCGAGAGGCTCAGCGACCCGGTGAGGGTCATCAGGGAGCAGGTGCTCGACGCCACGTT
Source organism: Myxococcota bacterium (assembly GCA_052035985.1). GTDB lineage: Bacteria > Myxococcota_A > Polyangia > Polyangiales > CAISKJ01. Next base: position 5,400 of record JBPOHC010000338.1, on the reverse strand, counting down.
GAGCCTCTTTGAAGCCCACGATCAGCGGTTCACCCACGCGGGCGACGCCGAGGGCGCGTTACCGCGCGCGCCGCCGCAACCCATGGTAGCCGCGAGCATCGGGTACACGGGCGATTCGATCCGAGGCTCGCTGGTGCTCCTGACGTCGTCGCAGGTGGCGGGCACGTGGTCGTCCGACTGCGCGCTCGACGAGGTCGCCCTCTGCGACATCGTGGGCGAGTTCTCGAACATGCTCCTCGGGCGCGTGAAGAGCCGCATCATCCCGTACGGGGTGACGCTCTCGATCGCGCTGCCGATCAGCGCCATCGGCCGCGACCTCAGGGTGCTCTCGTCGCCGGGCGGGGTCGCCTCGCTCTGGCAGACCTTCCGCGGCGACGCTGGGGACGTCCACGTGCGCCTCGACCTCAACCTCGACGCCGGGTTCGCGATGTACGCGCTCCCCGAAGACCCGACCCCGTCGACCCTCGAGGGCGACGTGCTGCTCTTCTGAAGAGCAACGCCCAAGACGATCACGAAACAACGCAAACGAAGAGAGTCTCACAATGAACGCGAAGATCCTGGTGGTCGACGACTCGCAGATGGTCCGCTGCTCCGTAGGGCGCACGCTGGTGGGCGCCGGCTTCAACGTCGTCGAGGCCATCGACGGCGCCGACGCGCTGAGCAAGCTCGCCGCCAACGACGACACGCGCCTGGTCGTGTGCGACGTGAACATGCCGCGCATGAGCGGCATCGAGTTCCTCGAGGCGCTGCGGTCGACGCCCGCGGCCAACGTGGCCGTGGTGATGCTCACCACGGAGGGGCAGCCCGAGCTGATCCAGCGGGCCAAGGCCCTCGGCGCCAAGGGCTGGATCGTCAAGCCCTTCAAGCCCGACCTCCTCGTGGCAGCCGCTCGGAAGCTCACCGCCTGAAGCGCGGCGAGGAAGAGGCCCACGATGCTCGCGCTCGTAGTGATTGACCAGAGATCGGTGAGAGAGAGCGCCGCCCGAATCCTCCAGGCCGCGGAGCACCGCGTCGAGCAGACGGATTCCAAGGGCGCCCTCGGGCTCCTCGATCGGTTGCGCCTCGAGGTGTTGGTGATCGGGTGGAGCCCCAGCGCGGCGGCGCTCGTCCGCAGGCTCCGCTCCCTCGACACCGGGCGGCAGTGCCTCGTGCTCGCGGTGCTCGAACAGCAGCCGTCGAGCGAGATCCCGGCGGTCTACGCCGCGGGGGTCGACGACTTCATGCGCGCCCCCGTCTCCAAGGAGGAGCTCGTCGGGCGCCTCGAGGCGCTACGACGCCGCACGCACAGCGAGGCGGGCGCCGCGCAGGACTGGTCCGACGGCGTCGACCTCCAGAAGCTCCAGGTGTGGGGCGAGCTCGGGAACCTCGTCGCAGAGGACCTCTCGCAGCTCAGCGGCCCCCTCGACGTGTGCGAGGTCGCGGCCCTCGAGGGCAGCCTGCACATCGGCTCGATCACGCTCTCGCTCGCCTCCGACGAGACCGAGATGCGCGTCTCGGTGGCCGTCGAACCCTCGCGCGTCCAGAGCCTCGGCGCGCTCCTCCTCGGCGACGAGTCGCCCTCGCGCGCGGCCCTCGACGACATGCTCCGGGAGCTCGCCAACACCGCGGGCGGCGCCGTCAAGCGCGCGGCCCTGCTCGAACACGTCACGGCCACCACGGGCCTCCCCGTGAACGAGACGCGCACCATCCCCGCGGGCGAGGGCCGACGCTGCTGGCTCGCCACGATCCGCGGGACGAACGTCCGCATGGGCTTCGTGGGCGAGGTGCTCCGGCGCGCAAACCAGCGCGTCGCCGCGGCCGAGCTGCGCGAGGGCATGGTGCTCGCGCACGACCTCCACAACCACCACGGCGCGCTCGTGATGGCCGGAGGGACGCGCCTCACGGCCACCTCCGCGGGCCGCGTCGCCTCGCTCCTCGGAGAGCACTACCTCGTCGAGGTGGCCCTCGCCGCGTGACCGCACCGGTCGCCATGACCGCCGCGGTCGCCGCTCGAAAAGCGCTCGTTTCAAGCCATTTCAGCGCATCATGTGCCCTCGCCGCGCACCCCGCAGGGCCCCATCGTGCGCCGCGCGCGCGTCGGTGCATCGAATCATCGACGGAGGCGCGACGCGCGGCCGCGGTGCTTGTGATGCATTCACTCCGCGCATGAGACTCCGAACGCTCCTCTGGCCACTCGTGCTGCTCGCCGCGTGCTCCGACGAGCCCTCTGCGCCCCGCGTCACGCTCGGCACCGGACGCGCGCGCGTCACCCTGCGCCTCGATCGCTTCGGGATGCAGATCACCGATCGGGGAGGCGCGGTGCTCCTCGACACGCTCGACACCACACCCGCGATCGCGGGCGACACGGCGCGCGCCTACGGCCCCCTCGGCGCCACGCACCGCAGCGTCACCCTCCGCCCCCCCGAGGTGCCCATCGACGAGGGGTGGGACCGCGCCACCATCGTCGACGCCCCGTGGCTCCACGGCGCCACGGTCACGCGCTCGGTGGTGCAGGGCGACACGGCCACGGTCGACATCCGAGACCCCGCGCGCGTCGACACGCCGCTCCGCGTGACCATCACGGTGAGCGACGACGAGGTGCGCGTCGAGGCGCGCGTGAGCTCCGACGCGACGGGCGCGCCCGACGGAGGTGCGGGCGTCCTCGATCGCTTCGGGCAGTCGTTCACGCTCCCCGCGGACGAGCACTTCTTCGGCCTCGGCGAGCGCTACGCCACCGTCGACCACCGCGGGACGAAGCTCGAGAACTGGGTCGAAGAGGCGGGCTTCGCGCTCGGCGAAGACACGCCGCCGGGCCCCGCGAACCCCTTCCCCAACGGCACCGGGATGTCGCACATCCCGATCCCCTTCGTGCTCTCGTCGAAGGGCTACGGGCTCTGGATCGAGACCACGGCGCGCTCGGGCTTCGACCTCGGCGCGACGACCTCGACGGCGTGGAGGGTCTACGTCGACGAGCCCGTGCTGCGGTACCGCGTGCTCGTTCACACCGACCCGCGAGAGACCCTCGCGCACTTCACACGGCTCACGGGCAGGGCCCACGCGCCCGCGCCCTGGGTGTTCGCGCCGCGACGACGGGTCAACCACGGCGCAACGATCGGGGGAATGCCCGAGGCCGAGGCGCTCCGTCGGAGGGGCGTTCCCACGACGATGGTCGACGACACGATGCACTTTCTCCCCGACGCGACGCAGACCGGCCGCGAAGACGAGATGCGCACCTGGAACGCGAGCCTCCACGCCTGGGGCTACCGCTCCATCGGGTACTTCACCCCGTACGTCTCCGCCGAGCGCCCGAGCGTGAGCGCGCTCCTCGCGTACGGCCGCACGCACGACCTCTTCGTGCGACGCACCGACGGGACGGAGCACAACACCACCATCGGCTCCAACGGCTGGCAGCGCGTCGCCACCATCGACATGACCAACCCCGAGGCCGTCGTGTGGTGGGGGTCGCTCCTCCAGACCGCGCTCGACCTCGGCTTCGACGGGTGGATGCTCGATTTCGGCGAGTACATCCCCTACGACGCCCGCATGCACGACGGCACCACGGGGTGGGAGGCGCACAACGCCTATCCCGTCGCCGTGCAGCGCGCCACGTGGGACTACCTCCAGCGCGTGCGCCGCGATGACTTTCTCTACTTCGTGCGCTCGGGCTACACGGGCACGCAGGCCGTCACGCCGATGGTCTGGTCGGGCGACCCCACGTCGTCGTTCGAAGAGGCCCGCGGGCTCCCCTCGACGGTGCGCGCGGGCATCAACGCCGGCCTCTCGGGCCTCCCCTTCTGGGGCAGCGACATCTCGGGCTACACGTGCCTCGGCATCACCCCCGCGGACAAGGAGCTCTACCTCCGCTGGACCGAGTTCGGCGCCCTCTCGCCCGACATGCACGACGAGGACGCCTGCGAGGGCGGCGACGCGTCGCTGAAGTGGACCCTCTGGAGCGACGCCGAGACCACCGAGGTCTACGGCCGCTACGCGCGCCTCCACACGCGCCTCGTGCCGTACATCCACGCCGCAGCGAAAGAAGCCGAGACCACCGGGCTCCCGATCATGCGGCACCCCGTGATCAACAACCCGCGCGATCCCGCCGCGTGGGCCGTGCGACATGAGTACTGGTTCGGTCCTTCGCTCTACGTGGCGCCCGTCGTGACGCGCGGCGAGCGCGCCCGCTCGCACTGGCTCCCGCCCGGCGTGTGGGTCGACTGGTGGACCCTCGCCCGCGTCGACGGCGGCCGCACCGTCACCCGCGACGCGCCCGTCGACACGATCCCGCTCTATCAGCGCGCGGGCACGGTCATCGCGCTCCTCGACCCGCGCGTCGAGACCCTCGCGCCCGACACGCGCGACGACGTCACCAGCGCCGCCGAGGTCGCCGACGTGATGGACGCCCGCGCCGTCGTGCGCAGCGGCAGCGACCCCCGCGCGACCGCGACGCTCTCGGACACGACCGCGTTCGAAGCGGCCACCACGAGCGCCGTTGCCGCGATCCCGACGGGGTACTCCACCGCGGCCACGGAGGCCGAGCTCTCGACCTGCTCGCGCTGCGCGCGCATCGACGCGCTCTCCTCGGGCGGCTCGCGCGTGAGGGTCACCACCGAGCTCGCGACGACCGTCACCGTGACCGCGGGCGGACTCACGCTCACGCACCGCGCACCCCGCGCGATGCGCGTGCGGTGGGACGTGGTCATTCCCTGAGAGCGCTTCGCGCTGCTGTGGCAGACGCGCGCCGCGCCCTCAGGCCGCGTGTTGAAACACGCGGCAGGGAAGGCATTTCGAGATCGAACCGAATGAAGTCCCGCGGTGCGGGACTCGCGTCCACGAGGCGCTGAGCGGCAGTCCTGCGAAGCAGGACTTCTCGCAGGATGCTCACAGAATGCCTTTCCTGCCGCGTGTTTCAACACGCGGCGTGAAGGCGCGCGACTGGAGCAGTGGCGTTCGATCACAGTATTTCGTGAGAGGACGTCAGCGGAGCACGGGTCGCCCCGCCGCGTCGCGCCCCACGCCGAGCAGCGGGACGTTCGCCCACGCCGTCGCCGCAGCGGGACGCACCACCGGACGCGCGGGCGCGACCGTGACCCGAGGCGCGGCGGGCGCGATGGCGACCCGAGGCGCGGCGCGACGCGCGACCGTGTTCTCACGCAGCGGCACGGGCGGAGGCGCGGGCCGAGACACGACCGCGCGCGGAGCGGACGCGGCGATCGGAGGCGCCGCGCGATCGGGGGTCAGCCTGATCGCGGCCCAGAGGATCGCCGCGACGACCGAGAGGGCCACGCAGAACCAGAGCGCGCGCGCGCCGCCCCACGACGCGCGACGGATGATGACGTTCTCGAGGATGAAGTCGGTCTCGTCACGCGCGTCGCGCGCCTCGGGCCCCTCGCGGTGCTCGTCGACGAGGATCTCGTCGAGCTC
>JBPOHC010000741.1:0-10335 GCA_052035985.1 Myxococcota bacterium | reverse complement strand
ATGCTGGGCACCAACGACCTCGAGCGCGTCAACGACCTCACGGTCTACCGCACGAACCTCACGCAGATCGTCGCGGACTCCATCGCCGCGGGCGTCATCCCCGTGCTCAGCACCATCCCCCCGAGGCGCGACAACGCCACGCTCGGCGCGCGCGTCGCCGCCTACAACGACGCCATCATCGCCGTCGCGACCGCGCAGCAGGTCCCCCTCTGGAACTATCGCGTCGCCCTCGCCGCGTCGACGATGCTCAACCAGGGGATGGGCTTCGACGGCGTCTACCCGAGCACCTACAGCGCGCAGTACGCGTGCAGCTTCACCGACGCGGCGCTCCGCTACGGATACAACCAGCGAAACCTCACCGCGGTGCAGGTCCTCGCGCACGTGCGCGCAGTCGTCATCGACGACGGATCGCCCGACCCGTAGGGCCTTTCCGTCGCGCACACCGGAGCGTGGCCGAACGCCACGATGTGACCGATCGCGCCGTCTCGACCGCGACGAGACGGCGCCATTCACCCTTTGAGGCCGACGCGGCACGCGAGGTGCGTTCCCGCGTCGACGAAGCGCCCCAGCGCATCGAGGAGAGGCCGAGCCATGAACCGTCTCGACGCGGAGAACACCTCCGAAGAGTTCGACTGGGAGAGCGCCAACAGCGTCCGCCCCTGCCCCGTCTGCGGCGCCGATTGCGGGTGCCGCGTCCACGCCGACGAAGCCTTCGTGTGCTGCACGCACGTGCGCTCCGAGTGGCCGCTCACCACGGGCGCGTGGCTGCACCGTGAGCCCTCGCCGCGGGGACGCGACGCGCCCGACGCGGCCACGTCGTCAGCCCCCGCCGCTGCGTTGCGCTCCCGCGCCGCCCTGGCGATGCGCTTCGATCGGCTCTACGCCGACACCGGCCGCGGGTCGTGAGCCGCGACGCGACGCGGGGCCCATTCGAAGTCGACCCGTGGCTCTGCGACGTCTCCGCGTTCCGCGGGCAGATGCTCAGCGGCGCGCGCCTCGCCGAGCGCGCCCAGGGCCTCGCAGATTTTCACGGCGCCCCATCGGGCCGCGGGCGATCCGCGGTGCTCCTCGCGCGCTTCGCCGAGACGCAGGCGAAGATCCGCCGCGCGTACGACTACCTCTCCCGCGAGGTGCGCGCCGTACGAGACCCGACCCCCGCCGAGGAGTGGCTCCTCGACAACGCACACGTCGTCGAAGACCAGCTCCGCGAGGTCGAGGTCGACCTCCCGCGCGGCTACCTCCGCGAGCTCCCGCGCGTGGGCCACGGCGCGCTGCGCGAGCACCCGCGCGTGTACGCCCTCTGCGTCGACTACCTCTGTCACACCGACGCGCGCGTCGAGCCCGGCACGCTCGTCCTCTACGTCGAGGGCTACCAGTCGGTGCGCCCGCTCACCATCGGCGAGCTGTGGGCCGTGCCCATCATGCTGCGCCTCGGGCTCCTGATGATCGTCGCCCGCGTCGCGACGCTCTCCGCCGAAGACGCCGCCCACACCCGCGCGCGACGCGTCGCAGCCGCCATCGCCGCAGACCCCGCGCGCGTCGCCGAGGCCCTGCGCGCGCTCCCGAAGCGCGAGGTCACCGAAGCCTTCGTCGTCGACCTGTGGCACGCGATCCGGCAGTACGACGTCGACCCGAGCGCCGTGGCCGACTTCGTCGCCGAGCGCGCGAAGCACTTCGGCGCCTCCGTCGAAGACCTCAGCCGACGGCAGCACCTCCGCCGCGCAGAGGACCAGCTCACCATCGCCAACTGCGTCACCAGCATGCGCACGCTCAGCGCGTACGACTGGTCCGCGTTCTTCGAGCGCGTGAGCCGCGTCGAGGCGCTCCTCCGCCGCGACCCCGACGACGTGTACGCGCGCTCCGACCGCGCCACGCGCGACCGCTGCCGCCACGCCGTCGAGCGCATCGCCCGCCACGGCGAGCGCTCCGAAGGAGACGTCGCCCGCGCCGCCCTCGACCTCGCCACGCGCGCCGACGGCCTCGCCGACCCCTCCGCGCGTCACGTGGGCTGCTACCTCGGCGGACACCGCCAGCCCGAGCTCGAGCGCGCCCTCGGCGTCACGGCCCCGCTCCTCACGCGCCTCCGACGCGCCGTCGAGCGCAACGCGCTGCCGCTCTACGTCGGCTCCGTGGCGACGCTCACGGCCCTCTCGGTGCTCCCCTTCGCGCGCTCCCTTCGTCGTCGCGGCGTGTCGCCCGCCGCGGTCGCCGCGCTGTCGGTGCCCTTCGCGCTCGCCGCGGCCGACGTCTCCGTGGGCGTCGTGAACGCGCTCGTGGTCGCGGCGTTTCCCCCGAGGCTGCTCTCGAAGTTCGAGTTCAAGGAGTCGGTGCCCGTCGAGCACCGCACGCTCGTGGTGGTGCCCGCGCTGCTCGACTCGCGCGAGACCGTGCAGCGCCTCCTGGCCGACGTCGAGGTGCGCGCGCTCGGCAACAGCGACCCCGAGCTCTACTTCGCGCTCCTCACGGACTACTGCGACGCGCCCGAAGCGCGCGCGGACACCGACGAGGCCCTCCTCACCGCCGCGCACGAGGGCGTCGAGCGCCTCAACGAGCGGAACCCGCACCCCGGCGAGGCGCGCTTTCACCTCCTCCACCGCGGCCGGCTGCACAACCCCGCGCAGAACTGCTTCATGAGCTGGGAGCGCAAGCGCGGCAAGCTCGACGCGCTCAACCGACTTCTCCTCGGTGAAGAGGGCGCGGGCTTCGAAGTGGTGACCGCCAGCGAGGCCCTCCTCCACAGCGTGCGCTACGTCATCACCCTCGACGCCGACACGCAGCTCCCTCGCGGCGTCGCGCGCAAGCTCGTCGCGACGCTCGCCCACCCGATGAACCGCCCGCAGCTCGACGAGGCCCTCGGCCGCGTCACGCGGGGCTACGGGATCATCCAGCCGCGCGTCGGCACCGTGCCCGAGAGCTCGCGTCAGTCGAGGTACGCGCGCGTCATGTCGGGCGCGCCGGGCATCGACCCGTACACGAGCGCCGTCTCCGACGTGTACCAAGACCTCTTCGGCGACGCGTCCTTCGTGGGCAAGGGGATCTACGACGTGCGCGCGTTCTCCGCGGCCCTCGCGCGGCGCGTGCCCGACAACACGCTGCTCAGCCACGACCTCTTCGAAGGCATCTTCGCGCGCACCGCGCTGGCCTCTGACATCGAGGTGCTCGACGGACAGCCCGCCTCGTACGCCGTCGACGCGCGTCGGCAGCACCGCTGGATCCGCGGTGATTTCCAGCTCATCCCGTGGCTCTTCGGCGCCCACGCCGCGCGCGGCTCGGTGCCCTGGCTCGGGCGCTGGAAGATGATCGACAACCTCCGCCGCGCCGCGCTCCCCGGCGCGCTCGTCGCCCTCGTGGCAGGCAGCGCAGCGGCAGGCGCCACGGCCCCCGCGTGGACGGCCGCGGCCCTCACCGGCGTGCTCTTCTCACCGCTGCTCGTGCGCGCCATCGCGGGCTTGATGCGACGCCCTCCGCAGGGCACGGTGGTGCGCTGGCCGGGCCTCTACGGCGACCTCCGCGCCAACGCCGAGCGCGCCGCCGTGCGCGGGTGCTTTCTGCTCGACGAGGCGATCGTCGCGGCCGACGCGATCTCGCGCACCGCGTACCGCCTCGGCGTCTCTCGCCGCGACCTCCTCGAGTGGACCTCGACGGGCGAGGCCGAGCGCATCACGCGCGACCGCGGCGTGCGCTCCGAGCTGCGGCTGTGGCTCGGCGCGGCCCTCTCGACCGCGGGCCTCGCGGCGCTCGCGCTGACGCGCCCCGCAGCGCTCCCGTGGCTCGCTCCGTCGCTCGTCTCGTGGGCGCTCACACCGTGGATCGAGCCGCTCCTGAGCAGCCCCCGCCCCGCGACGAAGCGCGACCAGCGCGTCTCGCCGGAGCACCGGCTGAACCTCCGCCGCGTGGCCCGACGCACGTGGCGCTTCTTCGACACCTTCGTCGTCGCCGACGACAACTGGCTCCCGCCCGACAACTACCAGCGTGAGCCGCGCGGCGCCGTCGCGCACCGCACCTCGCCGACCAACATCGGGCTGTACCTGCTGGCGTGCCTCGCCGCACGCGACCTCGGGTACCTCACGCTCCGCGAGCTCGTCGAGCGCGTCGACGCCACCCTCGACGCCGTCGGACGACTGCGCACCCACGGCGGCCACCTGCTCAACTGGTACGACACGCGCACGCTCGAACCGCTGCCGCCCGCGTACGTCTCCACGGTCGACAGCGGCAACCTCGCGGGGCACCTCTGGACGCTCTTCGAAGGCTTCGAAGAGGCCCTCGACGCGCCCCTCGACCCCTCGCGCTGCCTCGACGCCGTCGAAGACGCGCTGCGCCTCGCGCGTGAGGCGGGCGCCGACGTCACCGACGCGCGCGGCGCCCTCGACGACGCGCGCGCCTCCCTCGACGGAACGCTCATCACAGCAGCGCGCGTCGTGGCCGAGCTCGGCGCGCGACTCGAGCGATCGGGCGACGATCTCGCGAGCACGGAGCGAGACTACTGGCTCTCCGAGTCGGCGCAGACCGCCGCCGCGTGGAGCGACGAGGCGCGCACGGTGGCGCCCTACGCCGCGGCCATCGAGGCGCTCCCCGCGGAGCGTCGCGCGGAGCCGTCGATCGCAGCGGCCATCGAGCGGCTGAAGCGCGCCGCGAGCCTGAGAGGCATCCTCGACGCGACGACGGAGGCGCTCCCCGCCCTCGACGCCGCGGCGGGATCATCGCCCGAGGCCGCCGAGCTCGCGCGGTCTTCGCGGGCCGCGAGAGACGCGTGCACGCGGCTCATGGAGCGGCTCCACTGGCTCGGCGCGCGCGCGCTCGCGGTGGCCGACGGGATGGACTTCCGCTTCCTCTACGACGAGCCGAGGTCGCTCTTCGCGATCGGGTACAACGCCGAGCGGGCGCTGCTCGACACGGCCCACTACGACCTCCTCGCGTCGGAGGCGCGCCTCGCGAGCTTCGTCGCCATCGCCAAGGGCGACGTGCGCGAGGCCCACTGGTTTCACCTCGGGCGGCAGCGCGTCCCCGCGGGCTCGAGCGCGGCGCTCGTCTCGTGGAGCGGCTCGATGTTCGAGTTCCTCATGCCCCTGCTGGTGATGAAGCGCCACGAGGGGACCCTCCTCGACGAGACCTACGACTCCGTGGTCTCCGTGCAGCGCGCCTGGGGCGACGAGCGAGACATCCCGTGGGGCGTCTCCGAGTCGGCCTTCAACGTCATGGACCTCAGCATGACGTACCAGTACCGCGCCTTCGGGATCCAATCCCTCGGCCTCAAGTCGGGCCTCGCCGACGACGTCGTCATCGCCCCCTACGCCACCGCCCTCGCGGCGATGGTCTCGCCCGACCTCGCCGCCGAGAACCTCGCGCGCCTCGCCCGCGACGGCGTCGAGGGCCCCTTCGGCTTCTACGAATCCGTCGACTACACCCCCGAGCGCGTCCCGCCGAATCGCCGCGGCGTGATCGTGAAGACCTTCATGGCCCACCACCAGGCCATGAGCCTCGTCGCCCTCTGCAACGTGCTCCTCGACGCCCCGATGCCGCGACGCTTCCACGCCCACCCGCGCGTCCTCGCCACGGAGCTCCTGCTCGAAGAGCGACTCCCGCGCGGCGTTCCCCTGCTCACCGACCGCGCGGTCCCCTCGCCGCCGCCGCTCCCGCAAGACGGCGACCTGCACCACGTCGAGCGCGTGACCCTCGACGACGCGCCGACCTTCCGCGCGCACCTCCTCGGACAGGGCGAGCTCGCGAGCCTCCTCGGCGTGCGAGGCTTCGGCTTCACCACATGGCGCGGCCTCGACGTTCACCGCGTGCGAGGCGACGTCGAGACCGACCCCAGCGGCATCTTCGTGTACGTGCGCGACGCGGCCACGTCGCGGCTGTGGTCCATCGGCTTCGAGCCCACGCGCGCGCCCGCCGACGACTACAGCGTCGAGCTCTCCCCCGACCGCGTTCGAATCCGCCGTCGCGACGGCGACATCGAGAGCGCGATGGAGCTCGTCGTCTCGCCCGAGCACGCCGCCGACCTCCGACGCATCACGCTCGTCAACCACGGCGCCGCCCCCGTGGAGCTCGTGCTCACCACGTGGCTCGAGCTCTCGCTCGTCGAGCGCGGCGCCGACCTCGCGCACCCCGCGTTCTCGGGGATGTTCGTCGAGACGAGCTTCGTCCCCTCGCAGCGCGCGCTCCTCGCTCACCGTCGACCGAGGGCGCGCGGCGCCCCCGAGGTCTGGTGCGCGCAGTGCCTCCACAACGAGGCCGCCGACGTCGGCGAAGTCGACTACGAGACCTCGCGCGCGGCCTTCCTCGGTCGCGGCGGCACCGTCATGCGCCCCGACGCCGTGACCCGCGGCGGCGACCTCGGACGCACCACGGGCTTCGTCCTCGACCCCGGCTTCGCCTTGCGCCGAACCCTGCGCCTCGCGCCCGGCGAGCGCGTGCGGCTGAACCTCGTGACCGCCCTCTCCGAACGAAGCGAAGGGGCGCTCCAGATCGTCGAGGCGCTTTCGAACACGTCCGGCGTCGAGCGCACCTGCGAGCTCGCGTGGGCCGACGCGCGCGTCGAGCTCAAGCACATCGGCGTGAGCGCGCTCGCGTCGTTCCAGTATCAGCGACTCCTGTCGGCCATTCTCACGCCTGAGGAGGCCCTCCGCGTCGGCGCCGAGCACGCGCCCGACAGCCTCGACGGGCGCGGCGTGCTCTGGTCGCTCGGCGTCTCGGGCGACCTCCCGCTCGTGCTCGTGCGCCTCGACGACGCGGGCCTCTCAGACCTCTGCCACGAGATGCTCCTCGCGCATGAGTTCTTGCGCGTGAACCACTTTCGGTTCGACCTCGTGCTGCTCGACGAGGAGCCCGCGGCCTACCTCGCGCCGCGCCACGAGCGCGCGCTCCAGGTGATCCGCGCGACCGGCGCGCAGGCGCGACTCGACCAGCGCGGCGGCGTGTTCTTGCGCTCCGCGTCGAAGCTCTCCGCGGCGGAGCGCTCCGTGGTGCTCTCCGCAGCGCGCGTCGTGCTCCTGGTCTCGCGCGGCTCGCTCGCGCGACAGCTTCGAAGCGTCCGCGACGCGCCCGACGCCTCCGACGCGAAGCCCCGCGTCGCCGAGCTGACCACCGCGCCCGCGCGCGCCGCAAGCCTCTTCGACAACGGCCTCGGGGCCTTCACCGCAGACGGGCGCGAGTATCAGATCTCGCCCTCGCCCGGACACCTCACGCCCGCGCCCTGGTCGAACGTGATCGCGCGAGCCGACTTCGGCGCGCTCGTCACCGAGGCCCTCGGCGGCTTCACGTGGAGCGACAACAGCCAGCGCAGCCGCATCTCGCCCTGGAGCAACGACCCCGTGTGCGACCCCGCGGGCGAGGCGCTCTACCTCCGCGACGACGCCGACGGACGCTTCGTCGCGCTCTCGGGCGCGGAGGGCGCGTGGCGCGCGCGGCACGGCCAGGGATACAGCGTCTTCGAACGCACCTGGGAGACGCTCGACGTCGCGGTGACGGTCTTCCTCGACCCCGAGCACCCCGCGAAGACGTGGCGCGTCGAGGTCACCAACCGCGGCGCGGCGCGGGGCCTCTCGCTCTTCGCCTGCGTCGACTGGGTGCTCGGCTCGCAGCGGGAGCGCTCCGAGGCCACGCTCGTGACCTCGTTCGAACCCGCGCTCCGCGCGATCCTCGCGACCGACCACGCGGGGGAGCACTCGGCCCGCTGCGGCTTTCTCTGCGCCTCGCGCGAGCTCCGCGGCGTCACCGGCGATCGACGTGAGTTCTACGGAACACGCGACGCGCGGACCTCTCCGCGCGCGCTCTCGCGCCCCAGACTCTCAGGCCGCGTCGGCGGCGCACTGGCGCCGTGCGGCGCCGTGCAGGTCGCGATCGACGTGGGTGAAAACCAGCGCGCGGTCACCCACCTCTCGCTCGGCGAGGCGGCGACGCCGGCGGAGGCCCGCGCGCACTGCGAAGCCCTCTCGCGCCGCGACGACTGGGACGCCACGCTCGACCGCGCGCGCTCGGCGTGGGACGAGATCCTCGGTCGCGTGCAGGTCCGCACGCCCGACGCCGCGCTCGACGTGATGATGAACCGCTGGCTGGTCTACCAGACCCTGAGCTGCCGCATCTGGGGGCGCTCGGGGTTCTACCAGTCCGGCGGCGCCTACGGCTTTCGCGACCAGCTCCAGGACGTGCTCTCGGTGCTCTACACGCGCCCCGACGTCGCGCGGGAGCACCTCCTCCGCGCCGCGTCGCGGCAGTTCGTCGACGGAGACGTGCAGCACTGGTGGCACCCCGACACGGGCGAAGGCGTCCGCACGCGCTGCTCCGACGACATGATCTGGCTCGCCTACGCGACCGCGCGCTACGTCGAGGTGACGGGCGACGCGGCCGTGCTCGATGAGTCTGTCAGCTTCCTCCACGAGCGCGCGCTCGCGACGGGCGAGCACGACCTCTACAGCGTCCCCGTGGCGAGCGACGAGCGCGCGTCGCTCTACGAGCACTGCGTCCGCGCGCTGCGCGTGGCGGCGCCGCGAGGCGCGCACGGCCTCCCGCTCATGGGCGCCGGCGACTGGAACGACGGGATGAACCGCGTCGGCGAGCGCGGCGTCGGCGAGACCGTGTGGCTCGGGTTCTTCCTCGCGCGCGTGTGGACCGACCTCGCGCAGATCGCGACGGCGCGCGGAGACGCCGCGGTCGCGACCGAAGGCTTCGCCGAAGCGTCACGCCTCGCCGAGCGCCTCGAAGCGTCGGCGTGGGACGGGCGATGGTACCGCCGCGCATACACCGACGACGGGCACGTGCTCGGGTCCGTCGAGAGCCCCGAGTGCCGCATCGACGCCATCGCGCAGGCGTGGTCCGAGCTGTCGGGCGTCGTCGACCCCGCGCGATCGCGCGCGGCCGTCGACAGCGCGCTCGAGGAGCTCGTGATGCGCGACGAGGCCATCATGCTGCTGCTCAAGCCCGCGTTCACGGGCGCGGGCGTCGACCCGGGCTACATCGCGGCGTATCCGCCGGGCGTGCGAGAGAACGGCGGGCAATACACCCACGGCGTGCTGTGGGTCGCGCTCGCGCTCTGCAAGCAGGGCCGCGCCGAGCTCGCGTGGGACCTCCTCCGCATGCTCAACCCCGTGCACCACGGAGACTCCCCCGAGCGCGCGCTGAAGTACCGCGTCGAGCCCTACGTGGTCGCCGCCGATGTCTACGGCCCCGGCGAACACCTCGGCCGCGGCGGCTGGACCTGGTACACCGGCGCGGCGGGGTGGATGTACCGCATCACGCTCGAAGCGCTCCTCGGCGTCGAGGTGCGCGGCGAGACCCTCGCGCTGAAGCCCTGCGTGCCGCGCGCGTGGGACGGCTACGCCGTGACGCTCCGTCGAGGCGCGGCGGAGTACCACATCGAGGTCGAAAACCCCGATCACCGCGCCTCTTCGGAGTCTTCCGTCGAGGCGACGCTCGACGGGCTCGCCGTCGACGCCGCGCGCATCCCCCTCGGCGATGACGGCCGTCGTCACGAGGTGCGCGCGCGCCTCGTCGCCCCGACGACGCGGCCCCCCACCGCGCCGCCTCAGGCGTGACGCAACCCCTCAGCGCAGACGCCCCGTGAAGTAGAGCAGGGCCATCACCGCGAGGACGACCGCGGCGGGTGACATCCCCACGGCGCCGTAGCGCGAGTAGCCCCACCCACCGCCGCCGAGGCTTGCGACGAGCAGCACGATGAAGAGAACGAACAGCATGAGAGACCTCCGTTTCGACGACCATCGAGTCGAGCGGCGGCGACACGCCCGCGCGTAGACCTCATCGGCCCCGCGACCGCTCTCCTCGCTGTCATCCGAGAGCACGCGCGATGCCACGCGACGCGCGTCTGTCACGCGCGACGTCCCTCCGCCCAACGCGGCCCTGCGATTGCGACAGACACCTCCGCCCGCACCAACGACGCAGACGGAGAGACGCCGTGAGTGACACGCCAGAACGACCGACGCCGACGCCCTCGATCATCGCGGCGCTGCCCGCGATCAAGCCCGCGCTGCGAGAGGGCGCGGCGCTCCTACGACAGACGATCGTGCCGCCGAACGCAGGGGCGCAGCGAGGTCGCATGGCGATCTTCGCGGCGCTCTGCGCGGCCGTGCTCGGCGCCTGCTACCTGCTCACCGGGCGGCTGATCTGGGCCTTCGTGATGTTGATCGTGGGCGTGCCGCTGGTGGCGCTCCCGAGCTTTCTGCTGGTGGGGATGGTGTCGCAGGCGATGGGTCGGCGGCGCGGCGCGGAGCCGAAGAGCGACGGGCACACGTCGCCGTAACGCTACCGTCCCAGATTGGTGTGGGTGGAGCACCGGGCAGGACCGGCGGCCGTGACGACGCCGGGGTGTTGCGCTGAGAT
>JBPOHC010000901.1:0-4516 GCA_052035985.1 Myxococcota bacterium | reverse complement strand
CTGTCCCTGGTGCGCTTCAGCGGCGAAGCGCCACGCGATGTGCCACGCGTCGGCCAGTCGATCGTCGGGGTGAGGTTGCATCCCGCGATGGTCAGACACGAGGCGACGCGCCGTCCAGACGTGACGGCGGTGTTTTCGACGCGCGGTTCAGTTGACGCTGTCGTCTCGCGTTGCCGAGAGGTCCCACGGGGTGAAGCGAAACGTGATGATGATGCGAACCCGCTCACTTGCGAGGTGAAGCGCGTGCGGGATGTGCCCCCGCGTCCGGTCCAGGTACTCCTGCGTCCCCGCGCTTTGCAGCATGTGATCGCTCGGCACCCGGTACTTGCGGTCTGTGACTCCGTACACAGGCAGCAGTAACTCCGCCAGGAACGAGCCCTTGCGCGGACATGACGGCACCTCGTACGCGGAGACCTCCGCGACGATCTTGCTTCCCATCTCGATGACGCCCATCCCGTCGTGCAGAGTGACCGCATCGGCCCTCGCCACGGCGCGCCGCAGCGCAAGCCAGTGGAGCGCGAGGCGCTTGTCCATCTCACACCAGAACTCGGCGTCGAGCATCACCGGCTGAAACTCCCAGATTTCACTCGGCTCATCGGCTCGGGCCTGTCGTCGCCAGCGCTCGAACGCCTCATACGCTGCGAGGTCGTCATCGAACCGCAGCCCCTTCGGCAGGTAAGCACGCCCGCTCTCCGTCGAAGGAGAACAGACCAAAAGCGTGTCCCTCCGGGTCACCCGAATCTCGGTCGCCGCGAGCGTCCCCGCAACGAGTACGGCCTCCCCATTCTCTCCGCGGGGCCGAGGAGGCGAGGACCTTCGAAGCGCGATGCGCTCGAAGCGCCCGGAACGCGGGTCGCGAATCCCGCGCGGCACACGAATGCCCGCCTCGGGTGGATCGCCCGCGAGGATCGCGCGCAGCGGCTCGATCCACGCGCGCATCCGAGGCGCGTCCGTGACGCCCGTCGCGTCGTTCGCGAGGAGGCACGCAGCGAAGAACGACAGTTCCGCGCGGTCGAAGCCCTCCGCGGAGAGCGTGTCGACCATCCGGCCGAGGTGCGGGTCATCGAGCAGCCCCTGCGCAGACGATTTCGACAACTCCGCGCGCAGACGTGCCAGCGCAGACACTTTCCGAGCGACCTCGCGAACCTGAAGTCCCGGCAACCTCCGCAGCGACGGGAGCCACGCGGGCTCGGCGTTGATCACGTAGACCTGCGTCCCTTCGACGACGACGCGTGGCGTCTTCGCCCCTCGCTCCACGAGCGAGAGCTGCTCCGCGAGCGGCCCTCGCACGACCTCCGAGACGCCCGTCTGCCGGGCGTGACGTACGAGGTGTTCGACCCACTCTTCACTCGTCGCCGCGGCGCGCACGCCGAAGTGGAGCGCCCACGAAAGCCGCACTGCCGGCGATGGCAAGGACGATGATTTGCTCAGCGGCTCACCGCGCAGCAGCGAGACGATGAGCTTCCGCACCGCGAGCGCGTCGGGGCACACGTCCTTCGGAGGCGCGACGGCCTTCGCGTCAGGCCCGAGCGCCGCGAGGTCACGTTTGTCTGCCATGGAGCTCACTGGCGGGAGTGAGCGTCCTGCACGCAGCGCGTCGAGCGCGTCCGCGGGCTCCACCGGGAGCGTCGCCTCGCCGCGAGCGGGCCAGCGAATCGCGATCCAGCGCGAGAGATCGTGGAAGTACCACGTCGACGCGACCACCGCGGTCGTCCCCGCGAGCGACCGCGCCGTCGGCTCTCCCGCGGACGCGGCGCGCACGCGCTCGACGACGAGGCGCGGATCATCCTGGTACTTCCGAAGAAGGTACTCGTGCTGTGCGTCGGTCATCACCAGCGCGACGCGCGCGACAGCGCCGTCGAGAAGCGCGCGCTCCGCCTGCTCACACGCGGCGACGAAGCCCTGGTCTTGCGGACCTGTCGTGAGGTCGACGACGAGACGCAGCGGGCGCTCCTCGGGGGTGAGCACCATCGACGCCGCGTCGATGAAGGCGGCGCGCTCTCCGTCGGGGACGTTCATGATCTCCATGAGGTCGTTCGCGGCGTTCGGGTCGGCGAAGAAGAACTGCACCGCGGTGCGATCGTTCGCCTTGAGCCGCGAGACGTGCGACTCCGCGGTGGCCGCGGTCCGCTCGACGCCGCGGATCCTCGCCCGCTCGACGAACTGCGCCGCGATCGCGGACTGCTTGAATCCTCCCTCCTCGAGCCGCTTCGTGATCAGCGCTCCGATGTTCATCGTTCGTCTCCTCAGCCCCCCAATGCGGCGGGCACAACGGATCTTGCACCTATCGTCGCGGCGGGGGGCTGATGTTCCGTTGCGTGCAATCGGGGGTGCGTCCGTCCCGACGTCGCGTCGGCCTTGCAGACTTCGCGCTGCAAGCCCTTGCAACTCCGCGTTCCGAGGCGTTGGAAGCGCCCCACTCGACCGTGATACGGTCGGTCACACAATGACCCGAGCGCAGGCACGAGTGGCACGGCTCGCGATCGAGAACCTGCGGGGCGTCGAGCGCCTTGAGCTTGATTTCTTCGATGCGTTTGACCGGCCGTTGCCAACCATCGTGCTCGTCGGGCCCAACGGGAGCGGCAAGACCACCGTGCTGGAGGCAATCGTCCTCGCGCTCGGGCAGCGCGAGCTGCTGCCCGAAGACAGCGCGGGACTCGACGATCAGGTGCGCTTCGGCGCGAGCGACTTTCATATCAGCGCCGAGCTCGCGGCCCCCGACGGCGCACCGCTGGCGAGCGTCTCCGTCGACCGCCTCGCCTGCGAACGGAGGTTCCACGTCGTCGACGCTCGCGGTGAGCTCGTCCCCTACTCGAATCACTGGGAGGTGCTCGACCGTCTGGCGCTCGCGGTCGACTACCTGCCGAGCCGACGAGACCCCGAGGCGCTCGGGGAGACGCCCGATCCGCGAGGCAAGCGCTCGCACCGTGTCGCGCGACGCCTCGTCGAAACGAAGCGCATGTTGGTTGGGCTCTACAACCGAAGCGCGCGCGCGAAAGCACCGCTGTCACCGCAGAGCCCCTTCGTACGACTTCAGAAATTCTGGCAGGAGTTCGCGGAGGATGTTCGAGAGCTCGACGTCATCGCGGCGAGCGAGAACCCCGCGGACGGCGATGAAGTGGTCATCCGTGAGCCGCGCGTGATCCCCGACGACGTGACGAGCCTCGTGATGGCTCGCGCCCTCGCCCCCGATCGCCCTGACATCCCTCGGATGGTCCCCCTCGATCGGATGAGCGACGGCCAGATGGCGGCGCTGCGCTTCGCGTCTGTTCTGCTCTTTCACAGCCGTCCCCTCGACGTGCTTCTGATCGATGAGCCCGAGCAGCACCTCCATCCTCGGTGGCACCACCGCCTGCTCCCGGCGCTTCGCGCGCTCTCGCCCGACACGCAGATCATCGTCGCCACCCACGCCCCCGAGATCGTCCGCTCCGTGCAGAGCTACGAGCGTTTCGTGCTCGGCGACCCGCTGCGCTTCGACCCGAGCATCTCCGACGCGGCGGAGTGATGGTCGACACCGTCTACGAGCTCTATCGCAGCGCCGTCGTGGTGTGGGTCGAGGACGAGCTCACCCGCGAGGTGCTCACGATCCTCTGGGGCTCATGCCGTTTGCACGTCGCGATCGCCGGTAGCAAGGCGGGCGTCAGCGCCCTCGTCGCGGGTGCGCCGCCCGCCCTCAAGGGCCGGGTGTGCGGCGTCGACGACCTCGACTTCGCGAAGTCCAACCGCAGCTCGTGGGGTTCTGCGGACGTGCTCCACCTTGATGTTCACGAGGCGGAGAACCTCGTCCTCGACTCGGAGTGCATGGCCTCGATCGCGCGAGAGCGCGGGGCGACCGTGACGCCAGAGGAGTTCGACGCGGCGATGCGCGGCGTCGCAAGCGGGATGGTCCCGTGGATGGCCTGCCGGGCGACGCTCAGGGAGATCTCGGAGGGCCTTCGATTCCCCGATGATCCGCGCGTCGCCGAGGTGCCTGACCTCGACGCGGCGATGCGACACATTCAGTCGCATCCCGCGTGGAGCCAGAGCCCCGCGACCTGGACGCGTTGGAGTTCGACGCCGACGCTTCGAGGCGCTCTCGGCGGGTGGGAGAGGCTCTACCGCGACTCGATCGGTGAGCCTTCGTGGTGCGATCGCTTCTCTGGCAAGGAGATCCTCCGCGCGTTGTGGAGCGATCGCCGTTTTCGTCTCGACGGAACGCCGCGGAAGGCGGTGCGCACGAGCGCCGAGCGCGACCTCGACGTGGCCCGTTCGATCGCGCACCGGATGGTGGCGATGCACCGCGTGCCGGAGGTGGTGATCGAGCTCCGCGACACGTTGCTCGGTCGCTGAATCGGGCGAGACTCGCAGAACTAGTCGGCGAAGAGGAGCACGCCCTCGCGGATGAGGCGGCGCACGAAGGTGACGCGGCCCTCGTCGTCGAGGCCGGGGAGCTGCGCGGGCGTGAAGGTGTCGTGCTCCATCGCGTAGCGGAGCGCGTCGAGGGCGAACTTCGGGAAGTTGATCGCGCCGCCGTAGA
>JBPOHC010000884.1:0-1715 GCA_052035985.1 Myxococcota bacterium | reverse complement strand
TCGGCGCACCGTCGCGCCGCCGTGGTCGCCGAGGCCGACGCGGGCGCGAGGGGCGAGTACAACCCTCCGGCGCACTGAGACGCGCAGACGCCGCGCGGACCGACGACGATCACATCGCGACGTCGATCGCGCGGGAGACGACGTCGAAGCCGCCGCGACCGTCTCTCACGATGACCCACAGATTCACGGTCCCCGACGCGGGCGCGCGGAACGCGTTGCCGTGCGTGGTGGCCCCCGCCTCGAGGTCGTTGTCCGAGCGGAACGCGCCGTCGAGGTCGCCTCCATCCACGACGAACTCGGTCACGAGCGCCTCGGGCAGTTGCCGCGTGGTTCCGTCGGGCTGCACCTCGGGGACGGTCTCTCTCGCGTCGCTCGTGAACGACACGCGGAGCGGGTGCCGCGTGCACTGCTCGTCGCGCGCGTCGCGGTCGGTGATCGCGCAGGGCGCCACGCGGGTGGCCGTGTCCGCGCGCATCTCCGCGCCGTCGAGGGTGACGGTCGCGATGCGCGGGTTGTGGTTCGCGACGGCCCCGCGCTGACGGATCGTTCGAAGGAACACCTCGGCCTCACCGCCCTCGCAGCGCGGCTGCATGGTGACCGGATCGAAGCTCGGGGTGCCTCCGCGACACGCGAGGCCGAAGACCGTCCACGGCGCGGCGTCGCGCGGCGTCTCCGCGAGCGTGAGGCGCGCGGGGTTCCCCACGAGGAGCCCCGGAACGGCGTCGTCGCAGCCTCTCGCGCCCGTGTTGTTGTCGATGGTGACGTGCGCGCACGAGAGCCACACGAAGCCCGCGTCGCGCGGCGCGCCGGGACGGTTCGCGGTGACCGCAGAGAGCGTCACGGTCTCGCCCGTCACGGCGTCGGGCGGATCGGCGATGACCGCGAGGAGCCGGAAGCGATCGACCTTCCAGCGCGGCGTGAACTCCGTGTCGGAGCACGCGACGGCGGCGACAGCGAAGAGTGCGAGCGCGCGCCTCACAGCTCACCTCGCAGCCCGAGGCTCGGGATGATCGGGAGCCCCGTGGTGAGCCCGTGCTGACGGTAGTCGAAGCTGTCGGCGGAGCCCTCGGCGTTGGCGCGGTTGTAGACGTTCTGCACGTCGAGAAAGAGCGTGAGCGAGGCGCGCGACCACGTCCACGTCTTGTCGACGCGGAGGTCGAGCTGATGAAAGTCGCTCACGCGCTGCGACGTGACGGCTTCGTACACAGGCACATAGAGCAGCGTGTCGGCGTTGAAGACCGCGCCCGTGAGGGCCGAGTTGGGCGTGCCGGTCACGTAGCGAAAGCGCGCGCCAACGGTCCATCCGCGGCCGAGGTTGTACGACGCGAGGGCAGTGAAGATGTGCGTCTGGTCGAAGTCGGTGAGGTCGAAGGGCGCGTCGGGCCGCGCGCGAATGATCGTGCGAGAGAGCGTGTAGGCGATCCACCCGAAGAGCCGTGACGTCGCGCGGTGGCGCAGTAACAGCTCCATCCCGTAGGCGCGCGACGCGCCGGTGTTGGCGTAGGGGACGCGCGCGGAGGGGTCTCCGGTCTGCGCGACGAGGCCGTCGACGGTGCGCGCGAAGCCCTCGACGGAGAGCGACACGGCGGGCGAGAACTCGTGTTCGAATCCGACGCTGTAGTGCACCGCGCGCTGCGGCAGGAGGTCGGGGTTGCCGATGCGCTGACCCGACGGAGACGCGAGGTTGGGCGCGTCGAGCGTCTGCTGAAACTGCG
>JBPOHC010001061.1:0-1571 GCA_052035985.1 Myxococcota bacterium | reverse complement strand
CCGCGGCGTAGTCCATGCGCCCGTCGAGATACGGCGGGTCGAGGTAGACGCCGCAACGGTACTTCGCGTCACCGCGACCCGCGGGGTAGAGCGTCGTCTCCGAGGCGACCACGCGGCGCCAATCACCCGACGCCACACGCACCGCGCGCAGCCGCTCCGAGAGCGCGCGGAACCACTCGGCGGGCGATGTGAACGCGACCGCGTCGTCAGAGAACGCAGCGCCACGGCGCGGCGCGTGAACGCCCATGCCCTCGTCGCCGAGGTGCGGCAACTTCCGCGACGGGCGATGCACTCCGCGGCCCTCGTTGCCGAGGTGCGGCAACTTGCGGCTCGGCTTCGCATCGCACCACCCGTCACCGATCCACGCACAGGCACCCCACACCCACCACCCCGCGACCTTCGCATCGCACCACTCGGGGTCGGCGATGAGCCGCTCCGTGAGGCTCTCGCGCTGCCCGATGAGCCATAGGTGCCGCGCGTGGAGGTCGGCCTCGACGACGGGCCAATCCGCGTGCGCTGCCACCTCCGCGGGCAGCGAGCGCACCGCGCGCCAGAAGTTCGACACCATGCCGTCGGCGTCGTTGATCGTCTCGCAGCGACCGACGTGCGGGCGCGCGAGGAGCACCGCAGCGGACCCGGCGAATGGCTCGACATAGTGGTCGACGTTGCCGAGCGCGCGCCAGATCATGTCAGCCGCCCTCCGCTTCCCGCCAAAAGTACGGGAACGGCGCCCGAAGATTACTCCTGCCCGTTCCCACCTCCTTCCCGTTACTCATCGCCGCCACCCCTCTGCGCGCACAGTCGACTTGCGTGCGTGATGGAGACGCCGAACCGTACGGCGATCTCTCGGTAGAACAGTCCAGAATCCCTTGCTGCGCGAATCTCCGCTACCCGCTGCGGCGTCACCATAGGGCGACCGCGCCACTTCGCCGTCTCTCGGTCGACGACACTCCACGGGTGTCGACGGCCATTCGTGTACGAGTGTCGGATGTTCTCCGATCCCGTGACCACTTCGAGGTTCGCGAGGTTGTTGTTCCGCTTGTTGAGGTCGCGGTGATTGATCTGCATCTCGGGCGGGATCGGGCCGTTCGCAGCCTCCCACACGAGTCGGTGCGCCATCACCTGACCGAGCCTCCCGAGAGGGAGCTGAAGCGTGACGCGCAGGTACCCCTTCCCGCCCACGTTCTCCGCACGCCGAGGCGTCACCGGCCGACGCTCCCCGTGGACGATCACGAAGCACCGCCACACGCAGCCATCTGCGTCGATTGAAAGTGTGCCGTCGCGCACCAGCGCGAGCGCATGGTTGATCGCTCTCCTGTTCATCGAGAACTCCAGTGCCCGCCAACGCAACTATCCGCTAGAATTGCAGGCACTTGGAGCATAGCACGCAACCACGGCAACGCCAGTTCTTTCGACCACGGGAACGGAGCGCGGAGTTCGCCGCTCATCGCCTCGCCTCCGCACGCCCGCATCGCTCGATCACCCTGCGCGCTCGCGACCACAGCGCGAACGCCGCTTCGACGGCCTCGACGCTCGCCCACAGGAGGCGCGCTACGTCGGCGTTGCGCGTG
>JBPOHC010000268.1:0-33659 GCA_052035985.1 Myxococcota bacterium | reverse complement strand
GGTCGGAATCTCTTCCTCGACCTTCGCGGGCTCGACCTTCGGCGTCTCTGCAACGACGGGCGCCTCGACCTTCGCGGGTTCGACCTTCGCGGTTTCGACCTTCGGCGTCTCTGCAACGACGGGCGCTTCGACCTTCGCGGGTTCGACCCTCGGCGTCTCTGCAACGACGGGCGCTTCGACCTTCGCGGGCTCGACCTTCGGCGTCTCTGCAACGACGGGCGCTTCGACCTTCGCGGGCTCGACCTTCGGCGTCTCTGCGACCTTCGCGGGTTCCGCCGGTGCGGTTGCGGTCGTTGCGGGCGCGGCCTTCGGCGATTCCGCGCGTGGTGAGGCCACGGTGGCGGTTCGCGCGGGCGGCTCCGACAGGTACGGCGCGGGGCGCGGAGACTTGCTCTCGTTCGTCGGTGACGCGGACTGCGAGGTGCCAGCGCTCTGCGGCGCCGCGAGGTGCTCGCCCGTTCCTTCGGGGGCGCCTCCCTTCGCGGCATCGTGCGCCGAGGTGCGACCGGCGCGTCCGCCGCGGCCCATGGGGTTGCCGGGCTGCGTCCCAGGCGCGAGCGTCGCCTTGATCGACGCTTCGAAGGGCGGTGTTGAGCCCGTCGCGCCGCCTGATTTCTCGCTCCCGAAGACGATCCCTTCGCGGTGCGACGCGAGCGTCGATTTGCTTCCCACGGCGGGGATCGAGATGGGATCGCTCGGTCGCGACGCGGGCTTCGACTGCGCCGACGGCGCGAAGAGCGACTCCGCCGGAGGAGGCGCGCTGAAGAGCAAAGGCGCGTCGGGGTTGTCTCCGAGCGCGAGGGGAGCCTCCGTGGGCGGCCCCATCGACAGCGGCGGTTCGGGCGGAAGCGGCGACGACGACCGAGGCGCGTCGGACCCCATCGACTTCATCTGCTTCACGGTGAAGCGGTCGCGCGTGGCCCTGTCGAGGACGCGCACGGTGCCGTCGTCATCGATTTCCGCGTGGTACTTCGCCAGAGCGATGCCGCCACGGGCCTTGTTGAGTGCGCCGAGCCAGGACTCGGCATCGACGGTGACCGTGGCAGCGGTGCCGCCCGTCGGACCTGGCAGTTCAACAACCCATCGCATCGTTTTCGCTCGGAAAAAGGTTCTCTGGGCACGTATCAGAGCCGCGATCGCCGCGTCAAGGCGCCGTGTTCGAGCGCGTTGTGCCCGATGCCCTTCGCAGACTACCGTCCGCCGCCGTGCGAACCACCGTCGCGAGCGTCCACAGCCAGTCGGAGGCCGCCGAGCTGCTCCGCGACCTCGGCTGCGCGGTTCGAGAAGACTCACCCCTCGCGCCGCCCGAAGCCCTCGCCGCGAACGCCGACGCGGTGATCGTCGAGGCGGGCGATGACGCCGAGGTCGGGCGCTTCGTCATCGCGCGGCTGCGCGGCCTCCCGCGTCGCGTGCC
This sequence comes from Myxococcota bacterium, assembly GCA_052035985.1. GTDB lineage: Bacteria > Myxococcota_A > Polyangia > Polyangiales > CAISKJ01. The sequence continues at coordinate 32,245 of JBPOHC010000268.1, read as the reverse complement.
CGTGCTCCTGACGCTCACCACGGCGCAGCTCACGCGCCTCGATCCCGCGTGGGGACACGATGATTTCGTCCTCCAGCCCTACGTGCCTCAGGAGCTCTACGCGAGGCTCCGCGCGCTCGAGTGGCGCACGAGCGACTTCGCGCAGCCCGAGCGGGTGAAGGCCGGCGCGCTCCTCATCGACATCGCCGGACACGAGGCCACCGTCGACGGCCGACGCGTCGAGCTCGCGCCGATGGAGTTCACCCTCCTCGCGCACCTCGTCACGCACCGCGCCCGCGTGCTCGGCCGCGAGGCCCTCTTGCGAGATCTCTGGGGACGTCGCGGAGGCGCCACGCGCACGCTCGATGTCCACGTCCGTCGGCTGCGCGCGAAGCTCGGATCGGCCGCCATCATCGAGACCGTGCGCGGCGTCGGCTATCGACTCGTCGTGCCGGGCGCCACCGACCCGTCGACCCACAACGGAGCGTCGTGATGTCTCTCATCGAGCTCGCCGTCACGGCGGGATGTCCCTGCGGCATCGGCCCCGAGGTCACCGCGCGCGCCCTTCAGCGCGTCGCGCCGCGTCTCCCCGATGTTCGCTTCACGGTCTTCGGTGACGGCGGCGCGCTCGCCGATGCGTCGTCGCTCGCGGGTGTCGACCTCACATCACATTCGAACGTCCGCGTCGTGGCCGTGAGCGACCTCGCGCCGCGCGACCGCGTCCCTGGATCGCCTGGAATTCCCGCGGGGCGCGCGCAGCTCGCGGCGATCGACGCGGCCCTCGACGGTGTGCTGTCGGGGGCGCTCCACGGCATCGTGACCGCGCCCGTTTCGAAGAAGGCCGTCACCGATACCGGCGTCGCGTTCAAGGGACACACCGAGCACCTCGCCGAGCGCGCGGGCGTGTCGCGCGTGGTGATGCACTTCGCCGGACCGAAGCTCCGCGTGTCGCTCGTCACCACGCACCACGCGATCTCGAAGGTCTCTGCGAAGGTCACGCGCGAGGCCGTGCGAGAGACCATTCTCATCACGGCGCGCGCGCTCGTCACCGACTTCGGGCTCGTCGCGCCGCGCGTCGCGGTGTCGGGGCTCAACCCCCACGCGGGCGAAGGGGGCCTCCTCGGGAGCGAAGAGATCGACGTGATCTCACCCGCGATCGAGGAGGCGCGCGCGTCGCTCCGCGGTGTGACCGTGACGGGCCCCGTGCCCGCGGAGGCCGTGTTCCGTCAGGCGCGTGACGGGCGCTACGACGCGGTCATCGCGATGTACCACGACCAGGCCACCATCGCGTCGAAGCTGCTTGATTTCGGCGACGCGGTGAACGTCACGCTGGGCCTTCCCTTCGTGCGAACGAGCGTCGATCACGGCACCGCGTACGACATCGCGGGGCGCAACCTCGCCGACCCCCACGGCATGGAGGTCGCGCTCGAGCTCGGCGCCGCGCTGGCCCGTACGCGGAGGGCCGCGGCGACCGTCGACGCTTGACGCTGCGCGCGCTGTCGGGCGATACCGCGCAGGAAATTCAACGTCACAGGCGGCGTAGGGCGCGATGTCAAAGCACGACAAGAAGAGCAAGAAGTCCGACAAGAGCAAGAAGTCCGACAAGGCCGAGAAGGCCGTCGAGGTCGAGCTCGAAGAGACGCGGGCAGAGGGCGCCGAGCCCGAGCGGGCAGAGACGCTTCGAAAGGACTTCGAAGGCACCCGCGAGGTCGCCATGGGCGGCATCACGGGGACGGAGACGCCCGAGGAGGTGCTGCGCACGCGCTTCCCCGCGTTCGTGGGTCGTCAGGAGCGCAACGCCTTCGAACTCATGGCCCGCGCCATCGAGGAAGACTACGCGACCTTCATGACGCTCTCGGGCGCGATGACGCCCGCGGGGCTCCATCAGTCGTGCCTCATCCCGCTCATCGAGCGCGGACTCGTCGACTGCCTCACCACCACGGGCGCGAACCTCTACCACGACGCGCACCGCATCATCGGGCACCGCATCCGTGAGATCGACCCCAACGCGGGCGACCTCGCGCTGCGCCTCGCGCGCATCATCCGCATCTACGACCTCGGCTTCTGGGAGGAGACGCTCCTCGAGACCGACATGCTCTTCTCGGCCATCCTGCGTCAGCCGCAGTTCCAGAAGCGCATGACGACGACGGAGCTGCACTACCTGCTCGGCAAGGCCATTTCGGAGATCGAAGACGCCCTCGGCATCAAGCAGCCCTCGCTCCTCGCGACCTGCTACCGCCGCGCGGTTCCCATCTTCGTCGGCGCCGTGCAGGACGGGTCGATCTTCTTGAACATCGTGAAGCTCAAGCGGCTCTTTCCGAACGAGTTCAAGCTCGAGATCGACGTCAACGACGACGTCTACGAGATGGGCGCGATGCAGCACTACTGCCTCCGCGGGCTCGACCGGCGCATGGCCGTGTGGATCCTCGGCGGCGGCGTTCCGAAGAACTACACGCTCCAGGGCGAGCCGCTGCTCGATCAGATCCTCGGCGTGCCCACCGAGGGCTTCGACATCGACGTGCAGTTCTGCGTCGACCCCGTCGACAACGGCGCGCTCTCGTCGTGTCCCGCGGGCGAAGGTCACACCTGGGGAAAGGTCTCTCCCGAGGGCGTCGGGCGCTCGCAGTACGTCCACGCCGACGTGACCGCGGTGTTCCCGTGGGTGACCTACGCGCTGCTCTCGGACCCGAAGCGCAAGCGCGCGCACCGTCGCCTCTATGACCACCGCGCCGAGGCCCTCGCGGCCCTCGACGCCGCCGTCGCGTCGCGCCGTGACGACCTCATCAAGACCGTGGATTTTCCGCTGGTGAAGCTCGACGACGGCGCCGTGAGCACGACGCCGAACGCGCCCCCGAAGGGCGGCGCGAAGAAGTCGAAGAAGTCCGAGGCGTCGAAGTAGCCGACGCGAGGAGGGCGCTGCGATGGCGAAGGAACACAGACCGTGGACGGTGCTCCGTCACGACCCCATCACGAAGCACGAGGACAACCTCTGGTCCGTCGAGGGCGACGTTCCGGGCATGGGGCTGCGCCGCAGGATGACCCTGGCGCGCCTCGCCGACGGCCGCATCGTCGTGCACAACGCCGTGTGCGTCGACGAGGCCACGATGAAGCAGATCACCGACTGGGGTGATCCCGCGGTGCTCATCGTGCCCAACGGCTGGCACCGCCTCGACGCGTACGCGTGGAGGGAGCGCTTCTCGAAGAGCAGGGTGTACTGCCCCGAGGGGTCGGCGAAGCGCGTGCGAGAGGTCATCGAGGTCGACGGCTTCTGCGAGGACCTCAAGGGCGACGACTCGGTGCGCTACGAGACCCTCGACGGCGTCGGCAAGGCCGAGGGCGTGCTCACCGTGCATAGCGGCTCGAAGGTCGCGCGCGTCTTCAACGACCTGCTCTTCAATCAGCCCGATCTGCCTGGATTTGCGGGCTGGGTGATGAAGCACATCACGGACTCGACGGGCGGTCCGAAGGTCACGCGCATCGGTAAGCTCTTCATGATGAAGGAGCGCGTCGCCGTTCAGGCGCACCTCCTCAAGCTCGCCAACGAGACCGGCACGTCGAGGCTCATCCCCGGTCACGGTGAGGTCGTCGAGACCGACGCCGCGGCGGTGCTTCGCGCGGTCGCCAACGCGCTCTGAGAGCCCCTTCCACACCGCGCGGGGCGGCCGTAACCTCCGCGCGCCATGACGTTCATCCAGACCGCTCCCGAGCTCGGCAACCAGTACCTCGATGACCGGGTGCTCCGGTCGTACCTCGCGCGCGTGCTGCCCGATGACGTGCGACGCGCGCTCGAAGGCGACCACGCGAAGCTCGGCGAGCTCTCGGGCGGCGAGCTCTACAAGCTCCAGCTCCTCGATCGGCTCAACGTCCCGACCTACGCGCAGTGGGACCCGTGGGGCAACCGCATCGACCAGATCGAGGTCACCGAGCTCTGGAAGCGCGCCGCCGTCATCGCCGCCGAAGACGGCGTCGTTGGCGCCGCGTACGAGCGTCGTCACGGCGCGCACTCGCGCGTCGATCAGTTCGCGCGCGTGTACCTCTTTCATCCGTCGACCGACGTGTACTCGTGTCCGCTCGCGATGACCGACGGCGCCGCGAAGACGCTCGTCTCCCACGGAAATGCGCCGCTCATCGAGCGCGCCGTGGGGCACCTCACGAGCCGCGATCCCGCGCACGCGTGGACCTCGGGGCAGTGGATGACCGAGCGCACTGGCGGCTCCGACGTGGGCATCAGCGAGACCGTCGCGCGCCGCGACGGAGACCAGTGGAGGCTCTACGGCACCAAGTGGTTCACGAGCGCGACCACCTCACAGATGGCGCTCACGCTCGGTCGCCCCGAGGGCAACGGGCCGGGCGGTCGCGGCCTCGCGCTCTTCTACCTCGAGACGCGCGATGCGCATGGGCGCATGAACAACCTCGTCGTTCATCGCCTCAAGGACAAGCTCGGGACGCGCAAGGTGCCCACCGCGGAGCTCACGCTCGAAGGCGCCCTCGCAGTGCCCGTGACGGGGCTCACCGAGGGCGTGCGCGCCATCACTCCGATGCTCAACATCACCCGCACGTGGAACGCGCTCTGCGCCGTCGCGTCGATGCGCCGCGGCCTCGCGCTCGCGAGGGACTACGCGCGCCGTCGCGTGGCCTTCGGCGCGAAGCTGTCGGAGAAGCCGCTTCACAACGACACGCTCGCGGGACTTCAAGCGGAGTTCGAAGCGGGCTTTCACCTCGCGTTCAGGGCCGCCGAGCTCCTCGGCCGCGAAGAGTCGAAGGAGCTCTCGGGCCACGAGGGAGAGCTTCTGCGTGTCATCACGCCGCTCGCGAAGCTCACCACGGGGCGTCAGGCCGTGAACGTCGTGAGCGAGGCGATCGAAGCCTTTGGTGGCGCGGGCTACGTCGAAGACAAGGTGCTCCCGCTGCTGCTGCGCGACTCGCAGGTGCTCTCGATCTGGGAGGGGACCACCAACGTGCTCTCGCTCGACGTGCTGCGCGCGATGGGCAAGGGCGACGCGCTGCGGGCCATCGCCGCCGAGGTGAAGTCTCTCAACGCGACGCTGCGTGACCCGAGGCTCGCATCGGTCGGTGATCGCTGCGCGCGCGCCGTGGAGCGTGCGACCTCCGTCGCGACGGGGCTCGTATCGGAAGCCGCGAAGGGCGCAGACGCCGCGAAGGGCGCGCTCGCGGAGCTCGAGGCGAGGGCGCGAAGGCTCTCACTCACGCTCGGTCGATCGCTCGCGGGAGCGCTTCTGGCGAGGCACGCGCAGTGGTCGCTCGATCACGAGGGCGACGGGAGGGCGAGGGCCGCGGCGTGCAGGTTCGCGGCGCACGGCGTCGACGTGCTCGACCTCGAAGCGCCGATGGATGAGAGCACTGCGCTCGCGAACGACACCGCGATCTGAGAGGAATCCCAAGACGATGAGCGCGACGAAGCAGCGCATGCGGGTGGGGATCAACTACCCGTGGAAGAACTACGGCTGGGACTTCGGCATCGGCCCCTGGGGCATGCGGCGCGCGTGGGAGGCGAGCCTCGTCGACGAGCTCCGCGCGCTGCGAAAGCTCGGCGTCCACGCGGTGCGGTGGTTCATTCTCGGCGACGCGATGACCTACGGGACGCGCGAAGGCGCGCCGCGGCCCGATCCATCAAGACCCTGGCACGGTCACCCCCAGTGGCGCTTCACGCCGCCGACGGGCGACGCGGTGAAGCCCATCCTCGAAGACTTTCGCGCGCTCCTCGAGTGCTTCAAGAAGGCCGCGGACGACGGCGGCGATGCCATCAAGCTCATGCCCGTGGTGCTCGACTTCGCGATGTTCTTTCCGGGCAACTTCGAGTCGGGGCCCTTCAAGAAATCGCAGGGGGCGGTGCAGGGTCCGCCCGACGGCTTCGTGAAGAACGGACGCGCGGATCTGGCCTACGACGAAGGCAAATCGAGGCTCTTCATCGACCACCTCCTCACGCCGATGGTGACCATCGCCGCGGAGCCGCAGTTCAAGCCGCTCATCCACTCGTTCGACCTCTGCAACGAGCCCGAGTGGTGCACCTGGGACGGTCCCGAGCAGCAGAAGGACCCGCTGCGCACGCTGCCCGTCGCGAAGATGAAGCAGCTCCTTCACGCGTGCGCGTACGTGGTGAGACCCCACCACACGGCCACGGTGGGCTTCGCCGAGCACGAGACGAACTACAAGTGGGACGCCGCCTCGATGGGTCTGGGGCTCTGGCAGTTTCACTATTACCGCAAGCCCCACGAGGTGCCCGAAGCGGCCGCTCCGGTGCGCACGGTGGTGGGCGAGTTCGCGTCGACGCCGGGGTTGCCGAAGGAGGTCCCGTCGCAGCTCCTCGGGCAGTTCATGGATCTGCCGGGTGATCGCACGTGGCCCGAGCTCGGCGGCGCGTGGGGCGATCAGAGCGTCGGCGCGCGCCTCGCGCTGCTCGACAAGAAGGGCTTCACCGAAGCCTTCGTGTGGTCGATGAACGCCGTCGACCGCTCGACCCGCTGGGACGACGCCACGCGCAACGACATCGCGCGCTTCACCGCGGCGAAGTAGGGCGCCACCGCTCTCTTGTCGCTCGGGCAGACACGGGGTAAGGGTCTAGAAAGCGCACCGAACGCGCGGTCGAAGCATCCAACGCAACGGAACTCCCTCCATGTCGATCCGCACCATTCTTCGATATCCCGACAAGCGCCTGCGCGTGAAGGCCGAGCCCGTGGCCGAGGTCAACGACGAGATCCGTCGCATCTGCGACGACATGGCCGAGACCATGTACGCCGCGCCCGGCGTGGGGCTCGCGGCGCCGCAGGTGGGCATCACGAAGCGCATCTTCGTCATCGACGTAGCCGACTCCGATCACCCGAGCGAGCTGCGCACCTTCATCAACCCCGAGATCGTCGCGCGCGAGGGCGAGACCGTGTGGGAGGAAGGGTGCCTCTCGTTCCCCGGGATTCACGAGGAGGTCGAGCGCGCCGCGAAGGTCACCGTGCGCGCCCTCGGGCTCGATGGAAGGCCCTTCGAACTCACCGCCGAGGGGCTCCTCTCGATCGCGGTGCAGCACGAGTACGACCACCTCGACGGCACCCTCATGGTCGACCGCGTGTCGCTCCTCAAGCGCCGGATGATCGACCGCGAGATGCGCAAGCGCGCGCTCTCCGACGCCCGCCCCTGACCGCTCGCATCCCCCTCCGCGCCGTTTACGCGCCGTGAGGAAACGGGCATAGAGCACATCACCCCCACCATGCGACCCCGCGTAGTCTTCTTCGGTACGCCCGCGTTCGCGGTGCCCTCGCTCGAATCGCTCTGCGACGTGGCCGACGTGGTCGCCGTCGTGTGTCAGCCCGATCGCCCCGCAGGTCGCGGCAACGTGCTCACGGCGCCGCCCGTGAAGCTCGCAGCGCAGGCGAGGGGCATCGAGGTGAGGCAGCCCGTGAAGCTCCGCGACGGAGCCGTCGCTGCGTGGCTCCAGAGCCTCTCGCTCGACGTCGCCATCGTGGTGGCCTACGGGAGAATTCTCCCGAAGGCCGTGCTCGACGCGCCCCGACTCGGGTGCCTCAACGTGCACGCGAGCCTCCTGCCGAGGCACCGCGGCGCCGCGCCGATCAACTGGTCGATCATGGCGGGCGACACGGAGACCGGCGTGACGCTCATGCAGATGGACGAGGGGCTCGACACGGGGCCCGCGCTCGCCGAGCGGAGGGTCACCATCGGGCCCGACGAGACCTCGGCGGAGCTCACGGCGCGGCTCTCGGCGCTCGGCGCGTCGCTCGTGCGAGAGGAGCTCCAACGCTACCTCGCGGGCGCGCTCACGCCGACGCCGCAGGATCATGCGCGCCACACGATCGCGCCGCTGCTCACCAAGGAGCTTGGTCGCATCGACTGGCGGCGCTCTGCGCAGCAGATTCACGATCAGGTGAGGGGGCTTCAGCCGTGGCCCGGGTGCTCGACCACGCTCGGCGCGCGGAGGCTCATCGTCTGCGCGACGCGGCTCGATGAGCCGCCGACGGTGATCGGCGCGGCGCCGGGTGAGGTTGTGGCGGTTACGCGAGACCGGATCTGGGTTGGGACATCCAAGGGGCTGGTCGCCCTCACCGACGTTCAACTCGAGGGCAAGAAGCGCGTGCCGGTGCGGGAGTTCCTGGCGGGTCATCCCCTCCGAACCGGCGTGCTGCTCGGGCAGGAGATCGGTACGTGAAGCTCTATACGAAGACGGGTGACCAGGGAGAGACCGGGCTGTTTGGCGGCGCCCGCGTCTCGAAGGCCAGCGATCGGGTCGCGGCCTACGGCACCGTCGACGAGCTCAACGCCACGCTCGGCGTGGCGCGCGCGCATGTGCTGCCTGCCTCGGTCGATGAGGTGCTCTCTCGCGTGCAACGCGACCTCTTCACGCTCGGCGCTGAGCTCGCGTCGGTGCCCGGCAAGGAGTCGAACATCGGCATCGCGCTCCTCGACGACGATGACATCGCGCGCCTCGAGCACGCCATCGACGAGAGCGAGGCCACGCTCGAACCGCTGCGCACCTTCGTGCTGCCGGGAGGCACCCTCGGCGCCGCGTCGCTCCACGTCGCGCGGACGGTGTGTCGCCGCGCGGAGCGTGAGGTCGTCGCGCTCCGCACGCAGGAGCCCGTTCGCAGCGCCACGGTGGTGTACCTCAACCGCTTGAGCGACCTGCTCTTCTCGCTCGCGCGCTCGGTCAACCGATCGTCCTCGGTGGCCGACACGCCCTGGGTCCCGCGCTGATCGCCGCGCGGTCCTCGCGCCGCATCAGATACGTCTCCGCTGAAGCCCTTCTGCGATGGGGAATCCGTTCGAGCCGCCGTTGACGGACGGCCGCTCGCGGGCGTTCCATCGGCGGCTTCGGAGGAGCTTCACTCGGATGCGCGACCCACGGAGATCACGGTCACAGGGCTACGTCGGCGCGCTCGTCGTCGCGACGCTCCTCGCTGCGTGCGGGAGCGACGGAGGGGCTTCGCCTTCGCCGCAACCCACCGACGGGGCGGTTCCGCCGACAGACTCGGGGCCGCAGCTCCCCGCGGTGCGGCTCGTCGTCGACGGCAACCGAAACGGCGTGCTCGATGACACGTACGCCGAGTGGACCCAGCGCGCGGAGTGGAGCACCACGGCGGGCGCGTCGCTCCTCGCCAACGTCGACGACGATGACAGCAACCACATGGTCGACGCCGTCGACGATCGCGTGAACGGCGAGGCCGACGAGGCAGACCTCGCGCGCGTGCGCATCGCCGCGTGGCCCGCTGCCCCTGAAGACGCTGCAGGGACGCTCACCGTCGACGAGACGAGCGCGTCGCGCGTGCGGCTCTTCAAGCACACGGCGAGCGGCTGGGAGGTCTACGCGGGCGGAGCCCTCTCGCGAGACGAGCTCCGCGCGGGCGTGGAGTTCGGCATCGAGGCGAAGGACTTTCCCGGCCCCACGTGGGACGGGCGCGTGGAGCTCTCGCTGTCGGTGATGACCAGCGGCGAGCCGAGGACGGACCGCGCGACGATGAAGGTCGCGCCGTGGGTGATCTACAACTCGCTCGATCCGACGGTGCGCATCTGGGGTCCGCAGGCGTCGGACTACTCGCCCGCGATCGCCTTCTCGAGCGACCTGGAGTTCTACGCCGAGCAGGACGCCATGCCGCTCACGCTCGTCGACACGCAAGATCCCACGTACCTGCCCGACCCCGAGCAGGGCCCCGACGTGTGGATGCAGGACATCATGGAGTTCGGGTGGACCGGCATCCCGAGCGCCGACGGGATGCACGCGATGCCCGTGGTGCTGCGCACGCCCAACGCGCAGCGCGCCGTCGCGCAGTACACGCAGCGCGAGCTCCTCGGCCCCGACTTCGGCTACGTTTGGAAGCGCGCCGCGGCCTCGGTCAACGGCAACCGCTGGGACGTCAGCCTCGACTCGTTCGGCGACCTCGAGCTCATCCCTCCGCACCGGGTCGGGACGCGAGATTTTCCCCTCGGGCGCATCGTGCACGGGTCCGTCGAGGCGAGGCACAGCGACGTCGCGCTCCGGCAGTTCCTCGACGCGCAGGGCGTCCAGGGGCCGCCGCTCTACATCGACACGTCGTGGCTCCTCGTGGGGCACATCGACGAGTACCTGAGCTTCATCCCCGCCGACACGCCGCGCGGGTGGAAGCTCCTCTGGGCCTCTCCGCGCCTCGCGCGCTCGCAGCTCACGGCCTTCGTGGCGCGCGACGCGCACAACGCCGACGTGCTCATCTTCGCGGGCAAGTACTGGTACTACGAGAGCGGCCCCATGCGAGGTCGCCCGTACCCCGCGCAGCGCGCCGTCGGTGAGCTGCTCGCCGACGAGGAGCTCATGGCCTTCAACCAGATGGTGCAGGGCCGCCTCGACGCGCTGCGAGAGCAGATCCAGATGGAGGTCGGCCTCGCCGACGACGAGATCGTCGAGGTGCCCTTTCTCTGGGCCTCGCACGAGAACCAGCGCGCGGCGGCCTACCAGCCCGGCACGATCAACCTGCTCTTCTACGGCCGCACGGCCATCATGGCGCGGCCCTACGGCCCCAACGTGGCGTCGCACGACATCGTCGAAGACGACATGACCGAGCGCCTCGCGGCCTATGGCATCAACGCCCGCTTCGCCGAGCAGTGGGACCTCCTCCACGCCGCCGACGGGGAGGTTCACTGCGGCACCAACGCGGTCCGAGAGTATCCGCAGCGCCGCTGGTGGGAGGTGGCCCGATGATCCGTCACAGCACCCTTCGCGCGATGGCGGTCTCGCTCGCCCTCGCGCTCTCGGCGCCGCTCGCGTTCTCGACGCCGCTCCTCGGCGAAGCCGTCGCCACGACCGCGATGCAGCGCTCGTTCGCCGCCGACATTCGCGTCGCGCGCGCCGCACACCCCGAGCACTTCAGCCGCGTGCGTGACCTCGCGGGGCTGCGTCCCGCGGTGTATCGCGCGACGCGGCTCCAGCGTCCCTCGGTGGTGCGTGAGCTCCGCGCGATGGGGCGCGACGCGATGCTCCCGATGATCGACGTGCTCGCCGTGTCGGGCCCCGCGCGTCAGCTCACCGACGACGAGCGCGACACGCTGGTGCTCGCGTCGATCGAGGCCCTCGGCGCGCTCCGCGACCGACGCGCCGAACCCGTGCTCCGCGGAGCGTTCGAACGCATGGCCTCTCCCGACGCCGTGCGCGCCGCAGCGCGCGCGCTCGGGACGCTCAACGGCGACGCCGAGGTCGCGCTCCTCACGGCCGCTGCGACCGTCGCGGGACCGCGTCAATCCGCGGCGCTCGAAGGCATCGGCGTCACCCGACGCGTGACCGTGGCGCGCACGCTTTCGAACGCGCTCGACGCGGCGACCGACGAGGCCGTGATCGTCGGCGCGGCGCGGGGCATCGCGGAGCTCGGATCGACCTGGGCGCACGCCGCCGCGGGTCGTCAGGTGACGCTTCCGCACGCGTGTCACGTGGCGCTCGTGCGGGCCTTCGCGCGCGGCGTCGCGCAGCACGAGCTCATGGTCGCGATCGGCGCCGTCGCGACGGCCGAGACGCTCCGCGTGATCGAAGAGGCGCGCGCAGGGGCGACGGGTGACACCGCGCGCCGCCTCGACCAGCTCCGACGCGTCGTCGCGCGCGGCCTCGCGGGCTGAATCACCACACGGTCCAATCCGTCGCTCCGCCGCGCGTCACACGCAAGCACTCCCCGGAAATTCGCTGGACACACCTCGTCCCTCTTCGCGAAGCTGCGAAGAGGAGGAAGGCATCCGTACATGACATCACCCCTGTTTCCCTGTCCCCGCTGCATGCGCCACGTCCGCCTCGGAGGCGCGACGTGCCCGTTCTGCGCGTGCGAGCTGTCCGCGAACCCCGAGGGGATCGTCCCCGCGGCCCCGTCGGGCGCGCTCTCTCGCGCGGCGCTCTTCGTGTTCGCGACCACCGTCGCGGCCTGCTCGTCGTCGCAGCCCGCCGCGACACAGAACGTCGTCGCGCAGGAGCCCGCGACCACCGTCACGGCCGCGCAAGACGCTTCGTCCTCGACGCCCTCGTCGGGCGGCTCCGTCGTCGAGACCCCGGCTGATCCGGGCCCCGGCGCCATCGCGGCGATGTACGGCGCGCCCGTGATGCTCGACGCCTCGACGATGACCGCCGACGCCGCGAGCGCGCCCTCCGACACGCCCTCCGCCGACGTCGCGACCGCCGACGCGCGCGCCGACGCGTCACGCCCCGACGCCGGACGCGTGCGCCCGCTGCCGCCCGTGCGACCGCCCGTCGATCACGGCGCGATCATGGTCCGGTACGGGTCTCCGCCCGCAGATTTCGCCTGAAAGAGTGGCCCGTTCAGAGGGCGCGGAGGTACTCGGCCACGGTGGCCTTCCGCGCCTTCGCGAGCGACACAGTGTCGACGTCGACGTGGCGCTCGGCGGGGGTGACCTTGAAGAGGGGCTGCCCCTTCTGAACGATGGTGCCGACGCCCTCGACGAGCACCGCGTCGATGCGGCCCGCGAAGGGCGCCAGCACGCGGTTGAACATCTTCATCACCTCGAGGATGTAGAGCGGTTGATCCTTCTCGAAGTGGTCGCCCACCTTCACGAAGGGAGGCCGCTCGGGCGCCTCCTGCGCGTAGAACATCCCGCCGACCTCGGCGACGATCTCGTCGGCGCGCGTCGCGGGCGGCGGAACCAGCACCCTCGCCATGCGCTTCGCGAGCGCGGGGTCGTGGAGGCGCTCGGGGATGGTCACCGTGAGGTCGTCTTCGATGCGCATCTCGAAGAAGCCCACGCGCGCGCCGACCGCGGCCGGCACGCCGAGGAGCTCGAGGCCGCCCTGGTAGCCCTCGTGGGCCGAGCGGACCTTCGCCCAGGTCGCGTCGTCGAAGCCCGCGGGCGCCGTCGCCGACGAGAGTGCCGCGGTGACGTCGGACCACGCGTGCACGCCGAGCTTCGCTTCGAGCGTGCGGTAGAAGCCGAGGGCGCGGGCGAGGATCTCGTTGTCGTGATCCCAGATCAGGTGGGCCGCGGGCATGTCGCGGCGCCAGTCCATGTCGAAGAGGTGGTACGTGTCGGCGAGCACCTCGACGGGGTTGCGGTGCCACACGACGCGACCGTCTCGCACCTCGACGCTGCGCATGTGCTGCGAGAGCCACGCGGAGAGCCGGTGCGGGTCTTCGAAGAGCGCCTCGACGGGCCTTCGAACGAGCGTCTCCTTGAGGACGTAGACCTCGCGCGAGGCGGCCGCGGCGGCCTTGCGGCGGGCGTCGTCGGTGACGGCTTCGAAGCGCTTCTCGGCGCGCTTCGCGAGCTCGGCCCAGAGGCCCGCGACGTCGATGCGGTTGGCCTCCTCCTTGAGCAGCCCGACGAGCGAGAGGTAGGGGACGACGAAGCGCGTGGTGGGCCGCGCCCACACGTTCCTCGCGACGAACCAGCTCACGAGGCCGTGGTGGAACTCGAGGTTGGTCTCGAGGTCGTGGCCGCGGAGGCGCGTGCGGCGCAGCACCTCCGAGAGCCTCGCGTACGAGGCCTCGCGGTCATCGCCCGTGGTGACGAGCAGGGCGATGTTGCTGTCGTACGCCCCGGCGAGGCGGTAGTGCACGAAGAGGCCCGTGTCGGGGTGCTTGAGGCAGATCCCCTGGTCGTCGCGCACCTCGCCCTCGATGGGGTCGCTCCAGCCGGTGACGAGGGCGCCCGCGTGGGGGCGCAGCGCGCGGTTGGTGGCGTTGAGCCGCGCCTCGACGGCGGCGCCCTCACGGGGCACGCGCGTGGGCTTCGGGAGCCGCTCGCCGTGCCGCGCCAGGAGGGCCATGCACTCGACGACGGAGTGCACTTCGAAGGAGTCGCGCGCGTCGTCGGGGTTGGTGAAGCGCAGCGCGTAGCAGAGCTCGGAGACGCGGTGCTCCACCTGGATGCGCGTGTTGACCTCCATGAAGTAGTGCCGCGGTCCGTCGACGATGCACTCGAAGGTCGAGGCCGAGTCGAGGCCCACGGCGCGGCCGAAGCGCTCGGCTTCCTCTTCCATGCGGCAGAGCGTGGCGAGGTCCTGCGAGAGCGCCTCGGCCTCGGTGTGTCGACCGGCGGCGCGGGCGCGCTCGACGGCGCGCGCGAGGCCCTCTCGCGTGACCGACACCTCGAGCAGCTTCTGCTCGTGCATCTGGAGCGAGCAGTCGCGGCCGCCGAGCGTCACGCACCAGCGACCGTTGCCGATCATCTGGATCTCGTTGTGCCGCGTCGTCTCGATGTTGAGCTCGACGAGCACGTTCTTGTTGTCGCCGACGCCGCCGGCCTTCACCTCGTGGAGCGCCTCGCGGACCTTCTCCGACACCACCGCCGCGGCCGCCTCGGCGCGCGCCGTCGCCGTCGCGGGGTCGCCGTCGCGGTCGATGCCCGAGACGATGCGCTGACCCTTTCCGCCGCCGCCGCCGATGGCCTTCACGCGCACGCGCGCGCCGGGGTTCTCGACGAACATCCGCGCCACCTCGCGCGCCGCGGTCGCGCCCACCTCGTCGAGCGTGACCGCATCGACGCGCGCCCTGTACGACGCCTGGAGCACGGCCTCGAGGGCCTCGTCCCAGTTCGAAGGGAGGGGGCTCACGTCGAGCGAGAGCGAGCTGGCGAGCGCTGCGAGGGCCTCGCGCGTGGGAGTTTTCGCTGCGAGGGCGCGCGCGGTGACGTCGTTGACGCCGGGCGTGACGCTCACGCCCTGCGCGAGGGCCGTGCGCTTGGCCTCGTCCTTCGAGCCCGCGGCGCGCTGCGTGTGCGAGCACGGACCCATGAAGCACAGGCCGGCCTCTTCGAGCGCGGAGACGAACTCGGCGCTCTCGGCCATGAAGCCGTAGCCCGCGAAGACGTAGCCGTAGCCGTGGGTCTTGCAGATCGCGATGATGTCCGCGATGCGATCCTGACGCTCCGCGGTGGTGGCGCCGGTGTAGTCGCGGATGCGGTGCACGCGGTCGGGCGACACGCGGCGAAGCTCCGGCGCGCGCGCCTGCTGATAGACGATGGAGTCCTTCTCCGAGAGCAGGATGCCCACCCTCGTGATGCCCATCTCTTCGAAGACGTCGAGCGCCTCGAGGCGGATGGGGCCGCGGCACACGATGAGCACCGCGACGGGGCTGTCCGCGGGGTCGTTGCAGGCGAAGGAGCGCACCCAGGGCGACGCGGCGCGGTCGAGGCGCCGGTCGCGGCGGATGAGGGGGTTGTCGAGGTACCAGTCGGTCTTGTCGTTCACGGGGGTCGCCACGCGTCGCCTCTTCAGTGGAACTCTCGCTGCACGCCGTTGAAGGGCGCGGGCGTGTAGTGACGGAGGAACATCAACAGGTTTCGCCCGAGCACGCGGCGCAGCTCGTCGGGCATCACGAGCTGCGAGATCGACCCCAGGCTCAGCGCCTCGCGCGGGTTCATGAGCTCTCGCTCGTAGCGCAGCGAGAGCTCGGCCTCGCCGGCCTTGAGGAGCGCGCGACCCTCGTCGCCGCCCTTCTTCGCGGCCTCGGCGCGCAGCTTCTTCAGCTCGTCTTTGTAGACGAACTCCTTGCCCGCGGGGCCCATCACGGCGAGGCGCGTGGTCGGCAGCGCGAGCACCATGTCGGCGCCCGTGGGGTAGTTGTTGAACGACGCGTACGCGCCGCCGTAGGCGTTGCGGAGGATGAGCAGGATGCGCGGCGTCCGCACGTCGACGATGGCGTCGAGCATGGCGCGCCCGGCCTGCACGATGCCCATCGACTCCTGCTCGCGGCCGGGGAGAAAGCCCGTGGTGTCTTCGATGAACACCAGCGGGATGTTGTAGAGGTTGCAGAAGCGGATGAAGCGCGCGTTCTTGTAGGCCGCGTGGATGTCGATCTGGCCCGACGCGAACGCGCTGTTGTTCGCGACGAAGCCCACGACGTTGCCGCCGATGCGGCCGAAGCACGTCACGGTGTTCTGCGCGCGCGTGGGCTGCACTTCGAAGTAGTCGCCGTGGTCGCAGAGCGCGGCCACGACGATCCGCACGTCGACGGGGGTGTTGAAGCCCGTGGGCGACGTGAAGGCTTTTCGAAGCAGCGCGTCGACCTCGGGCGTCGCGCGGTCGATGGGGTCGCTCGTGGCCTCGAAGGGCGCGAGCGAGCGGTTGTCACCGGGGAGGTACGTGAGCAGCCGCGCGGCCGTGCGGAGCGCGCCGACCTCGTCGGGCACCGACAGATCGACGACGCCTGAGGCGCTGTGAACCTTCGGGCCGCCGAGGTCGTCGGGGGTCACGTCTTCGCCGAGCACCGACTTCACCACGCCGGGGCCCGTGAGGCCGAAGAAGGTGTCGCCGGGCTGGATCACGAAGCTGCCCTGACGCGGGAGGTACGAGCCTCCGCCCGCGTTGAAGCCGAACATGCACATGATGCTCGGCACGACGCCCGAGATGCGGCGCAGCGCGGTGAAGGCTTCGGCGTAGCCGTCGAGGCCGCCGACGCCCGCGGGCACGTACGCGCCGGCCGAGTCGTTGAGGCCGATGACGGGCATGCCGCGCTCGGCGGCCATCATGAAGAGGCGCGCGAGCTTGCGGCCGTTGGTGGCGTCGATGGAGCCCGCGCGCACGGTGAAATCGTGGCCGTAGAGGGCGACGTCGCGGCCGCCCATGCGGAGCACGGCGGTGACGAGCGAGGCGCCGTCGAGGTTGGGGCCCCAGTTCTGAAAGAGCACCGAAGGCTCTTCGGGCGTGAGCACGCGGATGCGCTCCCACACGGTCATTCGGTTCTTGGCGTGCTGGCGCGCGGTGGCCGTCACGCCCATCGCCGCGAAGGGTCGCTCGCGGAGCTTGAGGGCCTCGTCGAGCGTGGCCTGGTACGCGTCGGCGGCCTTCTCGGTCGCGCGCTCGGGCGCGAAGGGGTCGACGAGGCTCGGGGTGACGGGCCCGTTGGGGTCGTGCGAGGTCATCGGCGTTGCGTCGCTCAGGAGAGGGTGTAGTGCCTGAGGTCCGAGACCTGTCGGCGGAGCTCGGCGCGGAAGTCGGGGTGCGCGATCGAGATGAGCGCCTCGGCGCGCTTGCGGAGCGTGAGGCCGTAGAGGTCGACGGCGCCGTGCTCGGTGACCACCCAGTGCACGTGTCCGCGCGTGGTGACCACGCCCGCGCCGGGCTTGAGCGTCGGGGTGATGCGCGAGACCTTGCCGCCCGCGGCCGTCGAGGGGAGCGCGATCACGGGCTTGCCGCCCTCGGAGAGCGCCGCGCCGTGGATGAAGTCCATCTGGCCGCCGATGCCCGAGTAGATGCGCGCGCCGATGGAGTCGGCGCAGACCTGACCCGTGAGGTCGACCTCGAGCGCGGAGTTGATCGCGACGACCTTGGGGTTCTGCCGGATGAGCGCCGTGTCGTTGGTGCGGTCGCAGGGGTGAAACTCGATGGAGCGGTTGTCATCGATGAAGTCGAAGAGGCGCCGCGTGCCCGAGACGAAGCTCGTGACCGTGCGCCCCTGGTGGATCTTCTTGAAGCGGTTGGTGATGACGCCGCCCTCGACGAGCTCGATCACGCGGTCGGAGAACATCTCTGTGTGGATGCCGAGGTCGCGCTTGTTGCCGAGGCGCGAGAGCACCGCGTCGGGGATCGCGCCGATGCCCATCTGGAGCGTGGAGCCGTCTTCGACGAGGTTGGCGATGAGGTCGCCGATGCGCCCTTCGACCTCGCCCTCGGGCGTGGCCTCGGCCTCGTGGAGCGGTCGGTTCGACGCGAAGAAGGCCTTGATCTTGTCGAAGTGCACCGCGGTGTGGCCGATGGTGCGGGGCATCTGCTCGTTGATCTCGGCCACGACGACGCGCGCGGACTCGACGGCGGCGAGCGCGGTGTCGACGGAGGGGCCGAGGGTGCACAGGCCGTGGCGGTCGGGCGGCGAGAGCTGAACGATCGCCACGTCGAGCGGGATGCGACGCGACTTGAAGAGCCGCGGGATGTCCGAGAGGAACACGGGGATGAAGTCCGCGCGGGCCTCCTCGATGGGCTTGCGCAGCGCGGCGCCGGTGAAGAGCGAGTTCGAGAAGAGCCTCCCCGCGGAGCTGGGCTCGGCCACGGGGCAGGGGCCCGTGAGGTGCAGGTGGTAGAGGTCTACGTTCTCGAGGTCGCCTCGTCGGCAGAGGGCTTCGAGCAGCGGCGTCGGCGTGGCCGCGGCGCCGTGGATGAACACCTTGTCGCCGCTCTTGACGTGGGAGATCACCTCGTCAGCGCTCGACGCCTTCGACTTCCATTCCTGATCGCGCATGGTCATCTGCATCCTTCAGTGGGGACGTTTGGGGGGCGTCGGGTATTGCCCATCCCGCGCCGTGAGCGCAAGCGCAGACACACGACGGTCACACCGCGTCCTCCATGTACGATCCGCGGCACCGATGGCGAGGACCTCACGACGCACCGCGCTCGCCTCGCTCGCCGCGCTCGTCGCCCTTCTGTGCGCCCTCTCCGTCGCGCCGCTGGCGCAGGCCGACCCGCCCGCGAACACACCCGTCGCAGAGCCTTTAGAGAACCCCTGGAGCGAGAACGGTCTGGTCATTCTGCCCGGCCACGAGCGCGACGTCCTCTCGCTGCTCCGGCCCTACGCGCCCGGCGCCGCGGTGATCGACGGGTGGTCCATCGGCGACGTCTCGATCCTGCGTGACGAGGTGGTCGTGGAGCTGCGCTCGGGCGTCGACCGCGGACGCCTTCGCCTGCGTCACCCGTCGCGCGCCGCGTCTCCCGACGCCGTCACGCCTCGCTACGCGCTCACGTTCGAACCCCCGACGCTCCCGCGGCCCCTCCGCGAGGCGCTCGTCTCCGTGATTCGTAGCCACGACGGCCCGTCGATGTGGGCGCTCCCATCGGCCGCGGTGTGGGCTCCGACGATCGGCGGCTCCGCGCGCCGCGTGCTCTTCGACGGACTCGTCGTGTCGCTCCTGGGCCTCGCGTTCCTCGTCGCCGCGCTGCGGCGGCACCTGCGCGACACGCCGCGCGGCGTGGGCCTCGCGCTCGCGCTCATCGGCGCGCTCGGCCTCGCGCTCCGCCTCGCGATCTCCGTCGAGGCGCCCATGAACGCGTGGCCCTACTCGCGCGTCGTCCCACTCGCGGGCGCCCTCTACGCAGGGCCCTCGCTCGCATGGTTCGTGCGCGTCACCGGTCGCCCGATCTCGCTCGTCGACCTGGTGTTCGTCGTCGACCTCGCGCTCGCCTCGCTCACGCCGCTCGCGCTCTTCGCGCACGCCCGCGCCGTGCTGCGAGACTGGCGCGCGTCGCTCGCGGCGGCGCTCCTCCTCGCGACGCTCCCGATGCACCTGCGCTTCTCGCGCAGCGACGTGGAGTTCATCCAGTCGCTCTTCGCGTCGTCGATGACCTTCGTGGCCCTCTACGGCGCGCTCTCTGACGGCCCTCGCGCGTGGCGCCTCGCCTGCACCGCCGCGCTGCCCTTCTGGAGCGTCGCGACGTACCTCACGCGCCCCGAGAACGTGGTGTTCTTTCCGCTCGACCTCGCGGCCCTCGCGGTCGCCTCGCGGGGGGCCTCCGTGCCGCGTCGCCGCGTGGCCGTCGCAGCCGTGCTCGTGTGCGCGCCGGCGCTCTTCGCGCTCGTGGCGCACCTGCTGGTGATGTACCGCGTGAACCTCGCCGACGCGCTGCGTCCGCGCACGCTCGCCGCGGCGCTCTCGACGCTCGTCAGCCCGCGCGTCAACACGCTCCTCAACCCCTCGGTGACGCCTCCGTGGCTCACGCCGCTGGCCGCGCTCGGCGCGATGACGCTCTGGCGCGATGGAGCGCGCGCGCGCTCGGTCTTTCTCGTGGGGTGGCTCGCTGCCTTCTTCGTGGCGCACTCCTACGTGAGGCCTCACGAGGTCGCGATGCAGGCGCGGTATCACCTCCACCTCGTGACGCCGCTGGTGCTGCTCGCGGCGGCGTCGGTGCCGTGGCTCCTCGCGCGGGCTCGCTACGCGGTCGCGGTGATCGCGGTCGCATCGCTCGCGGCGCCGTGGCTGTACCTCGGCTTCGAGCGCGACACGGACTTCTACGAGATGCGCGAGTTCGCGTTCCTTCGTCGGGTGTCGGCGCGGGTGCCGCTCAGGTGCACGGTGCTGGAGTTCCGCGGGGTCCCCGACGCGTCGCGGCCGACGATGCACTTCGACGCCCGATGGAAGCGCTTCGGCGCGAGGCTCACGGTCGACGGCCTCGACAGCGCGTGGCGCGTGGTCACGGCCGACGAGCTCCCTCGCGGCGCCACCGGGGCCTCGGAGCGGCTCTCCGAGTCGGCCCGCGCCGTTCTTCGGAATCCTTCGCGCTGCACGATGATCTACCTCGGTCTGAGCTGCGTCGCGCAGCGCGCCGCGGGGCAGCGCGAGGCCGCCGTGTGCGACGCGCTACGCACCGCAGGGCGCTTCGAACTCGTGGCGCGAGAGACCATCACGGGGAGGGTCTACGACTCGATGACCATCGGTCACCTCGCCCCGGCCGGGGTGAGGGCCTGGGGCACGCTCGGCCTCCTCCCGCGCGGCACGCCTGTCACGCTCGCGCTGTACCGATACCTCGGGGCCGAAGCGCCGCCTGATGGTGTACGTTCGCCGATGTGACGAGGCGCGCGGAGCGTCTCTCGCGCGAACGGAGAAGAACGAGTCATGCGATCGCTTTCTTTTGCGCGTGTGGCGCTCTGCGCGGCGCTCCAGCTCCCGCTCCTCGCGGCGTGGATGGGCGACGCGGGCGCGATCCCGCTGCTCACGGGCTTCGGCGGTCCGACGGGCTACGGGCTCCCGCAGAACTGCGTGCACCCCAACGACGACGGGTCGTACGCGGGCCCGCCGCCCGTCGACGATTTCGCCGACCCGGTGGCCGTGCCGATCACCGACGCGTTCCCCACGGGGCTGCACTTCTTCGGCGGCACCTACAACGCGATGTTCGTGAACACCAACGGCAACATCACGTTCCGCGACGCGGTGCCGACCTTCACGCCAGACCCCTTTCCCGTGGCCGATCAGCCGATGATCGCGCCGTGGTGGGCCGACGTCGACACGCGCGGCGGCGGTCAGCCCGCGCGCAACAACATCTGCTTTCACGTCGAGCGCAACCGCGTCGTCGTCACGTGGAACAACGTCGGCTACTTCAGCACGCACGACGACCTGCAGAACGACTTTCAGCTCATCCTCACGACGAGCAACACCTGCGCGACCACGGGCGATTTCGACGTGGAGTTCCGCTACAACCGCTGCCAGTGGACCACGGGTGACGCGTCGAAGGGCATGGGCGGCTTCGGCGGAACCCCCGCGCAGGTGGGCTTCGACGCGGGCAACACGCGCAACTACGTGGCGCTCCCCATGTCGCTCTCGATGGCCATCCTCGACGTGTGCCGCACCTCCAACGTGCCGGGCGGCGCGCCGGGCCTCTGGCGCTTTCAGATCCGCGGCGGCGACGTCTCGACGGGATGCTCTGGCGGCGGGACCGCGTGCACCGTGCCCGGTCAGGTGGGCGCGTGCGGTCAGGGCGTGAACGTCTGCGACGGGATGAGCGTGCGCTGCCAGCAGGTGAACATGCCGCGCACCGAGCGCTGCAACGGCAACGACGACGACTGCAACGGCACCATCGACGAGGGCACGAACCTCTGCCCCAACAACTTCGTCTGCGACCGAGGCTCGTGCGTCGAGCGCTGCTCGCGCGAGCTCGGGTGCCTCCCCGGCCGCACGTGCACCGCCGAGGGGATCTGCGTCGAGACCGCGTGCATGGGCGTCGAGTGCTCCGCGGGCCAGCGCTGCGCGGGCGGAGCCTGCGTGGGCATCTGTGACGGCGTGACGTGTCCCCACGCGCAGGTGTGTCGCGCGGGGCGTTGCCTCAACCCCTGCGAGGGTGTCACCTGCAACCCCATGGAGGTCTGCGACCCCGGGCCCGGCCCCAACGCGGGCCTCTGCGTCCCGGGCTGCCAGTGCACGCCGTGTTCGCCTGGAATGACCTGCCAGCCCGACGGCTACTGCGTCACCGACGACTGCAACGGGGTCACCTGCCCGACGGGGATGTACTGCCGCGCGGGCCAGTGCCGCGACGCATGCGAGACGGGGCCCGACACGCGCCTCTGCCCGAGCGGAGAGGTCTGCCGCATGGGCGAGTGCACCGCGCAGGGAGCCACCACGCGCGACGGCGGAGTCTCCGACGCGTCGACCCCCGATGGCAGCGTCCGCGTCGACGGGAGCGTCGTGCGCGACGCCTCGGTGAGCGACGCCGATGACTCCCCGATCGCGCTCGCCCCGAGCCGTCGCGGGTGCCAGTGCGCGACGCCCGGCGCGGCTCCCTCGTCGCGCGGCGCCGCGTTCGGTCTCGCCCTCGCTGCCGCGCTCCTCGCGCGTCGCGGCCGTCGCCGCCGCGCGTGAGGCATCGCGCGTCGGAAGGCGCGCGAAGCAGTTTCAAAGGTTGCGAAGCGTCGCGCGCATGTGGATGATCGATCGCCCGGCGCAACCGTGACGAAGAGCCCTGAAGAGCCGCCGCGAGAGTCGATCGCGCCCACGAAATCGACGCTCATCGGAGTGAGCGTGCCGACGTTTCCGCGCTTCGAGCAGGAGCCCGCGCCGTCGAGCAAGTCGACGCTCATCGGCCTGAGCGCCCCGACGCTGCCGCCCGCCTCTGCCGCGCCGGGTGGCTCCGCGAAGTCGACGCTCATCGGCCTCACGCCGCCGTCGTTGCCACCGCCGACGACGGAGGCCGCGCCCGCTGCGAGGTCGACGCCCGCCGATGCGACCTCGTCGGTCGCGCCCCCGCCGCGCGAGGAGTCCGAGGCGCGCGCCGCGCTCCCCGAAGGCGCGGTGTTCGACGGCCGGTATCGCGTGGAGCGCGTGCTCGCCCGAGGCCGCGCGGGGACGGTCTACGCGGTTCAGTCCGTGGAGCACGGCGTCGCGCGGGCGCTGAAGGTGCTCAAGGCCGGCGCGAGGGATTCTCGCGTGGCCGACGAGCGCGTGCTCGACGACCTGTGCCTCGTCGAGTCGGTGGTGAGCGAGCACGTCGCCGCGGTGTACGAGTCGGGCTGCACCGAGGGCGGCGCGGTGTGGTTCGCCGCCGAGCTGCTCGACGGGTCCACGCTCGCGCAGCGCGCCGTCGACACGTCGCGCGACGCGATCACGCGGAGCGAGGCGTGGACGGTGCTCCGCCACGTCGCCCTCGGGCTCGACGCGGCGCACGCGAAGGGGCTGGTGCACCGCGACCTGCGGCCTTCGAACGTCCTCCTCGAGGCGCAGCGCGGGGGCGGCGTGAAGGCGAAGCTCCTCGACTTCGGCGTCTCGCACCGCATCGAGTGGGAGCGCGCGCGCGGCGTCCCCGATGTCGGGGCTGCGTGGGTCGCGCCCGAGTGCGTCGAGGGGGCCTCGGTCACGCCGGGCGCAGACTTCTGGTCCTTCGGGCTGCTCGCGTTCTGGCTCTTCACGGGCCGCTCGTACTGGCCCACGGGGCGTGTGCGCCTCGACGCGCCGATCGTGCTGGCGTCGGAGCGCTGCGCCGAGCTCGCGATCGCGCGGAGGCTCCCCGACGGCTTCGACGCCTGGTTCGAACAGTGCGTCGCGCGCTCGCCTCGCGACAGGTTTCGCACCGTACAAGACCTCTCCGTCGAGCTGATGAGCATGCTCCACGCGTCGAGCGCGCATCCTCGGTCGGCCTCTTCGACCGCCGACGCGACGCCCGATCCCGCACCTCCCAGCGCGACGACGGAGGCGCCGATCATCCGCGACGACGACCCTCGGGTGATCTCGATCGAGACGCGCATGACGGCCGACGAGGCGCGCGCCACCGCCGAGGCGATGCGCGCCACGCGCGATCCGCAGCGCGTCTCGATCCCCGTCGAGCGACCTGCGCCGAGCAACGCCCCCGCCGCGCCGCCGAGGACCGCGATCACTGCGCCCTTCCCCTTGGTGAAGGCCGCCGACCTGGCGTCCGAGGACGTCGACGACTCGGTCTCCGCGGTCTTGCGGCGGAGCATCCTCGACGCCGCGCCGTCCGCGCCGATTGATCCACCCGAAGGGCGCAACGCGGTCCCGCTCGTGCCGACGAGGCGGCTGTCGTCGATGCACCCGAGCGCGAGGACCGCGAAGCTCGCCGCGGCGCTTCTGGGGGGCGCGTGCGCGGTGTTCGGCGTCGCGTGGTTCGTCGCGACGAGCGAGCGCGACACTGATCGCCCCGAAGCGCAGACCGCGGTCCGCGTCTCGCCGCCCCGCGATGCGCTCGCGATCGCGCCCGATGCCGCGATCCGGGTCGCCCCGACGGTCGCGCCGCCCGCGGAGACGCCCGCCCCGCGGCCCGCGACGGATCCGATCGTCGCGACGACGCAGCCCCCGAGCGAGACCGCGTCACCGCGCGCGATGACAGGCTGGCGCGATGGCAGCGTTCGCGTCTGGACGGGGGACCTCGAGGTGAGGCGCACGCACCTCCCCTTCACGCTCGCGCTCCGTCGACACCATCGGTTCTCGGTGGCGGGCTACATCGCGTGGTCGCTGCGGGACGCGCAGGTTCGAGAGAGCCTCATCGGCACCTACGACCCGTCGGCGATGCTCATGCGCGTCCACGGCACCACGAGCAGCGACCCGCTTCGAATGCCCGTCGGCGCCTACGCGCTCCGCCTCTCGCGCAACGGCGACCTCGTCGGCTCGACGATGGTCAGATCGTCGCGGCTCACGGCCTCGCTCGACGCCGACGCGGCGGCGCGCGTGTCGCCCTTCCTGCTGCCCGACGCGAGCGACGCCGACGCCGGAGCACCCGCTCGCAACGGCGTCACACCCTGAATCCACCCGACGAGCCGCGCGGCCCTCGCGGCCGTGACCGCGGGCGTGAGGGCGCAGCCCATGTCGATCACGAAGCGCGCCGTGACTTCGGTGAAGGCGAGCGCGCCCGTCGCGTCGAGCGTCGCCGCCACGAGGTCTGCGAACACGCCGAGACTCGAGCGCTCGGGCGCCGCGGAGCTGAAGGGCTTTCGCCCCTTGTGATAGCGTCGCGCGCCGCGACACCAGCACGGAGACAGAGACCCCACATGCCGCTCAACCACTACGTCACCCTCGGACGCTCGGGCCTCCGCGTGAGCCCCTTCTGCCTCGGCGCGATGACCTTCGGCGAAGACCTCGGATGGGGCTCCAGCGTCGAGGAGTCACAGCGCATCGTCGACCGCTTCCTCGAGCTCGGCGGCAACTTCATCGACACGGCCAACGTGTACACGCGCGGCCACTCCGAGAAGATCCTCGGCGATCACATCGGCCGCGACCGGGCGAAGCGCGACCGCGTGGTCATCGCGACGAAGTTCTACGGCAACCTCTACCCGAACGATCCCAACGGCGGAGGCGCCGGACGCAAGGCCATCGTGGCGTCGTGCGAGCAGTCGCTCCGTCGGCTCCAGACCGACTACATCGACCTCTACTGGATGCACTGCTGGGATCGCCACACGCCCATCGAGGAGACCCTCTCGGCCCTCGACGACCTCGTGCGCGCGGGCAAGGTCCGCTACGTCGGCTTCTCGGATACGCCCGCGTGGAAGGTCGCCGAGGCGCAGACCATCGCGCGCCTGCGAGGCACGACACCCCTCGTCGCGCTCCAGATCGAGTACTCGCTGCTCGAGCGCACCGTCGAGGGAGAGCTCATCCCGATGGCGCGCGAGATGGGCCTCGGCGTCACGCCCTGGTCGCCTCTCAAAAGCGGCGCGCTCAGCGGCAAGTACACCCGCGCCAACGCCGGCGCCGTGAAGGGAGACCGCGGCCCCTGGGTGATGAGCGCCCTCACCGACCGCGCGTACACCCTCGTCGACGCGCTGATCTCCATCGCGGCGGAGCTCGAGACCACGCCCGCGCGCGTCGCCCTGTCGTGGGTGCAGAACCGGCCCTGCGTCACCTCGACGATCCTCGGCGCGCGCACCGTGGCGCAGCTCGAGGACAACCTCGCGGCCATCGACCTGGCGCTCCGCCCCGAGCACGCGACGAAGCTCGACGAGCTGTCGAAGCCCGCGCTCAACTTCCCCGCGGGCTTCCTCGCGGGCGCGGGGACCTTCATGCACGGCGGCCTCACCGTGAACGGCGACACCGCGCGCCCCTGGCCCATGGCCCCGCGCAGCGACGCCGAGCGCTACTGAGCGCGATCCCCCTCCGCGATGACCGAGACGCGATACCTCATCCCCGCGGGCACGCACCGCGTCGAACACGAGATCGAGCGGAGCCGCTTCATCACGACGCTCGCGCGCGCCGCCACGCTCGAAGACGCGCGGGCCTTCATCGCGAAGGTGCGCGACGAGTTCCCCGACGCGACGCACAACTGCTGGGCCTACGTGGTGGGCCCGCCGGGGTCGACGGCGTGCATCGGGATGAGCGACGACGGCGAGCCCCACGGCACCGCGGGGCGCCCCATGCTCAACGCGATGCTCCACGGTCGCGTCGGCGATGTCGTCGCCGTGGTCACGCGCTATTTCGGCGGAACGCTGCTCGGCAAAGGGGGGCTCGTGCGCGCCTACACGGGCGGCGTCGTCGACGCGCTCGCAACGCTCCCCACGACGGAGCGCATTCGCAAGGCCCGCGTCGCCGTCGAGATCGAGTACCCCCGCGTCGACACCGTGCGACGAATGCTCCCGACCTTCGACGCCGTGATCCTCTCCGAAGACTTCTCGGCCACCGTGGGCTACCGCGTCGAGCTGCCGTGCGCGAAGGTCGACGCGCTCCGTCGCGCGCTCCTCGACGCGACCGCGGGCGACCTCGTGTTCGACACGCTCGACGAAGATCCCTGATCGCACGCGCGGAGGTGTGAGACCCTCGCGCGCCATGAAGGTCCCCGACGTCCCCGGCCGCGTCCCGCTCTTCGGCAACCTCATCGCGATGCGGACGGCGCCGCTCGACACGCTCACGCGAATCCTGCGCGAGTGCGGCGACATCGCGAGGGCCACGGTCCCCGGGCACGTGGGGCACTTCTTGTTTCACCCCGACCACGTGCGCACGGTGCTCGTCGACAACGCGAAGTCCGTGAGCAAAGACACGCCCGGCTTCGACGCCCTGCGGCTCCACCTCGGCAACGGCCTCGTCACGAGCGACGGCGCGTTCTGGCGCCGACAGCGGCGCATCGCGCAGCCCGCGTTTCACCGCGCCAAGATCTTCGCCCTCGGCGAGCGCATGGTGCAGCTCGCCGAGGCCACCGCCGACGAGTGGTCCCTCGCGGCGCGCAGCGGACGCCCCGTCGACGTCGCCGAGTCGATGATGCGCCTCACGCTGCGCATCGTGGCAGACACGATGTTCGGCAGCGACGTCGAGCGCGACACCGCCGACGTGGGACGCGCCATGACCCACCTCCTGCACGACCTCAACGAGCGGATCGTGCGGCCGTGGCTCCCGCCGCCCTCGTGGCCGACCCTTAGAAACAAGCGCTTTCACGAGTCCCGCGCCGTCGTCGCGCGCGTCGTCGAGGCGGCCATCGCTGCGCGCCGACGCGACCCGTCGAAGCCCGGCGGAGACTTTCTTCGCATGCTCATCGAGGCGCGCGACGAAGAGACCGGCGAGGCCATGACCGACCAGCAGCTCCGCGACGAGGTGGTCACCATCTTCGGCGCCGGACACGAGACCACCGCCAACCTCCTCGCGTGGACGTGGTCGTGGCTCTCTCGCGCGCCGCAAGTCCGCAGAGCGCTCCACGCGGAGCTCGACGCCGTGCTCGGAGACCGCCCCGCGACATCCGAGGACTACGCGCGGCTGCCCTACACCCGCATGGTGCTCTCGGAGTCGCTGCGCATCTCGCCGCCCGTGTGGTTCATCTCGCGCCGCGTCGTGGAGCCCATCGACCTCGGCGGCCACACCCTCGAACGCGGGACCCTCGCGTTCCTCTCGCCCTACGTCACGCAACGACACCCCGCGTTCTGGGAGAACCCCGAGGGCTTCGACCCCGAGCGCTTCTCCGAAGCAGCCTCTGCGCAGCGCACGTCACACGCGTACTTCCCCTTCGGCGCGGGACCGAGAAAGTGCATCGGCGAGATCTTCGCGCTCGTCGAAGCCACGCTCATCCTCGCCACGCTCGCGCGGCGCTTCTCCCCAGAACTCCTCCCCGGCAAGGTCCCCATCGCCGAGCCCGTCATCACCCTGCGCCCTCGCGGAGGACTCCCCATGCACCTCCGCCCGCGCGAGCGCGTCGCCGTCGGTTGATCGCTTCCCGCCGCGCGGTTGTTGCGTTACGGTCGCGCAAACAATGCCGCGCGTCTCCCGTCCCACGATCGCTCTCGCCACGCTCGGCTTCACGCGAATCGCCCTCGCGCAGACGGCTCCCACGGGCGACGTGACCGCCGCCGCCGCGGCCTTTCAGCAAGCCCAGCAGGCGCAGCTCGTTCGTGATTTCGCGCGCGCCGCGGACCTCTTCGAACTCGCCGATCGCGCCGCGGCATCGCCCGCCGCGCTTCGAAGCGCGATTCGAAACCACCAGGCCGCGAACCACATCGCACGCGCCGCCACGCTGGCCACCGTCGCGCGCGACCGCGACGCGTCAGACCCGCAGAGCGCGCAGCTCGCGGCGTCGATCCTCGCGGAGCTGTCGCCCCGCCTCGCGTCGGTTCGGATCCGATGCGCGCCGTCGTGCGGCCTCGCCCTCGACCACAGCGCCGTCGATGGAGAGCGCCGCGACGCCCACGCGTTCTTCGTCGAGCCCGGCGCGCACGCGCTCGACGCGACCTTCGACGGTCGTCCCGCGGTCACGCGATCCTTCGAGGCCGTCGCAGGCGCCACCGTCGATCTCAGCATCGAGGCGCCCGCTGCGCCGCCACCGCCGCCGCCCCCTCCGCCGCCGCTCATCGAAGTCGTACCGCCGCCTCCTCCGCCGCCACCGCCGCCCCCACCGCCGCCTCCGCCCTCGCGCCCGTTGAGCCCCGCGATCATCGGAATCGGCGCGGGCGTCACGGCCGTCGCCGCGGGCGTGCTGGTGTGGTCGGGCCTCGACACGCTCTCGGCGCGCGATCAGTACGTCGCGGCGCCCACCGAGGCGGGCTACGTCGACGGCACGGGGCGAGAGCTTCGAACGAACGTGCTCATCGGCGTCACGGCGGCGCTCGGCGTGGCGACCGCGGTGGGCGCCGTGTTCTTCACCGACTGGTCGGGACGTCGATCGTCTCGCACGGTGAGCTTCTCTGTGGGCCCCGCCTCGGGCGGCGCCGCGGCCTCGATGCTGGCTACATTCTGAAGGGAAGGGGACGCGACCCATGAGCGACACCCAAGGCTCGCGCGACGGAGTGCTCGCGCCCGGCGAACGCCTCGGACGCTACGAGATCATCGGTCTCCTCGCGCGGGGAGGAATGGGCGCCGTGTACCTCGCGCGCTCCGCGGGGGCCGGGGGCTTCTCGCGCCTCTTCGCGATCAAGGTGATGCACGCGCACCTGGCCGACGAGGCCGAGTTCGTGAACATGCTCGTCGACGAGGCTCGCGTCGCGTCGCGCATCCATCACCCCAACGCCGTCGCCATCATCGACCTCGCCGAGAGCCCGCAGGGCTACTACCTCGTGATGGACTACGTCGAGGGCGCCACCCTCACGCAGGTCCGCACCTCGAAGCTCCTCACCGACGACCAGAAGACGCGCATCGGGCTGCGCATGATCCTCGACGCGCTCGCGGGCCTCCACGCGGCGCACGAGCTCCACGACGACGAGGGCGCGTCGCTGCGCATCGTTCACCGCGACGTGTCCCCGCACAACATCCTCGTGGGATGCGACGGCGTCGGGCGCATCACCGACTTCGGCATCGCCCTCGCCACCGCGCGCATCGCCTCGTCGCGCCCCGGCATGATCAAGGGAAAGCCGCAGTACATGGCCCCCGAGCAGGTGCTCGCCTCGGCCGTCGACCGCCGCGCCGACGTCTTCTGCGCGGGCATCATCCTGTGGGAGTTCCTCACGCGCGGACGGCTCTTCCGCGGCGACACCGAGGCCGCCGCGATGATGATGGTGTGCAACGCGCCGATCCCCGCGCCGACGACCATTCTCCCGCTGCCGCAGGGCTTCGAC
The DNA here is from genome assembly GCA_052035985.1 of Myxococcota bacterium. Classification (GTDB taxonomy): domain Bacteria; phylum Myxococcota_A; class Polyangia; order Polyangiales; genus CAISKJ01. The sequence goes on along the minus strand of JBPOHC010000268.1, from coordinate 2,405 downwards.
GAGGTGTGCCTCCGCGCGCTGGAGCGCGACCCCGAGAAGCGCTTTCGCTCCGCGCGCGCCTTCGCCGAGGCCCTCGAAGCCGCGGTCGACGCCGCGGGCTGGTCGATGTCGACGCACGACGTCTCCGAGCTCGTCTCCGCGGCCTTCGCCGACGACGTCGCGAAGCGCAAGGCCCTCATCCGCGACCGCGGCCGCGTCGCGCACGAGCCCGTGAAGGAGCCCGCGAGCTCGCGCTCCGCGCCGACGTTGCAGCGCCCTCCGCGCGACTCGCTCGCCGAGGCGGCCACCGTGGCGACGCCGTCGACGCGCCCCGACGAAGCGCCCAAGGAGACCAGCGCGAGCATCCCCGCGATCGAGGTCCACCCCCAACAGCGCAAGCCCGCCGAGGTCACCACCGTGCGGCTCAGCGTGGTCAACGATCCCCCCGCGAAGCCCGCGCGCATCATCGCAGCGGCCGCCGCGGCCACCGCGATCGTCGTCGGCGTGTGGTGGGTCGGCCACCGCTCCGACTCGCAGACCGCGCGAGAGACCGCGTCTCCCACGGCCCACGCAGCCGCGGCTCCACCCGCAGCGCCGACGGCGCCACTCGCCGCGCCGACGGCTCCACCCGCAGCACCCGCGCTGCCTCCGCCGCCTGCTCCCGCCGCGCCGACACCCGCGCTCGCGGCCCCCGCGCTCGCAGCGCCAACGCCCGCGCTCGCGGCGCCTCTCACGCAGACGCCCGTCGCTGCCGTCGCCGCGCATCGTCGCCGTCGCGCATCTGAAGACGCGGGAGCCCCATCGGCTCCGAGCGCTCCGACCCTCGAGACCAACCCCTACCTGCGACACTGAATGAACCGCCGCGCTGCGCTGCTCCTCTGTGCGATCTCGACGACGGCGTGCAACGTCTTCGACGAGTCGCTGTACCTCCGCGCCGACGCTGGCGCCGACGCCACCGTGCAGTCGCTCACGCTCTCGGAGCGATGCTCCGCCGCCGTGCCGCTCGTCGCCCGCGTGAACCTCGACTACACGCTCGACACCACGGGCCTCACCGACGACCTGCGCGACCTCGCGTCGTGCGCCGGGCGCCAGCTCCCGGGCAACGACGGCTTCTTCCGCGTCCACATGGAGGCCGGAGAGCTCTGGCATTTTCACGTCCACACGCTCGACCGCACGCACAACCCCGCGATCTACCTCCTGCCGTCATGCGACGACCGCGCGTGCACCCGCGGCCTCGACGAGTGCGGCGACGGACGCGACGAGCACATCTCGATCCGCGCCCGCGAGTCGCGCGACTATTTCGTCGGCCTCGACAGCGCCTCGACGGGCGGCGCGCCCTACCAGCTCACGGTCGTGCACGCGGCCTGCGGCGACGGCGTGAGAGAGCACGGCGAGTCGTGCGACGACCACAACCGCACGGCGGGCGACGGCTGCGACGGCGACTGCCGCTCCGAGCTCGGCGACAACGGCGTCGAGGTCGAGCCCAACGACGACTTCTCAGACCCCAACATCGTCGTGGTCAACACCGCGCCCGTCACCGTGCAGGGGCGACTCGGAGGACGCTGCGACTTCGACATGTTCGGCGTCAACGTGCCCGCGGGGGCCTCGGTGCGCGTCACGATGCTCGACATCAACGCGCAGCCCTGCCCGATGTCGGGGCCCGAGTTCCGCATGGCCTGGGTGCTCCCCGACGGCACCACCACGGGCGGAACCGGCGTCATCGCAGCGGGCAATCGCTGCCCCGCGATCACCGACGCGCAGCCCTTCGCGCAGCGCATCACCACCGCGGGCACCTACTACGTCCGCGTCTCGCCCGTCGGCGACCTCGCCGACACCGTCGACTACAAGCTCCGCTTCGAACTCGTGCGCCCGTAGCGCCTCGCGCGCGCCGCGAGCACGGCCGCGATTCCTACGAGCACCCACGCGCCGCCGCGCGCGCCGCCGTCGCCCGTCGCGCGACAGCCGCAGCCGCCGTCGTTCGCGCCCGTGAGAACGGGACCCGCGTCGCTCGCGTCCGCGACGCCCGCGTCTTCGACCACGGGCGGCATCTCGACGCCCACGCCGTTGGCGCGCAGCCGCACGTGAACGCGGGGCGTATCGGGGTCGTTCGTCGTCACCACGAGGTCGCCCGTCGCAGGCCCCGGACGCACCGGCGCGAAGGCCACGACGAAGCTCGATCGCGAGCGCACGGGCAGTGACCCCGCGCGAGACATCACCGCGAACGGGGCGTCGACCTCGGCGGAGAGAATGCGGCCGTCGCCCTCGCCGTCGTTGCGGACCTCCACCGTGCGCTCGGTCATGCGCCCGAGGTCGACGTCGCCGAAGTCGACGGTCGCAGGCTCGACGCGCACGTCGGGCAGACCGAGATGGGCCACCGACGGATCGAAGAGCGCGTGCCGCGGAAAGGGCCCCACGCGGATCGGGAT
>JBPOHC010000489.1:0-4372 GCA_052035985.1 Myxococcota bacterium | reverse complement strand
GTGGCGTTGGCGCTCGGCGGGTTCAACCTCGGGGTCGAGCTGGGTCAGCTCGCCGTGTGGGCGGTGGCTGCGCCCGCGCTGCTCTGGGTCTCACGTCGACGCGACGCAACGCGCGCGGCGGTGGAGGAGCTCGCGTCGGCGGCGCTCGTCGCGCGGGGCGTGTTCTGGTGCGTGTCGAGAGCGCTCTCGCGCTGAGGTCATGGGGTGGACGACCGGGTCATCGGCGGCGTCCTCGACGCGGTGCTCGGGCGCTGACGAGCGCCGCGGGCTTCGCGATCGAGGGTGACGCGACGACGGCGCGCTACGCCTTGTTGTGGCTCGGATACGCCTCCTCGCCCACATCGTAGAGAGCCTCCTCGAACTCGGCGTCGAGCGCGTCGTCGATCTCAGGTCGTGCGTCGACCATTCGCACGACGAGCGCCACGAGCTTCATGACGGCGGGCGACGAACCTTCGCGCGCGAGGGCGATCCACGCGCGTGAGGCGGTGGCCGCGGCGAGCGCGCTCGACTCGGCCTCGTGCCGCGGGCGAAGCAGCGCGAAACGAACGATGTCGGCGACACCGGTGAGGATCATCGCGCGCGCGGCGACCCCTGGATCCGCCGCGATGGCCGCGAGGAAGGGCAGCGCGTGGGCGCTCGCCTCGTACAGCGTGCCCTGGTGCAGCACGGTGCCGAAGAGACCGTGCTTCACGGCGTCGTCGCGTACGGTGGCGTCTTCGGAGACGAGGTCGCGCAGGCATCCGTCGACGCTCAGGTGCAGCACGCGCGGCAGGCCCGTGCCGATGTCGCGGATCCTGGCTTCGAAGACGCCGCGGCCGTAGGCGTGCTTGAGCGAGTCCCACGGGACGCGCGAGAGGTCATCGAGGGCCGCGGAACCCGCGGTGCTGGGGATCACGAAGGGCGATGTGGTGCTCATCGGGGCGCGGAGAGCGCGACCATACCACCGGGAGCGAGAGAGAGGCCCCGCTGCCGGTGGGCGCGTCGAGCGGACGCGTCGTCCATCTGCTGCGTGTCCCGGCGGCCAATCGCGATACGATGGCGCGCCGCTCGATGGAGACTCTCACGCGCCGCGCGATCCCCGTTCTGCTCACGCTCACCTGCGCGTGCGCCACGGGCGAGGTCACGCCCATCGCGCCGCCCGCCGACGTGGTCGACGTTTCAAAGACCGACTCTGGCCCCCTGGACGCAACGCCCGCCGAGGTCGGCGCCGACGACGCGCCCTCTCTCGATGCGGCCTCCGACACGCGCGCCGAGGACGTCGCCGGAGACGTCGACGCGTCATCGCCGCCCGACGCGCCCGACGTTCCGCGCGAACCACCACGAGACGTTTCCGGTGACGTGACCGATGTGCCGTCCGATGCCCCTCGCGACGTGCCGAGCGACGTCGCCGACGCGCCGACCGACGTCGCCGACGCGCCGACCGACGTCGCCGAGAGCGAGGCGACCTGGGGGACCACCGCGCAGCCGCTTGGCTGCACGATCGGGGCGCGCCACGCCTACCGCTGCCCGCCTCGCGGCGCGGCCTCGCCCGTCTGGGGCACGGACCTCTACACGCAGGACAGCTCGGTGTGCACCGCGGGCGCTCACACCGGCCGCATCACGGTCTCCGCGGGCGGCGTGGTGGTGATCGAGACGCGCGTCGGCGCCGCGGGCTACATCGGCAGCACGCGCAACGGCATCACGTCGCTCTCGACTGGGAGCTGGCCGTGCAGCTTCGCGCTTCCCTGATCACAGCGTCGCGCGCTCACCACATCTCGACGCGCACACGACGGGCGAGCTGTCCGCTCTTTCCGTGCGACGCGCAGGCATACGGTCGGCAGAGCGAACGTAACGGCGCGCCGCCCTGCCCGCGTCGGGCGTGACGCTGCCCCTCGGTGCTCGTCTCTGATCGCCCGTCGCCCTCACGACGCGGACGGAGCGCTTGCTCGCGGCGGACGGTTGACTCGGATCAACGCACGCGCCACGTCACGCCGAGCTGCGCGACGTGCCCCGTCGAGTTCGGACTCGTGAGCTCCGAGCGGCCCCACGCGGCGAGCTCGCGAGCACCTGAAGCGCGATCCCAAGAAACACACCCATGACGCCTCCCCTGGCCGCGAGGATATCTCCCTCGCGAACGCCTCCACCATGTTTTCGACAGCCCGCGCGGGCGAGCGGGTGCGTGGTCCGGCGCCCCGCAGCGCATACGCGCGGCCCTCGGAGCGCGACGTTCGGCGCCCGCGGCGATGGTGACCGCGCCCCGTGCGCCCTCGGCCGACGGTGCGCATCCCGGGCGTCTCTGACCACGCTTGCCGTGCGACGCGCAGGCATGCTGTCGTGACGCCAACGGCGCCGGATTCCACCCGCTTCTCAGAGACACCGCATGCTCGACTACGAAGACCAGACCGTCTGGGTCGGACGCAATTTCAAGAAGGTCAAAGCGGAGATCGAAGCCTCGGGGCGCCCCGTCGTCGCGCTGCGCGGCGCGCTCGACGCGACGCTCGTGCAGCTCCTCGCCGACCCGATCACGAGAGACCTCGAGTCGCTCCAGCTCAACGGATGGTCGAAGGGCGCCGCGCGCGACGCGTTCCTCGCCTGCAAGCGGCTGCGTCGACTGCGCTCGCTGAACCTCTTCAACATTCAGTCGCGCAGCCCGCATCGCATCGTCGAGCAGCTCTTCGGCGCGGTGCGCTTCGAGCGCCTCGAGTCGCTCGACCTCGACGGCAGCGCGCTCGGCGACGACGGCGTGGCAGCGCTCGCGGCGAGCCCTTCGCTCGCGAGGCTCCAGTCGCTCAAGCTCTCGTCGTGCGACCTCTCGGAGGAGTCCGTCGAGCACCTCGCGGGCTCGGAGCACCTCGGCCAGCTCCGCGAGCTCGACCTCGAGTTCAACCAGCTCTCGCTCGACGCCGCCGCGCGCCTCGTGACGAGCCCCAACCTCCCGCGCCTCGAGTCGCTCTCGATCAGCGGAGAGTTCGGCAAGCGCTTCACGGCCTTCACCTCGCTCGAAGGCCCCGCGCGGCTGCGCTCGCTCGTGCTGGGCAAGACCCGAACGACGAGGGGCCTCCTCGCGGCGCTCTCGAACGCGCCCGCGCTCTCGGAGCTTCGCTCGCTCACGCTGCGCACGGCGACGCTCGGCGCCGCCGACGCGCCCTTCGCGCAGGGCGCGGCGATGCGGAACCTCGAGGCGCTCTCGCTCATCGACGTGCGCGTCTCCGCGGCGACGCTCGCCTCGCTGCTCGACGGCCCCGCGCTCTCGAAGCTCCGCTCCCTCGTGCTCTGGAGCACGCCGCTCCGAGACGACGGCGCGGAGGCCCTGGCCGCGAGCCCCGCGCTCGCTCGCCTCGACGCGCTGCGCGTCGACACATGCACCGTGGGTGACGCGGGCGCGAAGGCCGTCGCGTCGAGCCCTCACCTCGCGGCGCTGCGCTCGCTCGAGTGGCGGAGCATGCGCTCGGGCGACGCGCTGCTGGTCGCGCTGTCGAAGGGGTCGCTCCGCGCGCTCGAATCGCTCACGGTGCAGCACGCGAGCGTGAAGGTCACGGGCGCCGCCGCGCTCGCCGCGTCAACGTCGCTCGCGAAGCTCCGCGCGCTCGACCTGGGGTATCAAGCGCTCGGGCCGAAGGGCGCGACGGCGCTCGTGAGCGGCGACGGATTGCGCGGCCTCGAGCGCATCGACCTCTCCGACTGCGCGATCGCGATGAAGGGCGCCCGGGCCCTGCTCGGAGGAGACTTCCCCTCGCTCACGTCGATCAACCTCTTCGCGTGCTCCCTCGACGACGACGAGCAAGACGAGCTCCGGCAGCACCCGCGCTACGGCGAGGCGCTGAAGTTCTGAAGCCCGCCGCTCGGGTCCCGCGCCGTCGGCCGCGACGCCGCCGAGCGAACCGCCGCGGGGCTCGGGCCTCGGAGCGATGGTCTTGACGACGCGCGCCTTGGGATGTCTTGTCTCCCCGACGTGCGCTCCCAACCACCCTCCTCACCAGCACGAACGTGCGGCGCGGCCCTCCTCGTCGCCACCCTCGCGGCCTGCGCGCACAGCGCCGCGCCGCCTCCCGCCGCGCGCCCTGCGGTGGTGGGAGCGATCGCCGACGCCGCCTCGGACGCGACGCCGACCGCGACCGTCGCGCCGACGCCCTTGCGGCCCTGCGCCGACGGCGACCGCGTCTGCGTCCGCACGGCCGCCGATGGGATCCACGCGGCGCTGGCCTTGCTCCGGGGCGACCTCGCCGGTGCTCGGGCGGCGCTCGCGGAGGCCCGTTCGCCGCGGGCCTTCGCGTGGCGCGCATACCTCGCCGCGCGGTCAGGCGACGCGGAGGCCGCGGCGGCTGCGCTCGAGCACGCGGGACCCGCGGACGAGGGCGAGGCGGGGGGCGGCGCGGCAGCCGAGGCGCTGGCC
>JBPOHC010000041.1:0-1842 GCA_052035985.1 Myxococcota bacterium | reverse complement strand
TGCTCGAGGTGCTCGTCGAGCGGACGCGCACGATCCAGCAGGAGCTCGGCGCCGTGCCGCCCGTCGTCGAAGAGTCCATGGCGCGGGCGCTCGCGTTCGGCCTCGGCCCCGCGCAGCGCCACCTCGCGATCGAGACCCTGCGCGCCGCCAAGACCGGCGCGCCCTCCTCCGTCGTCGAGCAGGAGTTCGAATCGGTTCGCGCGCGCAACGTCGCGCTCGTGAGACAGCTCGAAGAACTCCGCAACATCCTCGACACGTCGCGCGAGACCCTCGACCTCCACGACACGCAGCTACGAGACGCGCTCTCATCGTCGCTCGAAATGCTCGGCGCAGAGCGGCTCGCGCCTGCGGGGGCTTCACTCCCAGACGGCTACGTCGTGCCCGCGCTCGACCGACGACCCGGCGCGGACCCGACCTGGGCCGACACCATCGATACTCTGCGCGCGCCGCGCGATCGCAAGGTGCCGTTCTGGGAGTGGCGCCGCGTGGCGCCGGTGCGTCCCGTGGTGTTCCGCGATCCCGGGTGCATCAACGACAAGGTCGTGCACCTGCACCTCGAACACCGGCTGGTGCAGCGCCTCCTCGGGCGCTTCCTCGCGCAGGGCTTCGTGCGTGATGACCTCGCGCGTGCCTGCGTGGGGCAGACCCGCGACGCTGTACCGCGCGTGCTCCTCATCGGACGCCTCTCGCTCTACGGTGTCGGCGCCGCGCGCCTCCACGATGAGCTCGTCGTGGTCGCGGCCCGATGGACCGACCCTTCGACGCGCGAGGGCGCGCTCAAGCCCTACGCAGAGGAGACGCAGGAGAAGGCCTGGGGGCTCCTCCTCGAATCGCTCAACGCCACCTCGGCGAACGACGTGGCGCCGGAGGTCATCACACGGGTGAAGTCGGCCTCGACACGTGATGTGCAAGAGCTCGTCGTCCCTCTCGAGGCGCGCGCCGCGCTCCTCGCGCAGAAGGCCATCGAGAAGCTCTCGGAGCGTGGCGATCGCGAGGCCCGCGAGATGCGAGCTATTCTCGAAGCGCAACGCGCTCGCATCGTCCGCCGACTCGATGAGCTCGCCGAAGAGGAAGATGCGCAGCTCGCCTTCGCCTTCCGCGACGCGCCCGATGACCTCCGACAGCTCCAGGAGAACGCGAAGTTCTGGTCTTCGCGCCTCGTCACCATCGCGCGCGAGCTCGACGACGAGCCCGAGCGCATTCGTCGCGGCTACGAGGTGCGCGCGCAGCGTATCGAGCCCGTGGGCATCGCATGGCTCTGGCCGGTCTCGGGGTGAACGCACATGGCTGACGATCCGCAGATCTACGCGCACCGCACGTGGCTGAACATGCTCCAGCCGACGGGGCTCGTCGTGTCGCCGCCCGCGCTCGTGGCCGCGCAGTGCGTCCCCGATCGGCAGGTGAGCGACGCGCAGCAGCGCCTTCAGGCGCTCGTCGACGAGTACGACGAGCGATACGGGACCTTCCCCAAGTCCCAGCCCGCGGTCGCCTCCTTCGTCGATCTCGCGCGAGAGCTTCTCCAGTGGGACCCATCGTTCGTCGCGGGGATGGAGGGTGGTCCGCCCATCCCCGACGCGCTCCAGGTGGTACTCACGGAGTTCAACGAGACGCTGCGCCCGACCTATGCGGTGCAGAACCTCGACAGCGCGCCCGACGCTGTGCCGTGGCAGCTCCTCGTCGTATCGCTCTCTCGCGGAACAGACTTCGATCATCCAGGCCCCGAGGAGGCGCGAGGCTGGCACGCCTCTCCGCAGGTTCGCCTCGAGCGCCTCCTCCGCGAGACCGGTGTGCTCGCGGGCGTGCTCTTCAACTGCGACGCCGTACGGCTCGTCTGCGCGCCCC
>JBPOHC010000099.1:0-7181 GCA_052035985.1 Myxococcota bacterium | reverse complement strand
GAAGCGCGCGCGCGCGTCGATCAACCACACGGGCAAGAGCGACGCCTCACGCGGATGGAGCTTCGCGAGCGCCACGCGCTGCGCGTCGGTCGCGAGGGCCCACGAGGCGAGCCACCACGCCGACACGTTCGCGTGCGACGTGTGAAGCGGGTACTGCGCGATGGGCGCGGCGCGCTCGAGCAACGCGCGGAGGTTCTCCGCGAGGGCTCGCGGAGCCTCGTCGCGCAACAATAGCCCCGCCACGCAGGCGACGCGGCCGTCGCCCTCGATGAAGTCCCCTGATTCGTCGAGGAACAGATGCCAACGATGCTCGTGTTTCGACATGCGACTCCCCACGTTGCGAGGGTCGCGAGGATAGGTGCGGGCGCGCGCCGCGAGCAACACCAGAACGCTCCGGCGCCTGGGCGACGCTGTGACACCGGAGCGCGAAGGCCGCGAGTTGCGCTCCTATGTTGCGGCGGGGCGCCGCCCCCTCAGAACAGCGCGTTCGGTCCTGTCGCGCCGAGCTCACCTGCCGTCGCGCGGTCGAGGAATCAGTACGTACTCGTGAAGCGGATGGGACATTGCGATGGTCCTCGGGACGAGAGACGCCGCACACGTCGCGTCTGACAGAGATGACCGTCACGATGTCTCGCCCCAGCCGGAAGCCTGAAGCGTTGGAGTGCGAACTCACGGTCTTCGCAGCGTTCTCGTGAGCGTGCACGGCTCGAACGCACGCCCCGATCGTTCCCCGTACGTCCGCAGATCGTCGAGGCATTATGATCGCGCGCAGCCATGACTGATCACGGGGAACACGACGAGGAGCGCCGCTCTTCGCCAGAGCGCTTCGATCAACTTGTCCAGCAGCTCGTGTCGGAGCTCGACCTCTGCGCGCAGGTTCGGTGGGACGACTCCGTCACGTTCGCGTGGAGGGCACGTCGGTGTGTCGAGGTGATCTTACTCGCCGTGCTCGCGAAGCACTCGCCGCAGTCTCTCGCGACGCTGCGCAACCCGACGATCGACTCGCTCGTGCGCCACGACAAGCTGAAGCGCGAGGCCCCGAACAGCCCCATCTCGAAGGACATCTTCAACGTCGTTGATGCCGTGCAGGGCTTCGGCAACACCGCCGCGCACTACCAGCTCGAGACCGTGGAGCACGAGGAGAACGCCGTCGATGTCGCCCGCGCGCTGACCCGCCTCGTGGAGTGGTTTCATCGGTCGCACTTCGGTCAGATTCCGTCGGAGACCCAACGACTGCTCGACTCGCTCCGTGATCGTTCGCTCCGCGTCACCAACGCCAGTCAGCGCGCGGTCGAGTCGATGCGAAAGGACGTGGAGGCTCGCGAGGCCGAGCACGCGCGCTGGGAGCGAACGCTGCGTCACGAGCGAGACCAGGCCCGCGCCCGGCTCGCGGAAGTGGAGGGCGCGCTCAACGACGCCCACACGCAACTCGCCGCATTGGAGCACGCGCGCAGCGAAGCGCACGCACGCATCGACCTCCTCGAACGGCGCCTGAGCGAGGCGCCTGCGTCGCGCGCGGCGAACGACGCCCCGGCCGACCGGGGCCTCTGGCGTGGTGCAGCGCTCGTCTCAGTGCTGGTGGGGCTGGTCGTCGGCGCGGTCCTCTTCAAGCTCTTCATCGCAGACTCTCCGCGGAGCCCGCGCGAGGCGCGTGACGCGCCCGCGGCGACGCAGGCGCAAGGTGACGCGGGACCGATCGAGAGGGGCGTGACCGCTCCGAGCCCGGTCGCGGTCCTCGCGGTGGCCCCAGAGCCGGTGAGAGGGGATGCAGGAATCGTCGCGCGGCCCTGTCCCGAGGGCTTCGTCTTCTACGACGCGCGCGAGGTCGCGCTCCAGCCGTGGCCCGCGGGCGCACGTCCGTGGGGGCACGTTCGTCATCCCGGACAGGTGTCCCGATACCCGGTCGCGCCGTTCTGCCTCCAGCAACGCGCGGAGACAATCGGCGCAGTCCAACAATTTCGCCCGGCGCTGCTGCGGCCTGCGCCCGGGTGTGCACGGCTCCCCGGAGGAGATGGGCAGCGCGTCACCTGCGTGCTCCATCAGGAGGCCGAGGACTACTGCGCGTCGCGATGGCAGGGGCGCCTGCCCACGGTCGTCGAGTGGGAGGCGGCGACGCGCGCCGTTGAGCAACACCACTCCGCAGAAGTACAGCGCTGGCGGCGCTCGACGGACGCCTCGCAAGCCGAGCTGTCACGGCAGCAGAACGAATTGGAGTGGGTCGCCGATGGCTTCCCTGCGACGCCCTTCGACCTCGGTGCTGTGCAGCCGGGCGTTTGGATGGCGCGGGCCCCCATTCCACCCTCGCCCATGGGTGAGACCTACATGCGCCAGTCGTGGAACCGCCACGCCGAGGGGCGCGACATGTACATCGGCTTCCGTTGCGCTGTGACCCCGCGGTAGCGTCCCGCGACATGAAGGGGACTCCATCGATCCGCTGGCAGCTCACGCGCTACGGCGACGACACCGCGGGCGACGGCGCTCCGACTCACCGGGTGACCACCGTACGCGGCACCCCATACGTCGAGCGGGTCGGGGCCTTGCTTCTCGCGGGCGACCACGCCGCGCTGTCGGACCACGCCGCCCTCGTCGTGGACCTCGGCCGTCACTCATCATCACTCGCCTTCGCGCTCCGCACCGGGATCAGCCGCAGAGGTCGCATCGCGCCACGCGCAGCAGCGGCAGTGACCGCGAGGCCGAGCTGAAGCTCGAGGTGCGCGCGACGAGCCGCGCGTCGAGCGCCGCGTTGGGCTTCTCTGTCGGGCGCGGCAACGCGTAGGCCAACGATCGAAGCCAATTCAGCGAGTCATCGCATTCGAAGCGTATGGCCTGCTCAACGCTGGCCCTCAAGCCTCCACAGCCTGATCGCGTGGCCCGTGTCGATCCATCGCGTGGAACTCTTCGGCGTGCCGTCGAGGTAGCGCAGCTTGTTGACGCGCGCCTCGTCGAGCACGCCACCGCGCGCCCGAACGTCATCCGCTGCGAGGACCACCCACGAGAGGTCGGTGCGCGACACGGTGCGCTCGCTGAACCCATCGTCGCCGCCATCGATGCGCAGGCCGCCGCCCCTGCTGCGCCCGACGATGCGCACGCGCCTGCCCTCGACCTCGACGACACGGCCGAAACCAGGGGAGCGCTCGAGCGCGGCGATCAGGGCCTCGACACGCGCGTCGACGCCGTCGGGCAACGTACGCGAGGATGAACGGTCGCCGCCGAGCACCTTCCAGGTCACATGGTCGACGGCCTCGCAGACCCACTGCGCTTCGGGCTCGCTCCAGCGCGCGACGCCTCCGTAGCGCCATGACGCACCATCGACGACGACGCGCGTGAACACGAACGCTGTCTCGCCCGGAAGGTGGGAGGCGCCGTCATCGGCCACACGGTCGGGGGCGGGCATCGCGCCAGGTGCCTCGATCCAAAGCGCGCGGTGCCCGTCAATACGGGGTGCGCGAGTGACCTCCGACCACCCGAAGGCGCGCGCGATCTCGTCGTCGGTGAGCCTCGTCCCGACCGCGGGTCCCAGCGCTTCGGGGCGGATCACGCGCTCCACGCGCGCGAGCACCGTCGTCGCGTCGTCCGCGGCGAATGTGGGCCCGCCCGGCGCGTCGGAGACGAAGCGCCAGCGCCCGTCGCGCTCCACGAGCCGCTTCAACTGAAAGCGCACCCCCTCGTCGCGCGCCGTCGTCTGCACGAGCACCACGCGGTCACGCAGCGCCTCGACGGACGCGCCACGCATCCAGCGCAACACGCACCAGTCGCCGTCTCGAATGGGCGCGCGACCGCCGTCCATCGACGAGCCCGAGGCGCGCACCGCGAAGAGCTCGCGCGACGCGGCGACCGGGAGCCTCACCGCAGACAGGTCGGGCGCGACGCTCGCGCTGCCCTTCGCCGCGCCCGCGGCGGCCGCGAGCGTCGGGTAGCAGGAGACCATGCCCGTCGCTTCGACGGCGTCGCGCACGGCTCCGGCGGGCTCGACCCACCAGCCGTCGGCGCTCCGACGGAAGCGCACCTGGAAGGCCGTCCCCGGGCGACCCGCGTCGGGGCCGAACCAGCCGCGCAAGAGGTCGGGCAGGGCGTTGCGGGTCGTCCCCACCGGGCGCGCGACGTTGCAGAACTCCTTCATGCAGCGGAAGACCCACCCGCCGCCGTCGTCGACGCGCGCGTCGACGTCGCCCATCGCGCGCAGCGCCGCGGGCAGGCTCATGATCGGGTCGCGCTGGTTCCACGTGACCCGACAGACGTGCACGACCTCACCGGGCGCCTCTCCGCGTCGACGGCGGTACTGCGCGAGGCGCAGATCGACGAGCTCGGCGGTCATCGCGACGAGCGCCTCGTCGGTGCCCTCGACGCGCTGATATCTTGCGATGAGGCGCGCGCCCTCGATCGCGAACCACGGCCCCCTCGCCCACGCCGCGACGGGGTTCTCTCGCCAGTAGGAACGCCAGGCCGCGGGCGTCGTGCGCTCGAGGTCGCCGAGTTCCTCCACGCCCTCCACGTCGGCGCGCAGCGCCGCGTCGCGAAGGATGCGCTCACGGCATCGGTCCGCCAGCGCGTCGAGCTCCATCCCGTCAGGGAAGGCTCCAGCGTCGAGCAGCGCGTCGATGAGCACCATCTCGAACGACCTCTTGAGGCCCATCGTTTCGAGCGCTCGGAGCCACGCCCCGTGCGCGTCGAGCGCGCGCCGCTCGGCGGCGGTGAGGTGCCCCTTCGAAGCGACGAAGTCGAACCATCCCCGGTCGCGTGAGCGCACGGCGTCGAGCGACATCCCTGCGCGTAGCATCGCCCCTGCGGTCGGACGCGCTCCGTGCGACTCGACGTGTCGGTCGTAGTGCTCTTCGAACGTGACTCTGCCCGCCGGCAGGAGCTTCGCGAGGAGCTCCTTCGCCTCCAGCTCGAGGTCGAGGCCGCACCCGGGCGGCATGCGCGCGACGGCCCGCGCGGCGAGGTAGTCGCGCAGGGGCGTGGCCTCGCGGCCGACGAGCGAGAGCAGCGTCTCGACCTTCCAGAGGAACACCCGGTGGTTGCCGACGAAGTCGATCACCGTGAGTTCGCGCTTGCCTGGAGCCTGTCGCAAGCCCCGTCCGAGCTGCTGGAGAAAGACCACGTTCGACTCCGTGGGCCGCAGCATCACCACGCGATCGACCGCGGGAACGTCGACGCCCTCGTTGAAGAGATCGACCGTGACGAGCGCATCGACGCGCCCCTCGGTGAGCGCGCGGAGGGCCTCGTGGCGCGGGAGCGTTCCGCCCTCTCCGAAGACCGTGTGAGCGTTGACCCCGCGACGCACGAGGGCCTCGCGCACATGCGAGGCGTGACGCAGCGACGCGCAGAAGACGAGCGTGCGAGCGCCGGGGTGCCGCTGCCACGCCTCCCACAGTTTTTCGAAGCGCGCGTCGTTGTCGACCGCCTCGGCGAGCGCGTCGCCGTCGAAGCGCCCAGCCCGCCACGGGATCGCCTCGTACGCGACCGTGTCCTTCAGCCCGTAGTAGCGGAACGGTACGAGTCGGCCGCGCGCGACGCCCTCGCCGAGGTCCGCGCGGTGAAACACGTGGTCGCCGAACAACCCGAGCACATCGCCGCCGTCGGATCGCTCGGGCGTCGCGGTGAGTCCGAGAAGAAAGCCCGTCTCGAGCGCCGCGAGCACGCGCCGGTACGAGCCCGCGTGTGCGTGGTGCACCTCGTCGACCACCGCGTAGTCGAAGCGCTGCCCGTCGAGCGCGGCGATGCCCGTGGCGAGCGAGAGCTTCTGCACCGAGGCCAGCACGACCTCGCCGTCGAGCTCGGCGCGCGACCCCGCGTACCACGAGAGCGCGAGCGCACGCCCCGCCTCGCGCGCGGCGCAGCGGAACCATCGCGCGGCCTGCGTGAGCAGCTCCTCACGGTGGGCGATCACGATCACGCGCGGGCGCCTGCCGAGGTCTCGCGCGAATCGCTCGACGTCGAGCACCGCGAGGAGCGTCTTGCCGAGCCCCGTCGCCAGCACCACGAGGCCGCTGCGGACGCCGCGCTCACGATCGCGGGCGAGGGCGTCGAGCGCCTCACGCTGCACCTCGTGGGGCGCTGGAAGGGCGGGCGGCGCGTCCTCTTCGACCTCACCAGTCGGGATCGGCTGCGGCCGCGCGACGACGCGCACTCGGTAGCGCTCGATCCACGCCGCGTCGAGCGCGACGGCCTCGGACCAGCGTTTTTCAAAGGCCTCGACGACCTCGTGATAGCCGTCGGGATCGCGGTCGCGGTCGACGCGGAGGTTCCACTCGATACCGTCGCGAAGCGCGCTGCGCGAGAGGTTGCTGCTGCCGACGAAGGCCGTCGCGAACCCGTCGCCCTCGACGCGCCACGATTTCGGGTGAAACGACGTCGGAGGCACGCGCCCCTCGGTCTCGAACACCCGCACCTCGACCGAGAGAGCGCGCTCGCGTGCGGCCTCCGAAGGGTGCGTGATCGTCCAGTCGAGGAGGGTGTCGAGCGCCGAAGCCTGCGTGATGTGAAGGTAGTCGCCGGTGAGCACTCGCACGCGGGCCGGTACGGGCTCGGGCTCGAAGAGCAACGCGCGCAGGAGCTCGACGCCGCTGTCCTGCGCGAAGGCGGCGACGATCGAGACCGACCGGGCGCGCGCGAAGAGGGGCTCGAGGTGACGCACGAAGGGATCATCACGCCCGCCCGAGGCAAGCGCGCGATGGGCCGCGCGGAGGTGGTTGCCCTTCGACGGGATCGCGTGGCGCACGCCTCCACGAGGGTCGTCCATGTCCCCGGCGAAGCGCGGGATGACGTGGACGTGCAGGTGCATCACGGTCTGTCCGGCAGCCGCGCCCGCGTTGAAGCCGACGTTGTAGCCGTCGGGACGGAGTTCTTCGTCGAGTCGACGCTTCACGTCGTCAACAAGGTCAAGGATCGCGAGCTGCTCATCGCGCGTGGCATCGAACCACGTGGCGACGAGGCGCCGGGGGACGACGAGCGTGTGGCCCGGCGACACGGGGTGTCGGTCGCGCACGGCGAAGGCCAGCGCGTTCGCGGCGACGTGATCGCGTTCGTGGAGTGCCAGGAACGGCGAGGTCCCGCTCAACGCGCGCAGCGTAGGAGCGACGCCGCCGCGCGTTCAAGTGGCGTCGAGCGTGCGAGGCGGCGCCGACCACGCGCCGTTGATCTGGTCGACGCCTCGCCACGGGACGGTCACGAAGTATCCT
>JBPOHC010000343.1:0-5342 GCA_052035985.1 Myxococcota bacterium | reverse complement strand
CGGATTCGAACGCGCGATCGAGAAAGGCCACGTCGAGCTCGGGGCCGTGACCCACCACCACCGCGCCGTTCAGGGCCGACGCGAGCTGGTCTGCGATGCTCTCGAAGCTCGGCGCCGCGGAGAGCGCTTCGGCGCGGATGCCGTGCAGCGCGAGTGCCGCGGGATCGCACGCGACGTCGGTGTGCACGAGCGATTCGAACACCGTGGCGACCTCAGACCCGACGACGCGCACGACGGCGATCTCGACGAGCGCATCACGCGACGGGTCCGTGCCCGTCATCTCGCAGTCGATGCACGCGAAGGGACACAGCTCGATCGGAGCGTCCCACGGCGCGCCGGGTGGCGGATCGACGAGCGGTTCGGGGGCGGGTTCCATGCGGAGCGCGCGATGTTAAACCTCGTCCACCTCGGGGACGCGACGGTTTCGCGCCCTTTCCTTTGCGCGCGCCGACTTGATAGGCTCCGCGCGTGAGGACTGCTTACGCCTCTTCGCGCGCGTCGCGCTCTGCGGCGCTCATCGCGCTCGCTGCGCTGGCCGCACCCGTGGTCGCGCGCGCCGATGATCCGTCGTGCGCCGCGTCCACTTCGCGCTCGCGGCTCAACTTCGCCGGCCGCGGCCCCGTCGACTTCGGCCCCGGCTTCACGGGCGAGCTCGGGAGCTCGAGCCTGGGGCTGCGGTACAACTTCCTCCTGCTCGGCGACTACGACTGGGCGATGCCGGGCAACCTCGATCTGCGCTGGCCGCCCGCGTTCACGGCCACGGCGACGGGAGACCCCAACGGCGGTCGCCTCATCGTGCAGTACGGGATGCGCCTCCAGTTCTGGCTGCGCCTCCTCGGGTCCGAGTTCATGATCCCGATCCCCATGTGGGCGGGCGTCGACCGCAGCGAGCGCGGCATGTCGATGTACACGCCGTGGGCCTGGGACCCCGCGCCGACGGCGGTGACCGTCACCGCGCACGAGCGCCTCCTGCGCGCCGACTCGCTCTCGACCTCCTTCGGCACGGTGAACTACTGGATCTACGGCGCCTACGACCTCACCACGACCGTTCGCACGATCGAGATCGCCTTTCCGCAGGCGATGACCAGCATCACGGCGATGACGCCCGAGGCGCGCGTCGTGGCGACTTCGAACGGCGACGCCGAGCTCCCTACGAGCTGGCGCGGCGCGCTTCGCTACGTCGGTTCGCTGCGCCTCCGCTTCGAAGTCGACTACCCCGTCCCCGGCCTCGGAATCCGTCGCCGCGACAGCTTCTCGCCCGATGGAATCCCCTTCGCCAGCCGCACCGAGCAGCAGGTGAGCGTCGACCGCAGCGTGCACCTCTCGCTCCCTGGCGCAGAGGTCACCCCGGGCTTCGAACTCAACCTCGGACGCATCCGCCTCGGGCTCTCGGGCCGCGAGGTGGTGACCATTCGCAACCCCGGCACGGCCACGATGGCGGTCACGCCCGTCGCGCCCGCGGACTCGCATTTCACTGTCGCCACCGATGTTCTGTGCATCCCGGGCGGCGGCTCGCGGCAGCTCTCCGTGCGCTTCGTCCCCGACCACGCGGGGATGTACATGAGCGAACTGGTGCTTCGAACGACGGCGCCGTCGGCGCCCGAGGTTCACCTTAGGCTCGTCGGCGAGACGCCCGATGTGGCTTCGCCCGACGCATCGACGCCTCCGACCGACGCCGCCGTGCGAGATGCATCGACCGACGACGCGCCCACGCCCGTCGACGATGTGCCGCTGCCCAAGGAAGATTCGGGCGTCGTCGACGAGGGGTCGAGCATCCTCGAGCGCGGCCCCGCGTGCGATTGCGACGTGCCCGGCGGAGCGCCCCGATCGACGAGAGGCTTCGCTGGGATCGCGCTCCTCGCGGCGGCGATGCTTCGACGACGCGCGCGACGTGACGGCCCTTCGCGCTATCGTACCTGTGATGACACTTCCGCCGACGGCTGAACCGGGCAAGGACGATCGCGACACGGCGCAGGCCCTCGACGACGTCGAGGAGCTCCTCAAGCGCATCCCCGGCGCGCGTCGGCTCGTGACGGAGGTGCAGGACCTCCGCGCGCTCCTCGTCGACCGCAGGCCCCCGCGCATCGCCGTGGTTGGGCGCAGGGGCGTCGGCAAATCGAGCCTCGCGAACGCGCTCCTCGGCGTCGAGGTCGCGCCCGTGGGCGCCGTCGAAGACACCACGGCGGCGCCCGGCTGGTACGACGTCACCACCGACGGAAAGGCCATCCGCTGGCTCGACACGCCGGGCCTCCGCGCGGGCGCCGAGCCCTCTCGTCGCGAGGTCGTCGAGCGCGCGCTGCGGGCCGAGCGCCCCGACGTGGTGCTGCTCCTCGTGAAGGCGTCGCAGGTCGACGCGGGCATCGACGAAGACCTCGACGAAGCGCGCGCGCTGCTCACGGCGGTGGCCGTTGATCGCAAGGCCCCTCCCCCGGTGATCGCGGTGCTCACGAAGGTCGACGAGCTCGCGGGAGCGCGCGTGAAGGCGCCCCCCTTCGACGCCGACACGGCGCGCAGAGAGAACATCGCGGCGGCGGTGACGCTCCTCCGCTCGCACCTCGACCGCGTGAAGCTCGAAGTGAAAGACGTCGTCCCCGTGGCGACGTGGCAGCGCTTCAAAGACGGCGCGCGCGTCACCGACTGGCGATGGAACCTCGAGACCCTCGGCGCCGTGATCTTCGAGGCGCTCCCGAACAACGCGCAGGTCGAGGCCGCGCGCGCGCTCGAACGCGGACGCGTCATGCGTCGCCGCGTCGCGATGCGCATCGTGGGCACCGCGACGAGCGTCTCGGTGGTGATCGGCGCGACGCCGCTCCCGGTGGCCGACCTGGCGCTGCTGCTGCCGCTTCAGTCGGCGATGCTCACGTCGCTGGTGTACGTGTCGGGCCGCGGACTCGGACCGCGCGCGGTGAGCGAGTGGCTCGGCGCGATGGGGCTCAACGTGAGCAGCGCGCTCGGGCTGCGAGAGGCCGCGAGGGCTGCGCTGAAGCTCATTCCGGGCATCGGCGCGACGATCTCGGGCGCCGTGGCGGGCACCGGAACGTGGGCCCTCGGCGTGGCCGCGGTCCGCTACTTCATCGACGGCGGCACCGCCGAGGCGTCGCGCGCGGCCTTCGACGACGCCGTGCGCGATGGACCTCCGCCCGACGAGGGCCCCGATGGCGCCGATGAGAAGTCAGGCTGAGCAGGTCTCGACGCTCCTCGCCGCCCTCGACCGCTGCGAGCGGCTCTGTCAACGGGACGAGTCGCCCGCCGTGGGTGTACGCACCGACGTGTTGCGCGCGATCATCGAGCTCGGTGAGGCGCCTCGCGTGGCGGTGATCGCGCGTCGCGGCGCGGGCAAGAGCACGCTCCTCAACGCGCTCGCGGAGGCGCCCGTGGCGCGCGTGGGAGACGTCGCAGACGCCACGCTCGACGCGAGGGTCCACACGCTTCGAACGCCGTCGGGACCGCTCCTCTGGCTCGACACGCCGGGCCTCCGCGCGGGCGGACGCGAGGGGCGACTCGACGACGTGCGCGCCGCGGTGAGGGCCTTCGAGCCCACGATCGCGCTCTTTCTTTGCGCGGCCACGGAGGTCGACGCGGGCATCGACGACGACCTCGACGACCTCGCCGCGATCGCCACGTCGCTGCGCTCCGACGCGAGGCTCTACGCGGTGGTGACGCGCGTCGACGAGCTCCCGCCCTTCGACCTTCACACCCCGCCCTTCGACGACGAGAAGCGGAGCCACATCGCGCAGTCGGTGACCACGCTGCACCGGCACATGCTCGCGCGCGGCCTCGCGCTCCGCTCGGTGATCCCCGTGTGCGCCTTCGCCTCGTGGCGCGACGGCGTCGCGCACGACGACGCCCGATGGAACCTCGCCCCCCTCACCCGCGCGCTCTTCAACGCCGCGCCGCGCGACGTCGGCGCCGACCTCGAAGCGCTGCTACGCGGCCTCGCGTCGGAGCTCGTCGAGCGCGTCGCCACGGACGCCGAAACCGCTGCCACGAAGGCCCCCGGCGCGCGCGGCGCGGAGATCGTTCGCGCGCGTCACGAGGCGCTGGTGGGCTGCCTCGACGCGCTCCTCGACGCGTTCTCCGACCGCCACGGCGCGAGCCTCACGGAGTCACTTGGATCGGTCGCGAAGCCCGGCGCGCTCTTCGGCCTGGTGCGCGGCGCGCTCGAAGGGGTCGGCGCGCGGTGGGCGAGCGGCTCGCTGGCGTCGGCGAGGGTGCGCGCGGTCGGAAGGGCGGTGCTGGCGCTCGAATCGCTGCGTCCGTCGGAGTCGGTGATCGCAGCGCTCGGCGCGGGCGACGCTCGCTCGACGTGAGGTGTTCTCAGCGGCGGGGGCGACGACCGCCGCTGGGACGGCCGTGCTACGCGACGCGCGCGACGGGCGCGACGGGCGTGTCGTTGGCGGGCGCGGCGGGCTGCGCGGCGGGCTGCGCGCCGTGGGCGGGCTGCGTGTCGTTGGCGGGGCGCGCGCCGTTGCCCGTGGGCGTGTCGACGACGGGCTGCGGCTCGACGCGCGGCGAGGCCTTCTGCTCCGCGTCCTCGATGCGCTGAAGCATCTGCCCGAGCGTGAGCGGGAGCTCCTCGACCAGGGAGAGCGCCGCGCGCACCGCCGCGATCGTGCGGACCCAGTTGTTGCGCGCCCTGAGCACATCCGCGGGCGCGGTGCCTTGCGGCTCGATCGTGGCGCGCTCGTGCTCGAGCTCCCCGAGGCGCGCGGCCTCGGAGAACCAGCCCGTCACGGCGTCGTCGAGAGTTCCGATGGGCGTGCGCTGCGACGCGAGGAGCGCGTGGTCTTCGCGCGTGATGCGGGCGTGAGCGAGCGACGCTGCACCGATCTTGTCGCGGTAGCTGGTGTTCTTCAGCGAGAGCCCGTCGGGCAGGAGCCGATCGCGCAGGGCCGTGAGCTCCGCGGCCTTTTCGGCGCTCGGGGTGAGCGCGGCGACGGCGCTGAGGTACCACCACACGCCGTGGATCATCCGGTCGTGACGCTGGCTGACCGCGATCTGTTCGGCCTTCACCTCGACGAGGCGCGCGCTGGCGCTCTCGGTGCTGTTCACCTGGATCGCGAGCAGGCCGCCGTGCACCGCCTCGACGCTCGACACGAGCCCCGCGGAGTGCGGCTGCGCGATGAGCGCGGCGTGATCGCCGTGATTGCGATCGACCCAGGTCGAGGTGAGGCTGACCATCACGGGCGTAGAGAGGTCGCGAAGTGCCATCGGCGTAGCTCCTTTGGGCAAACAGCAGAGGTGGTGGGGCGTGAGCCCTTCGCGGGACCGCGGGGACTCAAGGACGTCGAACGGCCACGCTCGAGGTTTCTTGAATCGATTCGTGCGGTCGGCCGACGATT
>JBPOHC010000053.1:0-31389 GCA_052035985.1 Myxococcota bacterium | reverse complement strand
CCCGCGGGCGTGGCGTTCGTGTCGATGGGGCGCGTCGGGCCGTAGCCCTGCGCTTCGAGGCGTTCGGCTTCGATCCCGTGCGCGACGAGCCAGGTCATCACGGCGTTGGCGCGGCGGCGCGAGAGGTCGACGTTGTGCGCCTCGGAGCCGGCGTTGTCGGTGTGTCCTTCGATCGACACGCGACGGATCGTGGGCGTCGCGCGGAGCACGTCGGCGACGGCCGTGAGCACGCGGAAGCTCCGGGGCTTGATCGTGTCGCGGTCGGTGTCGAAGAACACCTGCTCCAGAATGCGGATGTTGCCCTGCTCGACGCGCACGAGGCCGGGGCAGCCGTTGCGTACCGGATCGGGCGAGGGCGCGCCGGGCTCGTCGGGGCAGTGGTCGGTGGCGTCGGGCACCATGTCGTGATCGCGGTCGGGCGCGGGGCATCCCGCGCGCGCGGGGTCGGGCAGGAGGCCCATCGGCTCGCTCGGGCACTGGTCTGCGTGGTCGAGCACGCCGTCGCTGTCGGAGTCTCCGTCGGGGCACCCCGCGCGCTCGGGGTTGGGGTGATCGCCCTGCGCTTCGTCGGGGCAGCGGTCGGCGGAGTCGAGCACGCCGTCGTGGTCGCGATCGCCTTCGGGGCAGCCGCGACGCGCGGGGTCGGGGTGGTCTCCCTGCGCGACGTCGGGGCACTGGTCGTCGGCGTCGCGCACGCCGTCGCGGTCGCGGTCGTCGAGGGGACACCCGTTGCGCGCGGGGTCGGGGTGGTCTCCCATGGGCTCCGTGGGGCACGCGTCGTCGGGGTCGAAGACGCCGTCGCCGTCGGTGTCGATGGGCGCGGGAGCCTCGGCCGCCGAGGGGGCGTAGGCGACCTGAAAGAGCCCGCGGATCTCGGGCGTCCCGGGGCCCTGCGTGAGCCCTGCGCCGACGCCCGCGCCGAGGAGCACCGCGTCGGCGATGAGGTAGTGGGCGCCGAGGATGACCTCGCCGTTCCACGGTCTGCTGGAGGAGGGCTGCGAGACGTTGGTCGACACCCACGCCTCGGGGCCGATCGTGAGCCGCTCGTTGGCGGCGGTGAAGCCCACGGCCGCGTTGGCGATCACCTCGGTGCCGACCTGTGACGACGTTCCGGTGTTGAAGTCGGGGCGCACATGGACGCCGCCTCCGACGGACCACCGCAGCGGCTTGACGTGTCCCGCGAGGGTGAGCACGGCGCGCACGCGGAGGGCTCCGTCGGAGAGGTTCGACGCGCGATCGGCCACGGGCACGAAGCCGTAGACGCTCGCGTGGAGGCTCACCGCGTCGCGGTCTGCCTCGTTGAAGATGCGCACCCGCGCGCCGATGCGGAGGTCTCCGACGCCGACGGTTCCCGTGGCGCCGAGGGTGCCGCTGTTGGTGTTCGCGGTGGCGCCGTCTTGCAGCACACCGACGGGGAGCGAGAGGTTGATGCCCACGCGGTTGAAGAGCGCGATGCCGAGCTGCGGGTGCAGCACGAGCATGTTGGCGACGAGCGTGCGGGTCGACCCGTCGGAGCCGCGCGCCACGAGGGGGTTGCGCGCGTAGTCGGCGATGAGTCCAGCGCGGAGCGCGAAGGTCGCGGAGCCCGAGTACCAGGGGTGCTCCGAGGCGAAGAAGAGGTCGGTGGGCGTAGGGTCGTAGCGGTCGAGGGCGAAGCCCGTGGTCTGCGCGGCGGCGTTCGTCGTGGCCGTGAGCGCTGCGAACGCGACGAGCGCGCCCGTGAAAAAGAGTCCCTGCGTGCGAGTAGTCAAAGGACGGTCTCCTCGATGCGAAGCGTTTGGAGGGTGGGCGCAGCCGCGCGGGGGCGGCGGCGGTGCTTCTCTCAGTGGGCGCGGCGGTCACGGGCGCGTCGGTCGACGCGGCGGCGAAGGGCTGCGAACGCGAGCGCCAGAGACGCGAGGGCGATGCCGTCGCGCGCGGATCCGGGGCGGGTTCCAGGCGTCGAGCACGCGCATGCGCCGTCGCCGGTGATGGTGAAATCGGGCGTGGTGACATCGGGCGCTGCGGCGTCGACCGCGGCGTCATCGCCCGCGTCCTTGCCAGCGTCGTCGCTCGCGTCGGCGATCACGTCGGGGCGGGTCACGATGTCGGCCGCGACGTCGCTCGTCGTCACGTCGGGCGTGACAGATCCGTCGACGGAAGCATCGATCACGACGTCGGTCGTCACGTCGGCCGCGATGTCGGTGGCGATGTCACTCGCGATGTCCGTCGCGACGTCGGCGGTCACATCGGCGGTCACATCGGCGGTCACATCGACGGTCACGTCTGCGGGCACGTCTGCGGGCACGTCGACGGACGCGTCGGGCGTCGATCGCGTCACGCAGGTGCTCGTCGCGGTGGCGCACATCTGCGTCGCGGCGCAGTCGGCGTCGCGGGTGCAGCCGCAGAGGCCCGTGCCGAGGCAGGCCGTGCCCGAGGCGTTCATCGCGCAGGCGGCGGGCGCCGAGGGCGAGCACTGCGCGCAGGTGTTCATGGGGCCGATGCAGCGGGTACGTCCGTCGGTGCGGCTCGCGCACTGGGCGTCGCTCACGCACTCGACGCAGGTGTTCATCACGCCCGCGTCTCCGGCGACGAGGCAGCGCGGGCGCGTGGGCATCGACGTGGCGCAGTCGCTGTCGAAGTTGCAGGTCGTGGTGCACGTGCCGACGGTGGCGCCGGTCGCGTCGGACGAGGTGCAGAACTGCCCTGCGGGGCAGTGGTTTCGCGTCGGCGACGCGGAGCATCCCGCGACGCAGCGGCGCGTGGTGGCGTCGCACACGCGGCCCGAGGTGGCGCTCCCGCAGTCGGCGTCGGTGGCGCAGCCGCAGAAGAGCGCAGCCCCGGTGGTGGCCGTGAGGCAGGCCCTTCCGTCGGCGTTCGAGGCGCAGGCCGCGGGCATCGCGGCGGTGCAGAGCACGCAGGTTCCGCTCGCGCACACGGGCGTCGCGGCGCCGCAGTCGGCGTTCGAGGCGCAGCCGCGGCAGAGGCGCGTGGCCGTGTCACAGATGGGCGTCGGCGCGGCGCACTCGCTCGCGCTCGCGCACGGGACGTTGAAGGTCACCACGGCCGACGGGGTCATTCCGCCCGCCGTCGGGAGCGTCGCGGTGGCCGTGTTCGAACCCACGGGGAGCGGCATCGGAGGCGTCACGGACCACTCGCCCGTGACGGGATCTGCGGTGGTGGTGAGCGTCTGCCCGCCGACGGTGATGGTGACGGTCTGACCGGGCGTCGCGGTGCCGGTGATGGGCGGCGTGCGTCCCGCGGTGGTGGTTCCCGCGGTCGGGCTGCGGAACATCACGGCGCCTGCGACGCAGCGGCGCGTGCTGCAGTATGGGGTCGACCCCGAGCAGTCGGCGTTGGCGAGGCACGCGACGCAGGTGAGCGTGGCGCCGTCGCAGCGAGGCGTCGGCGCGCGGCACGCGCTGGTGATGCCCGGAGAGCACTGGACGCACACGCCCGCGGGGCCGCAGACGGGGGTCATTCCGGTGCAGTCGGAGGCCGAGGCGGCGTCGCAGGCGCGGCACGCGCGGGTGCGGGTGTCGCAGATGGGGGTCGAGCCGCGGCAGTCGGCGTTGGTGGCGCACACGCACGCGTTGGCGGCGCACATCCCCGTGGCGCACTGGGTGTTGGCGACGCACTGGACGCAGCGTCCGGCGCTCGCGCCCGTGGTCGCGCAGACGGGCGTCGAGCCGCCGCAGTCGGTGTTCGAAGCGCACGCGCGGCAGGTGCGCGCGGTGGCGTCACAGATCGGCGTCGGGCCGCCGCAGTCGGCGTTGGTGGCGCACTGGAGCGCGCAGCCGCGGAAGCGGTACGTCCACACGCCAGCCTGCGCGGGCGTGACGTTCGAAGTCGTGAGGAGGTTGAGGATCGACGCCGTGCGCGAGCCCGGGAGCGTCGAGAAGTTCAGCATGTTGCCCGCGTCGAAGCCCGCCTGCGCGGGGACGCCGCCGAGGCCCCCCATCCCGCCGCTCGCGTCGCCCGTGGTCCAGGTGAGCTGGTTGTATCGGTACTCGACGTCGTAATCCATCGTGCCCGCGACCTGGCGGATCACGAGCTGGAAGGTGTTCCTGAGGTCGACGTGGGCGTTGTAGTAGCCGACGCGGTACCAGGTGACGACGAGGCGACCGGCGCGGATGTCCCAGTAGACGCGGTTCTCGTTGGGGATCGACGGGCCCGCGCCGCGCGTGTCGACGTCGGCCCACCAGGGCGCCATCATCGGGTTGGCCGACGCGGGGAAGGCCGCGGGCGTGTACGTCGGCGTCGCGCCGTCGAAGGTCACGTTGCCGTTGTTGTTGATGTAGACCTGCGTGTGCGTGCGGCCGAAGAAGCACAGGCCCGCGAGGTTGTAGGGCGCCAGCGGGATGGGCGCGCTGCTGCCGTCGTCGTTGGGGGTGAGCACGTTGGAGCCGAAGTCGACGGCGCCGCCGAGGCCCGTGACGAGGGTCGCTTGCGCGAGGGCCGTCGCGGGCGCGAGGAGCGCGGTGACCGCGGCGACCGCGGAGAGGCCGCGTCGAAGCGGCGAAGGTGTGGTGTACGTCAAGGGATCGAGACCTCCTGAAAGCAGTTGTGGGTCGACGCGTCGACGCGTCGGCGGGGCCGACGGGCGACGGTGGGTGACGGAGCACTCCGGCGGAGACGAGCGGCGTCGCCGCGGGCGGGCGTCGCCGCGGTCGTGATCGCACCCGCGCCGCCTCGCGATCAAGTCAGAATGCCTCGATTTAAGCGGTTTCAGGAGCGTGCGAGCGTCTCGCGGGGGGCTGCGCGGCGGCCGTAGGGCGGGGGGCGTGTTCTCTGCGTCGATCCTTCGGAATCCGGCGTGAGTCCGTGTAGACTCCTGCGCGAGAGGCGGTGCCTGTGACCGGACGCACGCTCCGCCATCGAGGGCGATCAACGTGATTCAGAGCGCGGCGGCGGAGAAGATCGAGCCTCAACCCCAGAGCATCGGGCCCTATCGCATCCTCGGGCTGCTCGGCGAGGGCGGTATGGGGGTGGTGTACCGGGCCGCGCACGTCGAGACCGGTGAGCTCGTCGCGCTCAAGACGGTGCACACGTCGAACGAGCGGATGCTCGCGAGCATCCGGCGTGAGATTCACGCGCTCTCGCGGCTGCGGCACCCCGGCGTGGTGCGCATCGTGGGCGAGGGCGTGCACGAGGCGTTGCCCTGGTACGCGATGGAGCTCCTCGAGGGGCTCACGCTCCTTCGCTTCGCGCGCTCGCGGTGGAACGCGGCGCTCGCCACGGCGGCGACGCTCGCGGGCGACGACCCGAGCGGCGCGATGTCGGGCGTCGACCTCTCGGGTGAGTACGAGTCCGACGCGCGCGCCGCGGCGCTGAAATCAAGGCTCCCCGTCGACGTGATGCGCGGTCAGCCCGCCGCCGCGGGTCACCTCGTCGAGGTGCTCTCGCTCGTGCGGAGGCTCTGCGCGCCGCTGGCCTTTCTGCACGGCGAGGGGATCGTGCACCGCGACCTCAAGCCCGAGAATGTGTTCATCCGCGGCGGTGACGTGCCCGTGCTCGTGGACTTCGGCCTCGTGGCGAGCTTCGAAGGCGCGCGCGGCCGCGACTCGCTCGAGCTCGCGGGCACCACGATGGGCACGCCCGCGTACTTGGCGCCCGAGCAGATCCGCGGCGAGGTCGTCGACGCGCGCGCGGACCTCTACTCCCTCGGCTGCCTGCTCTTCGAACTGGTGACGGGCCGCGTTCCCTTCGTGGCCAACTCCACGATGGAGCTCGTGGGCAAGCACCTCCTCGCGACGCCGACGCGCCCGTCGGAGCTCGTGTCGGGGGTGACGCCCGCGCTCGACGAGCTGGTGCTGCGCCTCCTCGCGAAGTCTCCGCGCGATCGCATCGGCCACGCGGCCGACGTGGCGAGCGCGCTGGCGAAGATCGGCGCGGGCGCGGACTCGGGCTACGCGGTCGAGGCCCCGAAGCCGCGCGCGTACCTCTACCGCCCTGGTTTCACCGGGCGCGACGAGGTCTTTCGCAAGCTGCGTCAGCCCATCGACGCGGCCAAGAACGGCGTCGGGTCGATGGTGTGCCTCGCGGGCGAGAGCGGCGTCGGCAAGACGCGCCTCGCGACGGAGCTCGGGCGTCAGGCCACGGGCTCGGGGCTGCGCGTCGTGGCCTGCGAGTGCGTGCCCTTCAACGTCGCCGAGACCGAGGGCGTCGATTACAACGGCGCGCCGCTGCACCCCTTCGCGCGCGTGCTCGAGGCGATCGTCGACAAGTGCCTGGAGTTCGGCGCTCCCGAGACGGCGCGGCTCCTCGGCGCGAGGGGCTGGGTGCTCGCGCCCTACGAGCCCTCGGTGGCGCGCGCGCCGGGCCTCGGTGACTTTCCGAAGCCCCCCGACCTCGCGGCAGAGGCGGGGCGACAGAGGCTCTTCAGCGACCTCGCGGAGACGCTCGCGGCCTTCGCCGAGGAGCGCCCGATCTTCCTCCTCATCGACGACCTTCAGTGGGCCGACGAGCTCACGCTGGCCTTTCTGGAGTGGCTCCCCGCGAGCTACTTCGAAGCGAACCCCGTCGTGATCTTCTGCACGTGGCGCAGCGAGGAGGCCAACGACGTGCTCCGTCGGCTCGCGGCCATGGCGCACGTCTCGTCGCACGAGCTCACGCGCATGGACCCCTCGGCCGTGGGCGAGATCGCCGGCGCGATGCTCGCGATGCCCAAGGCCCCCGACGGCTTCGTGCAGTTTCTCTCGCGGCAGAGCGAGGGCAACCCCTTCTTCGTCGCGGAGTACCTCCGCACGGCGCTCGCCGAGGGGCTTCTGTTCCGCGACGACGAGGGGCGCTGGAGGGTGAAGCTCGAAGGCGGCGACGCCACCGACATGCTCGAGAAGCTGCCGCTGCCGGTGTCGGTGCGCGACCTCGTCACGCGGCGCCTCGACCAGCTCTCGCCGTCGTGCCGCGAGCTCGTGGCGGTGGCCTCGGTGCTCGGTCGCGAGGTGCAGGGCGACCTCTTCTCCGACGTGGGGCGCGCCGAGGCGTCGCTCGACGAGAGCGCGTGGCTCGAGGCGATCCGCACGCTGCTGGAGCGCCAGGTGCTCGAGGAGCGCATGCCCGGGCAGTTCCGCTTCGTGCACGACCGCCTGCGCGAGATCGCGTACTTCAGGCTCCCCGAGGAGCGCCGCCGCGCGCTGCACCGCCGCGTCGCCGAGGCCATCGAGCATCGCAGCGAGGCCAAGGGAGACCGCGCGTTCCAGTACCGCGCGCTGGCCCACCACTGGACGCAGTCGGCGGTGCTGCCGAAGGCGATCGAGTACCTCGACCTCGCGGGCGTGCAGGCGCTCGACACCTTCGCCAACCGCGAGGCCGTGGCGTTCCTTCAGGAGGCCGTCACGCTGCACGGCCGCGAGGGCGTCGCGGGCGACCCCGTGCGGAGCGCCCACTGGCAGAGCTCGCTCGCGGAGGCGTACCTGCGCCTCGGTGACATCCCCCGCTGCCGCGAGCACGCGGAGCGGGCGCTGGCGTACTGCGGCGCGCCGCTTCCCTCGTCGACGGCGGCGTGGGCCCTCGGGCTCGTCGTGCAGGTGCTCGTGCGCGTGACGCGGTCGGTCTTTCCGAGCGCGGCGAAGAGCGAAGGGAAGCTCGGCCTCGAGGCGGCCAACTCGCTCTTCCGAATGTTCGAAGTGTTCCTCTACGGCGACGACCCGATGCGCGCGTTCTACTGCGGCGTGCGGAACATCAACGTCGCCTCGTCGCTGCCGCCCTCGTCGCCCCTCGCGCGCGGCCTCGCGATGATGGCCGTGATGCTCGCCGCGACGCCCATGCGCTCCATCGGCGCCGCGTGGACCGCGCGCTCCCTCGACATCGCCGAGACGCTCAACTCCCCCGGCACGCTCGCGTACTGCCTCTCGCGCGCGGGCGTCTCGCGCATTCAAGAGGCCCGCTGGGCCGAGGCCGAGGAGGCCCTCCGCCGCGGCGTCGAGCTCTGCAAGCTCGTGGGCGACAGCCGACAGCTCGAGGAGTGTCGCTTCATCCTCGGCGCCAAGCTCTTCTACTGCGGCACCTTCGCCGAGAGCCTCGCGCTCGCCACGGAGTCGACGCGCGCCTCGGCGCAGCGCAACGACGAGCAGACCACGTGCTGGGGGCGCATCGAGCAGGCGCAGGCCCTCGTGCGCCTCGGTCGCACCGGCGAGGCCATCGCGATCCTCGAGAAGAACGTGGCCTGGGTCGACGCGAAGGCCACGAGCTTCGAAACGATCTGGAGCTACGGCGTCCTCGCGCTCGCTCGCGTTCAGTCGGGCGACGACGCGGGCGCACGCTCGGCCGCCGACCGCGCGCTCGACCACATGCTCCGCAAGCGCCCGGTGGTCTACGGCACGCAGCCGGCCATCGCGGGCGTGGCGTACGTGTACAACGCCCTCGCCGAGAAGAGCGGCGGTGAGGAGCGGGCGAAGCTCCTCGCGCGCGCCGAAGAGGTCGGCAAGGTGTTCGAAGTCTTCGCGTGGATGTTCGTGTTCGCGCGACCGGCCAACCTGCTGCACAAGGGCAAGCGGCAGCTCCTCGCGGGGAGCACCTCGCGCGCCCTCTCCACGTGGCGCCGCGGACTCAAGCTCGCGAGGGAGCTCAACATGCCCTACGAGGAGGTGCACCTCCGCCGCGAGCTCGCGCTCCATGACCCCGCCGCGGATCGTCGCGCGGAGCTCCAGTGGGCCGCCGAGCGCCTCGCAGCGATGGAGGCCGCCCACGACCTCGCCAGTGTCCGCGAACTCCTCGCGGAGGGGGCCGCGAAGGCGTGAGGCCGAGGGCCGAGGACCTGCTGCTTCTGCGCTGTCCCGAGCGCCACGGAGGCGTCCGGTGCGGCGCTTCGCTGACCGACGAGGGCGACGCGCTGCGGTGCCTCAAGTGCAGCGCGCGGTGGCCCGTTCGTGACGGCGTCGCGAGGCTCTATCGCGAGGCCCTGGTGCGCGGCAACGACCGCCTCCTGCGCTTCATCTACGACCGCTTCGCGGCGCTCCACGACCCGGCGATGCGGTGGGTCATTCCGCTCGTGCAGACCGAGGGATCCGAAGACGCGCTGCGAGAGTTCTACCTCCGCCGCCTCGACCTCGGGTCGCTGCGTCCGCACGCCGACGGGAGTCCCGTGCGCATCCTCGAAGTCGGCGCTGGGACGGGCGCGAACCTCCCGCTCATCCGCGATCGACTGCCGCGCGGGCTCGACGTGGAGTACTGGGCGCTCGACCTCTCCGAGGGCATGTCGTCGGTGATGCGCGACCGTCTCGCGCGTGACCCGAAATACGCGCCGGGCGACGGACGCGTGCGCTTCGTGATGGCCGACGCCCACTCGCTCCCCTACGCCGACGGGATCTTCGACCGCGTCTTCGATGCGGGCGGCGTGGGCGGCTATCGCGATCCTGCGACCGCGCTCGCCGAGATGGCCCGCGTCGCCGCGCCCGGCGCGCTCGTGGTCGTCATCGACGAGCAGCTCGATCGGGAGCGCTCGCACTCGCTCTATCACCGCGCCGCGTTTCGCGCGGTCACGTTCTACGAGCCGAACCCGCACTGCCCCACGGAGCACGTCCCCGCGAGCGCCGTCGACGTGAAAGCCGAGCAGGCGACGCGCTTCTTCTACTGCCTGTCATTCCGCGTCCCCGGCTGAGATGACCGCGTTCGACGACGCCCGCGCGCGCCTCTCGTGGACGCTCCAGCGCGCCGCCGCGGAGGCCACGCGGCTGGTGCCCGAGCCCCTCGCGATGCGCGACCTCGCGCCGCTGCGCGATGAGGTTGCCGACGCGCTCACGCGTGCGCATCAACGCGACCTCGATGACGCGCTCGACCTCTGCGCGCGAGACCCCGTCGCAGGACGCGCTCGCGCGTGTGCCCTCGCGGGTGCCCTCGTCACCGAACACCGCGCTCGCGTCGCTGCGAAGGGACGCACCTCGGGGTGGCGCGTCGCCGCCGCGTCGTGGGCTGACGCGAATCTCCCGACGACGGAGGGTGAGCACGTCGACGACCCGTCTCTGCCCGAGGCGCGAAGGGAGCGTGTGATCCGCGCGGTCGACTGGTTCAACCGCGCGCTCGGGAGCTACGCGCGCTTCATCGACCTGCTAGAACCGCTGTTGCCGTCGGGGTCCGCGACGGTGCTCGACGTGGCCTCGGGGCACGGGGGATTTCCGCTCGCGCTGGCCTCGCACGCGCGCGCCGCGGGGCGCCCGATGCGCGTCGTCGCGTCAGACCTCAGGCCCGAGTACCTCCGCATCGGCGAGGCGCGCGCGCGACGTGACGGGCTCGCGGTGGAGTTCTCGGTGCTCGACGCGCTCGATCTCGGCGCGGGCGTGGCGTCCGGCGAGGTCGACGTCATCACGTGCACGCAGTCGCTGCACCACCTCGACGCCGCGGCCGTCGCGGGCTTTCTCGCGGAGGCCCTGCGCTTCGCGCCCGCGGTGCTCTTCGTCGACGCCGCGCGCTCGGTGTCGGCGGTGACCGGCGTGGCGGCGCTCGGCGCGGTGGCGACGCTCGATCGGGTCTTCGTGCACGACGCGGTGGTCTCGGTGCGCCGCGCCTTCGTGCGCGAGGAGCTCGCCCTCATCGCGCGCTGCGTGCCGGGGGGCGATCGCGTCGAGGCGATCGACGCGGGCGCGGGGCTCGTCGCGCTCCGCACCCGGCGTTGACGCCTGCGCGGACGTTGGCCTACGTTCGCGGCCCGAGGAGCGGACGCTCATGTTCCGATTGGGAGGCGCCCTTCGAGGCGCCGCGCGGCTGGTCTACGACCCCTTCGATTTCGGCGGGGCGATGCTGATCTTCCACGCCTTCGCCGAGACGCGCCTCTTACGGGGCGCGTACGCGAGGATCCTGAAGGACCTCACGCCCGAGGAGCGCGTGCACCTCGAGGCGCTCACGCGTCGCGAGGTCGACGTCGAGGCCCTCTCGCGGCTGCCCGCGAACACGCTGGGCCACGCGCTCGGCAAGCTGTTTCGCACGGGCGCCGAGCCCGACGCGCAGCTCTCGGAGCTGCCCGAGCTCGCGGAGACCTTCGAGCACCACTGGGAGTATCTGCGCTTCTGCCGCGTGCATGACTTTCACCACGTGCTCCTCGACTTCGGGATCGACGCGCACGGTGAGATGGGGCTCCAGGCGTTCAACCTCCGCAACTTCGGCGAGCCCTTCGGCGCGCTGGCGATGCTGAGCGCGCCCGTGACCGCGCTGCGCTACGGCGACCCCGCGCGCCTCGCACGCGAGATCGCGCGGGGATGGCGCACGGCGGCGGCGGTGCCCAACCTCTTCGTGGTTCCCTTCGAGGAGTGGTACGAGGACGACCTCGAAGCGGTGCGTCGGCGGGTAGGACTCGCGCGCGCCTGAGCGCCTCAGGCGCGCGGAGGGAGAGCGCTACGAGCGGGGGCGGACGAGGCTCACGTGCCTCGCGGCGATCGAGGTGCCGAACGACGTCGACCCGATGAAGGTCGAGTTGAGCACCGGGCCCGTCGCGCTGCCGCGGAAGATCTGCACGGAGCGGCTGAGCGACGACACGACGATGTCGGTGTAGCCGTCGTTGTTGAAGTCGCCGATGCCCGACACGGCGGTGCCGAACTGGTAGCCCGTGTAGGTCGGCGTGATGGTCACCGAGGGCGTGGGCGACGCGCCGCCCGTGCGACCGAAGAACACGTACGCGCGGTCGGCGCCGGGCGCGCCCACGACCACGTCGCCGAAGCCGTCGCCGTTGGTGTCGCCCGCGCCGTCGACGGAGATGCCGAACTGCGATCCGCCGCCCGAGAGCGTCGCGGCGGGGGACGTCGTGAGGCCCGTCGCACCGCCGAGGAACACGTACGCCGTCGCCGAGTTGTAGGCGCCCACGATGACGTCGGGGTAGCCGTCGCCGTTGACGTCTCCTGCGCCTGCGACGGCGCGTCCGAAGCCGTTGGCGCCTGCGGGGGCGGAGATGCCCGTGGGGGTCGCGCCGAGGCCCGCGCCGCCGCCGTACCACACGTAGACGATGCTCGCGCCGTCGGTGCCGACCGCGACGTCGGCGTAGCCGTCGGCGTTCACGTCGCCGAGGCCCGCGACGGAGACGCCGAAGTTCGAAGCCGAGCCCGAGGGGTTGAGCGACACGGGCGTCGCCGTGTTCACGCCCGTCGCCGTGCCGTAGTAGAGGAACGCGCGGTTGCTCCCCGGCGCGCCGACGAGGACGTCGCTGTAGCCGTCGCCGTTGACGTCGCCCGCAGACGAGACCGAGGCGCCGAAGCGCGTGACGCCAGCGGGCGCCGTGATGGTCGTCGTGACCGCGGGCGCGAGCGTCGAGCCGTTGCTGTGATACACGCTCACCGAGTTGATCGTCGGCGCGCCGATGACCGCGTCGATGTAGCCGTCACCGTTGATGTCGCCCGCCGACGAGACCGACGTGCCGAAGGAGCTCGACCCCGAGCGCGTGGTGTAGAGCGACGACGAGAGCGTGCCCGAGGTGTTGGTCCAGAGCTGCGCGTAGAGGCTCGACGGGACGCCCACCATGAGGTCCGCGAAGCGGTCGGCGCCCACGTCGAGGATGGGTCCCCACGAGGCCGACGCCGCGGCCGTCGCGCCCGCGCTCACGGTGAACTCCGTGACGATGCCCGCCGAGGTGACCGGCGAGCCCGCGATGAGGCCCGTCGAGCGCCAGTAGTACGTGCCCGGCGTGAGCGAGATGGTGGCGTTGCCGCTCGCGCCCGTCAGCGTGATCGTCGAGGCCACCGACGTGCAGGCGCGGTCGCCGCAGATCTCGACGCGCGCGCCCGACTGCCCCGAGGGGAGGGCCACGGTGAAGCGCGGCCTGCGGCTCGTCACGATGCCGCCGCTCGGCGGCGAGACGTTCATGGGCGCCGCGCGGACGCACATGGTCCCGCTGAGCGTGAAGCCCGCGTTGCAGGTCACGACGCATCGGCTCGCCATGCACTGCGCGCGGCCGTCGGAGGGCGCGTTGCACGCCACGCCGCACGCGCCGCAGTGCGTGTTCGACATGGTGATGTCGGTCTCGCAGCCGTCGCCGGGGTTCATGTTGCAGTCGCCCGCGCCCGTCGCGCAGGTGAGGCCGCAGCGGCCCGCGGAGCACGAGGGGGTGGCGCCGGTCGCCGTGGGGCAGGCGTTTCCGCACGCGCCGCAGTTGCGGGGGTCGGTGTTGAACGTCGACTCGCAGCCGTTGAGCCCGTTGCCGTCGCAGTTGCCGTAGCCCGCGAGGCACGTGATGCCGCACACGCCCATCGCGCACGACGCCGACGCGTTGGCCGCCGCGGTGCACCGCCGCGCGCACATGCCGCAGTTGAGCGGATCGGCCATGAGCGGCGCCTCGCAGCCGTCGGTCACGAGCGCGTTGCAGTTGCCGAAGCCCGCGTTGCAGGTGACGGTGCACGCGCTCGACACGCACGCCGACGTGCCGTTGGCGCGCGCGGGGCAGGCGTTGCCGCAGACGCCGCAGTTCATCGTCGAGGCGCGCGTGTCGGTCTCGCAGCCGTTGGCCGCGTTGCCGTCGCAGTTGCCCTGTCCCGCGGCGCAGGTGATCGTGCACGCGCCCGCCGAGCAGATGGGCGTCGCGCCGGGGCCGGGCGGGCAGACGTTGCCGCACATCCCGCAGTTCGAGACGTTGTTCGAAACGATGGTCTCGCAGCCGTTGGTCGCGACGCCGTCGCAGTCGCCGTAGTTCGCGAGGCACGTGAGCGTGCAGCGACCCATCGAGCACGCGGGCGTGCCGCGGAGGCCCGAGGGGCACACCGTTCCGCACGCGCCGCAGTTGAGCGGGTCGGACATGGTGTTGACGCACGACGAGCCGCAGCGCTGGTTCGCGGGCGCGACGCAGCCGCTCGTGCACGCGTACCCGCCGGGGGCGCCCGCCATCATCCCGCAGTTGGGGGTCGGGTCGCGGCAGGTGTTGGTGCACGCCCCGCAGCGCGCCGCGGTGGTGACCACGGCCTCACAGCCGTCGTCGGGGTTGCCCGAGCAGTTCGCGCGTCCCGGCAGGCACGCGCCGGTGAACACGCAGCGGCCCGCGGCGCACGTGACGCGAGAGCCGTCGACGCCCGCGCGGAGCGTGCAGTCGTTGCCGCAGAGGCCGCAGTTGTGGACGTCGGTCTCGGGGTCGGTGCAGAAGCCCGAGCAGCGCGTGCGGCACGCGGTGTCGGGCGCGACGTCGACGGGCGCGATGTCGGGCGCGACGTCGAGGGTGACGTCGATGCTCACGTCGATCGTGGCGTCGGGCGCGATGACGTCGGGCGCGGTGTCGATGGTGACGTCAGGCGCGCGGTCCTCGGGCGGGGCGACGTCGTCGGCGTCCATCTCGGACACGTCGGGCGCGGTGTCGTCGGTGGGCGACTTGTCGGTGCTCACGTCGTCGGGCGGCGGAGGCGCGGGGTCGGCGGCGGCGCAGCTCGCGAGGAGCGGCAGCGCGCAGAGCATCGAAGCAAGGGCTCTTGAGCGTGAAATCACGGCGGAACGCTCCGGTGGCGTGGAGAGGGTTGCGGGCGCGGAGAGGGGAGTATATCGGCGACCTCGGCGGAGGGCGCAATCTCGGGCGATCGATCGTCAGGAGAGCTTCGGCGAGGCGCTGAGGGCGCCCACCACGGCGGCGGCGTCGAGCTTCGCGTCGGGCTTCGAAGTGAGGTCGACGAGGGCGTCGAGCGTGACGCGCAGGGTCTTGAGCCCCGCGGTGTAGTGCCCGAGGCCGGTGTACACGCCCGAGAGGCCCAGCGTGTCGGCGAGGTCGGCGACCGAGAGGCCCTCCATGAGACCCCAGTAGAGGTGCACCGCGAGGAGGAGCGACGGCGCGTTCGACTGCGACGCGAGGAGCGCCACGAGCACGCGCTCGCGGTCGCGCGGGGCCATGCGCGCGGCGTCGTAGAAGCCCTTGATCACCGACTCGACGTAGGGCGCCGAGGCCGGGTGGGGGAAGGCCACCGCGCGGCGGCTCGCTTCGAGCATGAAGGGCGCGGAGTACGCCGCGCGCAGCGCCGTGAGGGCTTCGGGCGTGAGCGCGGCGGTGAGGTCGGGCGATGCGGCCATTGGTGGGTTTCACCTTCTGTCAGGGTGGATGAGCGCGTCGAAGAGGCTCTGCGTCTGCGCGCCCGTGAAGTCGATCGTGGCGCCGTTGAACCACCGCGCGTCGTCGCCCGCGAGCACCGAGACGAAGCGCGCGACCTCCTCGAGCGTCACCATGCGACCCGCGGGGATCACGCGCGGAAGCACCTCGCGCAGCGCCACGCCCGCCTCGCCCGAGAAGGTCACCTCGGAGGCCGTCGTGAGCACGCCGCCGAATTTGAGCAGGTTCACGCGGTGTCCGCGGGGCCCGAGCTCCCACGCGAGGTGGCGCACGTAGACCTCGAGCGCGGCCTTCGTGGCGGTGATGAGCCCGCCGTTGCGCACGAGCGAGTCGACCAGGGGGTTCGAAAGCCCCAGGAGCTGCGCCTCGGGCGCGAGGAGGTCGCGCGCGAGGAGCGCCTGCACCCAGTACACGAACGAGTGCGCCATGGAGTCGAAGGTCTTCTGAAAGTGCTGCGGCGTGAGCTGCTCGTCGTCGCCCGACGCGAGGCGACCGAGCGACGCGTTGGCGAGCGAGTGCACGAAGAGCTTCACGCAGCGCGGCCCCGCGGCTTCGAGGAGCGCGTCGGCCCCCTTCGCGGCCGCGTCGGCGGTGCCCGCCTCGCCCTCGTAGAAGACGCAGCGTCGGCCCACGGACTCGACGTCGCGTTGCACCGTGGCGGCAGACTCGCGGTGCCGTCCGCGGTGCACGCCGAACACGTCGAGGCCGGGTCGCTCGGAGACGGCGCGCGCGATGGCAGCGCCCGTTCCAGTCGAGGCCCCGAGGATCACTGACCACGTCGTCATCGCGCGCTTCGCGGCGACGAATCAAGCGGTCGACCGCGCGCGGTGTCAAGCAGCCGCTGCACGGCCGACGTCACCTCGCGGTGCAGCGCTTCGAGCGCGGCGGGGTCGTCGGCGCGCATCGCCGGGTCGAGGTGCGACGTGATGGGCGCCCCGATGTGCTGCGTGACCTTCACGGGAAAGGGCGGCGAGAGCGGCCACAGACCGAGCGGTCCGACGCCCACCCACGCGGGCATTCTCAGCGGGACGCGGAGCCGTCGGCTCCACACGTCGCCGTCGTTGAGGCCGATGAACATGTCGTCGACGCCCGACGCCGCCGCGGGGATGATCGGGAGCTTGTGGCGCATCGCGAGCTTGAGGTATCCGCGGCGGTTGCCCCAGTCGACCTCGTAGCGGTGACGAAAGCTCCGGCAGCCCTCGCGCGTCCCGCCCGGCGTGACCATCAAGAGATCTCCGCGCGAGAGGGCCTCGCGGAGCTGACCCTCGTCGCCCGTGAGAAAGCCCACGCCGTCGATCACCGCGCGCAGCACGGGGTTGTGTTCGAAGGCCCCGTGAATGAAGGCGCGGGGGATGTCGCCCGAGCGCTCCCACTCCCACATCTGGAGCATGCAGAGGTCGTGGGCGATGGGGCGTCCGTGGTAGCCCACGATGAGCGCGGGCCGCGCGGCCGAGAGGTGCTCGGCGCCGACGACCTCGTAGCGGTGGTAGCGGCGCATCGCGTTCCACCAGGTGATCCAGGCGGTGCGAGCGGCCCGGGCGCCTCGTGAGAGCTCCGTCACGGCGCCACCTGGTAGAGCATCGCGCCGTACGACATGCCCGCGCCGACGCCCGCGATGAGCACCTTGTCGCCGCGCTTCACGTCGCGCGTCCGCATGAGCCGGTCGAGGCTCACGGGGATCGACGCCGCGGCCACGCTGCCGATGTCTTGCACCACGGGAACGACCTTGTTCTCAGGCACTCCGAGGTGCGCGATGATGCGCTCGAGCATGCGCCCGTTGGGCTGGTGCGTGAGCACCCAGGCCACGTCGTCGAGGGTGCAGCCCGCCTCGCGGAGCACGATGTCAGCGCTCTCCTTGAGGGCCGCCGTGGCGAAGGCCGTGAGCTCCTCGTGCGAGGCGCCGAACTGGATGAGCTCGCGCTTTCCCGTGAGTCCGGGGTGGCCGATGGTGACGCTGCCGTTGAGCTTGCCGCGGTTGCCTGCGCTGAAGGCGAGCACGCCCTCGCCGGGCCGCCCCGGGCCGATCACGGCCGCCGCCGCCGCGTCGCCCACGACGAGGTAGGGCCTGGGGTTTTCGGGCGAGAGAAAGGGCGAGAGCGTCTCGACCACCACGACGCCGATGGGCGAGAGGCCCGTGGCCACCGAGCGCGTCGCGATGTCGAGCGCCGAGAGGAAGCCCATGCACGCGTTGTTGACGTCGAAGCAGTCGCAGGTGCCGTCGAGGCCGAGCGCGAGGCACACGTCGTTGGCCGTGGCGGGGCAGAGCATGTCGCCGCCGCTGGTGCTCACGAAGATCACGCGACGAAGGTCCGTGGCGGCCAATCCAGCGCGGTCGAGGGCGTCTTTGAGCACCGCGGCGCCGAGCTGTGAAGCGGGCGTGCCGGGGGTGATCCAGTGGCGCGACGCGATGCCGGTCTTGCGTTCGAGGTCCGCGGCGTCACGGCCGCCGAGGGCCTTCGCCAGGTCGCTCGTGGGCACCGCGGGGCCCGGCAGCAGCGACGAGGTTCCGAGGATGCGAGAAGGGATCAACCGAAGCCTCCGGGTAGGTGTTTCAACGCGCTCTCCGGCCGCGAACGCATCACGCCCGAGCGACCTGCGTCAAGCGGAGGCACGCCGCGGACATCGTTCGCGGAGAATTCCTAACGCGGACGGAGGCGGTGGTACTGCACGTCGAGACCGATGAGCTCCGAAGCCGCCGCGACGCGTCCTCGCGCCAACCGATCGCTCCGCGCAGAGGGAACAACCCCCGCGCCCGCGCCGCGTAGCGCGAAGAGCGTCCCGCCTGGGATGAAGAGCGTCGCGCCGGGCGCGAAGAGCGTTCCCCCTGGGGCGAAGAGCGTTCCTCCGGGTGCGAAGAGCGTTCCTCCGGGTGCGAAGACGGTTCCGCCCGGGGCGAAGAGCGTGGCGCCTGATCTGCGTTCGTCGCTGCCCGAGGTCGATCCCGCGGAGATCCCCGTCGAGACCTGCGAGCCCGTCACGGGGCGGCGAAAGAAGGCCCGCGGACGTGTGAGCGCGAAGCAGAAGCTCGCCGCGCTCGGTGCGCGACTGAGGGCCTTCGCGTCGATCGCGTCTGCGATCGGAGTGCTTGTTCTCATGGGCTTCGGCGGACGTGAAGGTCACCGCTGGCTCGTCACCACCGACCGCTTCAACGCGCGTGAGGTGATGGTCACCGGGGCCGAACACACGTCTCGCGCCGAGGTGCTGCGCGCAGCGGGAATCTCCCCCGAGCGCAACGTGCTCTCGATCGACTGCGAGGTCGCGGCGAAGGCCATCGAGGCGCTGCCGTGGGTGAGCCGCGCGCGCGTCACGCGGAGGCTCCCGGGCCACGTCGAGGTCTTCGTCGAAGAGCGCTCCGCCGTGGCGCTCGTCTCCGCGGGGGGCATGTACCTCGTGGGCGCCGACGGGACGCTCTTCAAGCGCGCGGTCCCTTCCGATCCTTCGGATCTGCCCGTGGTGACGGGCGTCGACCGCGAGAGCTTCGAACGCGACCCCGCGGGCGCGAGGGAGGCCGTGCGAGACGCCCTGGCGCTCCTGGCCGACGTCGAGGCCAGCGCGGTGGGAGCTCCGATGCGCGTCGACGAGGTGCACTGCGAGCCCACGGGAGACCTCTCGATCGTGGTGGGGGGCGCCCACGTGTGGCTCGGTCGGGGCCCCTACCGCGCGAAGCTCACACGGCTGCGGGTGGTGCTCCGCGAGCTCGATCGCCGCGCGCTGCGGCCGAGCGAGATCCACCTCGAGAGCGATCGGCACCCCGAGCGGGTGACCGTGCGCATGGCCTCTCGGTGAGGTAGCGAGACGAGGCGCGGCGGTGATATGTGTCGACGCTGTCGCCCGCGCGTGGTCGCCTTCGCGCGCAGGGAGGCGGAGGCCCTGAGTTGAACCCACGCATCGAAGCGCTGATCGAGAAGGTCGAGACCGCACGCTGGCTCGACCCCGGCGCGGCCTCCGACGAAGAGCTTGCGGCGAAGGCCGAGGGCCTCGTCGCGCAGTTCGGACGCTGCCTCGCCAAGGCCGACCCCGAGATCAAGCCCCCGAAGTGCACCGTCACGCGATGCGCCGAGGACCTCTGCAACCGCTTCCTCTCCGCGTGGAGCAAGGCCGGGGGGAGCAAGGACGTGTGGAAGTTTCAGGAGGCCCTCCGCCGCGTCAACGCCGCGCGCTGGATGGAGTCCGACGACGACATCCGCACGTCGCAGGAGGAGCTCGAGGTCGCGCTCAACGAGTCGCTCTCTCGCGCCGGGGCGCTCTGCATCGGCGCCCCCGTGAAAGATCCGCCCTTCATGCGCATCGCGCGCAACGAGCTCGCGTGGCTGGCCCGCGACGACGACGAGCCCTCGCCGTGGAGCGCGCTGCTCGATCTCTGGGTGATGGGCGCGTGGCCCGTGTGGCTCCCCGCGGGCGAGATGCTGGTCTACGTCCCGACGCGGCGCGAAGGGAACCTCCTCTGGGTCCCCGAGTCGCCTACGCCGTGGGACCTCCCCGCCGTCGCGGGCGAGATGATGACGGGCTTCCGCTCCGACTGGGCCGACTGGAAGTTCCGCCAGAAGGACGCCCTCCTCACCGTGCCGCGGTACCGCATCGCGGCCGCCGCAGAGGACATCCTCGTGGTCTTCGACACCGAGTGGATCCACCCCTACGTGTACCCGCTCCGAAAGCGCGAGGTCATCATCGGCCGCATCCCCGGCAACGACGTCGTGCTCGCCAAGGGCAACGTTTCGAAGCGCCACGCCGCGGTGATCCGCTCCGACGGCCGCTGGTTCGTCGGCGACATGGGATCGAGCGGCGGAACCTTTCGCAACGGCCGCAAGGTGACCGACCCCGTGCTCCTCGAACCCGGTGATCGCATCACCTTCGCGGGCATGACCCTGCGCGTGCTTCAGCCCGGCGAGGTGGCCCTCGTCGCAGGACCGCTCGTCAACGAGCCCGCGGGCTGAACCTCCGTCGCTTATGTGACCCCGGCCTCGCCGCCGTGGCATCGCTCCGCGCATGAGCGACGCGTGGAAGACCGCAGGGCTGCTCCTGCTCTCGAACCTCTTCATGACCGCGGCGTGGTACGGCCACCTGCGCTTTAGAAGCCTCGCGACGTGGGTGGCGGTGCTCGCGAGCTGGGGCATCGCGTTCTTCGAGTACACGCTCCAGGTGCCCGCGAATCGCATCGGGCACCGCGTGCTCTCGGCCTACCAGCTCAAGGTGATGCAAGAGGCCATCACGCTCGTGGTCTTCGTGGGCTTCTCGTGGCTCTGGCTCGGCGAGAAGCTCACCGCGCGCTACGCGCTCTCGTTCGCGCTCATCTTCGCGGCCGTGCTCCTCGCGTTCAAGAAGTAGCGGCGGGTGGTGAGAGCTGCTGGTTCTCGACGGGCGGCCCCGTGATACCGTCCGGCGTCATTCGTCCGGCGACCACGCGCGGAGTCACCGAGCATGTACCTCGAGTCCTTCATCATCACGGGCATCAAGTGCTTCGAGGAGGCGAAGTTTGACTTCCCCGAGGACTCCGAAGGAGGACGCGCGGGCTGGCACGTGCTGCTCGGCGCCAACGCGACAGGCAAGACCACTGCACTCCAGGCGATGGCGATCGCACTGATCGGTCCCACTGCTTGGGCGCAGCTCCATACCCCTGTGGGGTGGGTGCGCCATCGGAGCGATGACGGTCACGGAGTCCTCCGCGCAAGCATCGCGAAGGGGGGACAGGACATTGCCGATCGCACGCAGAAGGGACCGTTCGTCGCTCGCATCAACGTCACGCCGGACGAGGCGATCGAGCTCCACGGCGAGGCCTACGACACCCCTCAGTTCGTGCTGAGCTCCTACCACAAGGCCGAGATTCTGAAGAGTGTCTACTCGGTGAAGCGGCGGGGATGGTTCGCCTGCGGATACGGTCCCTTTCGGCGTCTCTCGGGGGGGAGCTCGGAGGCCACCACGGGATTGACACTCGCGAGGCAGTTTCGCGTGGCGTCGCTCTTTCGCGAATCGATCGCGATGACGCAATGCGAGCCGTGGCTGAGGGAGCTCCACCATCGCGCGCACGACGACGACAACGAGGATCGCAAACGAGACCTCAGCACGTTCGAGGCGGTCTTCGAGATCATTAACTCACTCCTGCCCGGCGCGGTGAAGCTCGATCGTGTCAGCTCCGCAGGCGTGCACTTCACGACCGCGGGCCAGCAGAAGGTCTCTCTGGGGGAACTGAGCGACGGGTACCGGAGCTTTCTCGCGCTCGTCGTCGACATCTTGCGACACCTCGCCGAAACGCATGAGCTTGCGAAGCTCCTCTCAGAGGCGACGCTCGGAGGACGACGCTGGAGGCAGGTGAGGGCCGAGGGGGTCGTGCTGATCGACGAGGTCGACGCGCATCTTCACCCCTCGTGGCAGCGCAGCATCGGTTCGCTGCTCCAGACGGTGTTCCCCCGCGTACAGTTCATCGTGTCGAGCCACAGCCCCTTCGTGGCGCAGGCCGCGAGTGAGTCGGGCATCTTCGTCTTGAAGCCGAGCGGAGACGGGAGCAGCGTCGGAGTCGCTACCCCCGTGGGGTCGGTGCGTGGCTGGCGGGCCGAGGCGATCCTCACCAGCGACCTCTTCGGACTCGAAGACACGG
The DNA here is from genome assembly GCA_052035985.1 of Myxococcota bacterium. Taxonomy (GTDB): domain Bacteria; phylum Myxococcota_A; class Polyangia; order Polyangiales; genus CAISKJ01. The sequence goes on along the minus strand of JBPOHC010000053.1, from coordinate 9,820 downwards.
TCGATCTGGACACCGCATCGCTCGTGAAGGAGTACCGCGCGCTCTCCTCGAAGCGCAGCTTCGGCAAGCTCACGAAGGAGCAGCGCGAGCGGCTCGATAGCCTCGAAGCGCAACTCTCGCGGAGCCTCACGGCGCCCGGTGAGTCGATCGATGAGTTCCGCCGACGGCTTGAGGCCGAGGCGTACATTCAGAAGGCGCTCGATGGACTTGAGAAGACCGCCTGAGTGTAGCGGCGTCGGGGCGGTGCGATGATACGACTCCAGAGACCCGTGCTGGTGAACGCGATCCCCGACGGGACGGTGCGTGCTGAACTCGCCGCGCGTGCGCTCGGCGCTACAACCCTCTCGCCCAACACTACGATGATCACCAGCCGGTGGAACTCGTTCGTCGCTGGAACGGGGCGAAACAAAGCCGTCGGTCCTGTCGTGTGCAGGGCGATCCGCGCGTACTGCCGGGAGAAGTGTGCGTACTGCGAGGCGCCCAAGGCTGCCACGGTCGATCACGTCTGGCCCAAGTCCGACTACCCCGCGAGGATGTTCGACTGGGACAACCTCGTGGCCGCGTGTCGCGACTGCAACTCCTCGAAGCGCTCGGGGTTCCCGTTCGACGCGCAGGGCAACCCGTTACAACTCGATCCGACCAGCGACGAGCCCCTCGATCACTTCCGGTGGAACCACCTCACCGGAGAGTGCGAGTGCGATCCGCAGAGCGCTCGGGCGCTCCACACCTTCGGCGCATTCGAGATGAATCGTCTCGCGCGCGAGCGCCTTGAGAAACTCAACGACCTGCGCTTCTTCTTCTTCCAAACAATCGGTTCGAAGGTCGTACCGGGTGATCTTCGCGACCGAATCCGCGCCGCACTCGATGCAGACCGCCCGTATCTCTGCATCTTGCGCTCGTATCTCCTATACCCGCCCGACGCGCGCGAGCGCCTGCTCATCAAGGCCGCGGTGACCGCCGTTCCCGAGATCCACCAGTGGGTGCAGCCGTGGTTGTTGCCTCCCGCGGGAGTTCCGTGGCCGCCGTAACGAATTGCTAGAATGTGGCGCTGACCCGAGCGCAGTCTCTATGATCCGCGGCCCATGCTCGACGTTGAAATCAGTTCGCGTGACGTCCTCGACCTGACCGGCGCCGAGGCGCTTCGCGGCCTGTTCGCCCGGCTCGGATACGGCGCCGCGCCGGTGATCGCGCAGACCGCGCAGAACCTCGGCATCACAGACCCCTCGCTCGTGCGGTCGATCCGCCGGGTCGAGAAGCTCTCCCTGCGCAAGGGGAGCAGTGAGGGCGATGACGTCGAGGTCTGGCTCTTCGAAATGGCGCGCACCGGTTCTCAGGCGATCCGTCAAATCGCGAGCGCGTTTCGACGGCGCATGGGCCACTACCTCCTCGTCTTCACCGTCGACTACCAGTCGCTCGACCTCGCGCTGTTGGAGACGGTGCTTTCTTTGGCGGGCTCAAATCGTCAGTCCACGGTGCGCCCGTGGATCATCTCGCTCGACCGCAGCAAGCCCTCTCGCGTCGCGCTCCGCGTCCTCCGCCGCCTCACATTCACGGAGGATGATGGCGCGGCGCAGCACGAGAAGATGCTGGCCGCGTTTCAGTCCGCGGACTGGTCGCGCGACTGGTTCCACAACCACAAGCTCTTCAGCGATCATTTCCTCGAGGACCGCCTCTCGCATCGAAGCACCGACATCGAGCGCGGCGCCGCCCACCGTGCGATGAAGGCGCTCTTCGCCGACGCGCGCAGCGTGCTCGCCGGGCGCATCGAGCAGACGGCCCGCGACCGCCTCCTCGTCCCCGCGCTCGCTCATCTTGGATTCAAGCTCCTCGAAGCCAAGGGGCCCGCCGATCCTCGGCGCGACAACCCCGACTATTGGCTCCTCGACCCCGCGGGCGCGCGCATCGGCTTCTGCCTCACGTATCCGTACGGCCGCTCGCTCGACGGCATCGACGAGATCCGCGACACGCAGACCTCCGACGAAGACCCCATCGCCGTCGCGGTCCACCTCCTCAAGGACGACGCGTCGCGCGTCTCATGGGGCGTCGTCACCAACGGGAAGCACTGGAGGCTCTACAGCCGACGGGCCGAGAGCATCGCGATGAGCTACTTCGAGGTCGACCTTGAGGAGATCCTCGCGGCATCCGACGGCCTCGAAGGCTTCAAGTACTTCTGGACGCTCTTTCATCGTGACGCGTTCGTCGGCGCGCCCGCCGGGGGCGTCGGCGCCAAGGTCGCGCCCGCCCCGCTCGACGAGTATTTCGACGAGAGCCGCGCCTTCGCGCAGGAGCTTGAGCGAGACCTCAAAAAGCGCGTGTACGAGCGCGTCTTCCCGGCCTTCGCTGGGGGCTTCGTCGAGGCCATTCGCGCGAAGGAGGGGAAGAAGGCCGACTTCTCCGAGGCCCGGCTCCGCGAGGTCTTCGAGGGGACCCTCACGCTCCTCTACCGCGTCCTCTTCGTGCTCTACGCCGAGGCGGGCGATCTTCTGCCCGTGCGTGATGTCCGCGGGTATCTGAGCTGCTCCCTCCGCCGCATGTGTGACGAGATCGCGGAAACGGCGGGCGATCACCTCGACACCGTCGATGACCGTCTCGCCGGGCGCTGGACCGAACACGGTACCGAGCTCTACGACCGCCTGCTCGAACTCGCGAAGACGATCGCAGAGGGCGACCCGGCGCGGAACGTCCCGCTCTACAACGGCGGCCTCTTCGTCACCTCACCCGCCGCGGACGATGACAGCGCCGAGGCGCGCAACGGTCGCTTCCTCAGCGCGTGGAAGGTCCAGGACCTCGCGCTCGCGAAGGGCCTCGACGCCCTCACGCGCACGCTCGATTCGCGCACCCACGGCCTCGTCAAGCTCGACTACCGCGACCTCGGCGTACGCCAGCTCGGCTCCATCTACGAGGGGCTGCTCGAACACCGCCTTGTGCTCGACGGCGGCGCCGTGAAGCTCGATAGCACCGACGACAAGCGTCACGCGACGGGCTCATTCTACACCCCCGAGCACCTCGTACGTTTCGTGGTCGAGCGCACCCTCGGCCCCGTGATGCGGGCGCATCTCCGCCAGATGGCCGCGCGCTTCGAAGACGCGCGACAGAAGAAGATCGACGCTGCGACACTGGCGGACGAGTTCTTCGACCTCACCGTGGTCGATCCGTCGATGGGCTCCGGGCACTTCCTGGTCACCGCCATCGATTGGATCACCGACGAGCTCGTCGACTTCCTCGCAGCTCATCCCCGATCGATCCTTCAGGGGGAGCTCAAACGCACACGCGAGACCATCCTCGCCGAGGTCGAGCAGCAGGGCGTCACCATCGACGAGCACCAGCTCACCGACCTCGCACTGCTCCGTCGCTTCATCCTCAAGCGCTGCATCTTCGGCGTCGACCTCAATCCCATGGCGGTCGAGCTCGCGAAGGTCTCCGTGTGGCTCCACTGCTTCACGCTCGGCGCGCCCCTCTCGCTCCTCGACCACCACTTGCGCTGCGGCAATTCCCTCGCTGGCGTGTGGGTCGACGACGTGCGCGAGGCCAGCTCCGTCAAGCAGCAGAGCCTCTTCGACCAGGACAACTTCGGCTCTCTTCAGAAAGCCACAGAGAGCATGAACAAGGTCGTGCGCATGCCCGACCTCACGCCCGCCGAGGCGAAGCGCTCGCGCGCCGCATATCAGAGCGCCCTCGTCGAGCTCAGCGCCCTCAAGCGCCTGCTCGACGTGTACTGCGCGCATCACCTCGTCGTGGTGAAGGCCAGCGAGTGCGTGAACGATCACCACCCGGTCGTGGCCTTCCTCTCGACCAGCACCGCGGGAAAGATGGCCCACGCGAAGGACCCGCGCGCCGCCCTCTCGAAGGCCGATCCCTCGACGCGGAAGCGCATCACCGAGGCGCTCGACCTCGCGGATGCTCACCATTTCTTCCACTGGGAGCTGGAGTTCCCCGAAATCTTCTACCGCGCGAAGCGGCGCGAGAAGGTGCGGGGCTTCGACGCCGTGATCGGCAACCCCCCGTGGATCCGCCAGGAAGGGCTCAAAGCCCTCAAGGGGCTCTTCGAGGTGGTGCACAAACACGTCTTCGATCCGGTCGCCGACCTCTACGTCTCGTTCATCGGCCGCGCGCGCGGGGTGCTCCGCGGCGGAGGGCACCTGGGCATGGTGCTGCCGAACAAGTGGTTCCGCGCCGACTACGCCGAGAAGCTCCGCGAGACACTCGCGAATCCGAAGCACTTTCACCCGTTGGCGCTCGTTGACTTCGGACATGCACCGGAGATCTTCGATGCTGACACGTTTCCATGCATCCTGGTGGCGGAACGAGCTGCCAGGGGTGCGGGCATTGGAGGGCCCGCTGGAGTCGCCGAGGCCACGCCGCTCGCCTTCTGCAAGATCGAACGCGAGGCACATGGGCCGCATCAATTCGAGCAGTGGCTCTTGGAGCATCAGGTTTATGTCCCGTATGGGCGCCTCCTGAGCAAGGGGTGGAATCTCGTCGCGAACGACGAGGGGGCCCTCATGGATCGCATTCGAGCAGCCGGTGTCAGTCTCAAGGAATACGTGGGAGCAAAGCCCTTTCGCGGCGTGATGACCGGGCTCAACGATGCCTTCCTGATTCCTTCGGAGACCCACGACCATCTGGTGGCCGAAGATTCTGGGTGTCAGAAGATCTTTCGAAAACTCCTTCGCGGCGGGCATGTGGACCGTTGGCGTGCAGCCTGGAACGGCGAGTGGATGATCGCTCTCGGTAGCAGCGAAAACGTCGAGTGGCCGTGGGCCGATGTGGCCGATGAGCGGAAGGCCGAGGTGCTCTTTAAAAAATTCTACCCATCAGTACACAAGTGGATGAAGGGCCACGAGGCTGCGCTGAGACAGCGAGGAGACCAGGGGAAATTCTGGTGGGAGCTTCGTTCTTGCGCGTACTACCAGCGCTTCGACGAGCCAAAGATCCTCTACATGGATCTCGCCTACAGTAGTACGTTCGCAGTCGACGAGAGCGGTGCCTTCGCGAACAACACCTGCTACTTCGTTCCGAGCGGCGACAAGGTGGTCGCGGCCGCTCTCAACTCCTCTGTCGGATGGTGGTACCTCACGCGCAGTGTGACGCAGGGGAAAACCGATACGTCCCGCATGCATACGACGTTCGTCGAGAAGTTTCCTGTTCCAACGGCGTCGCCTCCAATCCGAAAGGCGATTACCATCACGGTCGACCGGATCCTCGCACTTACCGAGCGTCAGCGGAAAAGTGATGCCGCTTTCGATAAGTTCCTCTCGAACCGCACGAGTCTCCATAAGCTATCTCGCATGCTCTATCGATTGTGGAGACTCGACGGGGAGGGCTTCATCGAAGAGGTGCGCAAGGCGAAGGGCACCGTCCCCACTGGGGAGGGGCGCACGACGCTGCTGAAGGACTTCGAAAAGCACCGCGCAGAACTGCGCGAGGTGCGAGGCGAAATCTGCAAGCTGGAGGTCGCGCTCCAGTGGCACGTATGCGAACTCTACGGGCTCGCGCCGGAGGAGATCGCGCTGATGCGCAAGACGGCACCGCCGCGCGACCCCTGGGCGCTCATCGAGGCGGAGGCGCGTGAGGCTGGCTACACGATGGTGTGACTCACTGAGACGAGGTGCTACGCCTGCTCGACGACGATTCCCACCAGCACGAGGAGGTGATCGGGCTCCTCGACGAGGTTCAGGAACCGCTCATGAAGCCTCCGAAGCTGCTCGACGAGCTCCCAACTGGCTCCTCGTTGGTCGAACCATCGTCGACCATGATCTCGGCGTGGTCTGCGAACCTCGGAAGCAGCTCATGCTCCTTCAGAGGTGGGCGAAAGACGCTTGACGAGCGTTCGCCAGGGTCGGTAGCGTGAATGTCACGATGGCCAACCCGAAGACGAAGAAGGCAGCCGCTCCCAAGAAGGCGAGCGGGGCCGCTGGAAAGATCCCGGCGGTGACGCTCCCCGACGCAGCCCCCGCGAAGGGCGCTCCCACACCCCCGAAGGGCTTCACCCCGCCGAAGGGAGGGCGAAGCGGGAAGCTCGCTCCGACGGCGCAGCAGGTCCGTGACGCGGACGACGTGGCGCGCGAACTCGGCGCGTCGACGTACCGCGAGGACTTCGGAGCGAGGGCGCCCGACCCCACCGCGCTCTCCGCCTCGCTGCGCGCGGCGCAGGCGTGGTCGCAGGAGCTCGACGCGTCGGAGCAGTGGCAAGCCTACGTGCGCGCGCAGACCGACGCGGCGTGGAACGCCGTCTTCGCGGACATGAAGAAGCTCGGCGGGGAGTTCCAACTCGCGGAGAAGCACGACCCGAACATCGCGAAGCGCTACGCGCAGACGAAGGGGTTCCTCAACGTGCGCCGCGCTGCCGCCGCGAAGGGCGCCGTCACGCGGAAGAAGAAGGCCGGGAAGAAGACCGGGTAACGCCTTGCGGCGCTCCCTCGTGGCGCGCTTGCGTCGCGCGGCGCAACTGTGCGAACGTCACGGCCGTCGTTGCTACCGTCCCCACCGCCTGCCATGACGCCCCGCCGCTCGAAGACCCCTCCCACGAAGAAGCCGGTCCCAATCGGCCCCTGGCCGACGGACGCACGGTCCGCCGAAGAGGTAGCGAGCGAGGTCGAGTACCTCGGCAGCCCCGAACACAAGGATTACGTGAACCCCATCAACGGGGAGGCGCCGCATCAGCGGAGCGACGGGTATCGCTGTGCGGAGTACCCCGCCGATCGGTGGCGCGAGTTCACGTCGCTGTTGCGTGATGCCGTCCGTGCGCAGTGCACGAGCGCCCTCTTCGACGCAGACCAGCGACCAGGGCAGATGCGGGCGAACGGCTGGCCGCGGTACATCTGGGGTTGGTTCGAGGGGAGAGTGTTCGAGGCGCGGCACCGCACCGACCCGCCCGGGTGCTATTACAAGGCGTATCTCCTCGACCCCGAACAGATCCCCGCCGACCCGGAGGAGCGCCTCGAAGCGCTGAAGTCGAAGGCGCGATGAGCAACTCGTTGCGATTCGAATGGGAGTGGTTGGACGCGCCTCGCGCAGCCGTGCGCTCCCACGGCCGGACGTGGTGCCGCTGGGTGATTCGGGGCGATGACTACGTCGCCACGCGAGTTGCCGATCTCCGTTCGGGATCGGTGCGCGATGGTGTCTACCTTCCATTGATGCCCGTCGCGGAGTGGGTGCTGGCGAATTGGGACTATCTTCTGGAGGAGTCGGCGCCGCCGAACCTCAAGACGAAGAGCGCCCGCGGCAGCTCGTCGTACCGACATTGGTTTCGGAGGCACAACCTTCTCGCTGCGCGAGAGGGATTTCCGCTGCCTGATTTGACCATTACACGCGAGGACGAGGGGCTCTTCGCGCTGAGCATGGCGCCCGATGAGCGCGCGCAGGGCTCCGCGCCTGTGCGCTATATCGAGGGATTCGAGCGGCTGGTATCTCATCGCGTCCTCGTCGCGGAACTGAAGCGGCTCATGTCGGCGGTGGTCGATCGACTCGACGGGTGCGACGACACCGATGCGGTGACTCTCCGAGCGATGTGGGCCGAGCGTAACGGCGCTGAAGATGAGACGCTTCGATTGAGGAGGCGCGCCGCCGTGATGGGGCTCGACGGCGACGACCCCGAGGAGGTTGACGACGAGCTCGCGAACTTCCTACTTCGGATTGACGCCGAGCTGCCAAGCGAGCTCGCGCGAGAGGCGCTCGAGGTCGGTTCGTCAACCGCCACGCTTGAAGCTCGGGTGGAGGCGATCTCGATGGCCCGTCGGCTGAATCGAGGGAAAGGGATCGAAGGGCCCCTGGGCGATGCGCGCGCCCTCGCGGCGCTTTCGACCGAGGAGGCGTGCGAGCTCCCCTATCAGGTCGGGTGGTCTCTGGCGCGGAACTTCCGTCATCAGGTCCTCGACCTCACAGACTCCGTGGTCGGTCGGCCGCTTGATCATGCGATCGGAGCGAAGGGTTTGCTCTCGCAGCACACGCTCGAACTGACGCGCGAAGACGAGGTGTTTCAGGGGTGGGTCGACGCGGCTGCCAACGATGTCGCGACCTGTGCTCTACCCACGGCCCGGGGGGCGAGGGCGCAGCGCTTTCTGAAGGCCCGCGCGCTGGGAATGGCGTTGCTCGGCAAGCGCGAGCGCCTGATTACTGAGTCTGCGTCGCGTCCGCAACGCGTCGCGCGCGCATTCGCCGCCGAACTGCTCGCACCAGCTCGCGCGGTTCGCGAGCGCGTTCGCGGAGACGCCATCGATCGAGAGGCGCTCGACGAAATCGCTCGGGAATTCAACGTGAGCACGACGCTCGTGCGACGCCAGATCGAGAACCACGACATTGCGTATATCGTCGGTGAATAGAGCCTAGACCCCAGACTCTCTCGCTGTGATGGGGTCGCGAGATCTTCGTTTCTGGGAGGGATGTGACCGTGCGAATTCCCTATGTCATCGACAACAGCGAGCCCACGTTGGGCGCGGTGCTCAACCATCTTCTCGCGTCGCGCGACCACTACGCGTTCGATGTCGCCACTGCATATTTCAACGTCGGCGCGTTCGGCACGTTGCGAGATGGTCTGCGACGACTGCGGAAGTTCCGGCTGCTGATCGGCACGGAACTCTCGTCGGGCGAAGACCTCGGCGTGAAGGCTCGCGACGAGGAGGTGAAGCTCCTCGAACGCGTGGACGTCGCGAACCTACGTGCTGACCTCGACGCGCGGACCTACAACGCCGAGCAGGTGAAGCTTGTCACCGAGCTGATCGAGTTCTTGCGTGAGCCGCGCGTCGAGGTGCGCCATCAATCGAGGAAGCATGGGTTCCTGCACGCCAAGTGTTACCTGTTCTATGGCCCTCGCGATGGCCAGCAGCTCCTCCTCGAAGATCGCATCAAGCCCCTGGTCGCCATCGTGGGCTCGAGCAATTTCACGCGCGCGGGGCTCACGAGCAACAGCGAGCTCAACACCGTTCACCAGCTTTTGACCAGCGAGGCCCAGGCGGAGGACCCCGACGCACGGCAAACCGTGGCCTGGGTGTTCGATCGGGAGCCCAACGCGAGCATCGTTGCGACCAACCAGCACCTCCTGAAGAGCGAGGTGGGCGCGCGCGCCATCATGGACCTGAAGTCCTGGTACGAGCGCCACTGGAAGCAGAGCGACGACTTCAAGGCTCAGCTCATCGAGATCCTCGACGCATCGAAGTTCGGAGCGAAGGAGTACACGCCGTGGCAGGTCTACCTGAAGGCGCTCTACGAGTACTTCAAGGAGGATCTGGAGAAGACTCCCGAGGCGGCTGGGACGCGCTCTGCTGTGGAGCTCGCGTCGTTTCAAGAGGACGCGGTGCACAAGGCCCGGCGCATTCTGGAGCGGTACCACGGCGTGATGGTGGCCGACTCGGTCGGGCTCGGGAAGACGTGGATCGGCAAGAAGCTCCTGGAGGACTACGCCTACCACCTGCGCCAGAAGGCGCTGGTGGTGTGTCCGGCGTCGCTGCGCACGATGTGGGAGCGCACCCTGCGTGAGTCGGCCATCGCGGCCGAGGTGCTCTCGCAAGAGAGCCTCGCGATGGGAGAATTCGACCCCGTGAAGTACGCCGCGGTCGACGTGGTGCTCGTCGACGAGTCGCACAACTTCCGCAACGCGCGCTCTCAGCGCTACGAGGCGTTGGAGCAGTTGCTGGCGCTGAACGGGGGCTGCGGGGCGAAGTCGCAGACGCGCAAGAAGGTCATCTTGCTGACGGCCACGCCGATCAACAACACGGTGATGGACCTCTATCACCAGATCAACCTGATCGCGCGCAACGACCCTCAGTACTTTCAGGCAGTCGGCATCGCGGACTTGTTTCGCTACTTCGTGGCGGCCCGGCGG
>JBPOHC010000951.1:0-3507 GCA_052035985.1 Myxococcota bacterium | reverse complement strand
GTCGTCGAGCGGCACGCCATCGCGCGCTGCATGGGCGTCAACGCGTCGTCGGGCTGCGCGCGGCCGTGGCGCTGCGCCGAGGCCGTCGTCGCGAGGAGCGTCAGCGAGAGTGTGAGTGCGAGCTGCGTGTGGCGCGTCATGGCGACGCCGAGGGTATCACCGTGCGCACGCCCGACACTTGCCGACGCGCCGTCGCTCGTGGGACGACCCGCACATGGCGGATCACAAGCAAGACCTCGACACCTGCGCGACCTTCATCGCGGTCGCTGAAGATTGCCCTGCCACGACGGGCGAGGTCCCTGTCGTGCGGCGCGGGGTGAAGACTGCGGCGGTGGTGCATTACGAAATGGCGTGTCTGTCGCGCTATGAGTTCACGCAGCCGCAGGTGCTCTTCGCCGCGGAGCTCGCGAAGAAGGGACTCGACCCCGCGGAGCACCCCGAAGGCGGCGCGACGTGGGAGGCGTTCTTCTCGAAGGGGCAGCCCTGTCTGCGCGCGTCGGCGCTCGGCAAGCGCTACGGGTGGGGCGTTCACTTCGACGCGCGGGGGAGGGTGGCCGCGTACGCCGTCGACTCGATGGAGTACCAGCGCTTCGCGCGCGACGCGGCGGTGAAGCAGACGCGCGCGATGCGCAACAGCCGCGGGTGACAGAGCCCTCCGAAATCCGTTGACGCTCGTGCCCCAGAGCGGCGACGTTGAAGCTGCGTTCGCCTTGGAGCGCAGAGGAGATGTGGTGACGACGATGGGGCAGTCATACGGCTATGGGTCTGTGACCGAGCAGGGCTTCGTAGGCTTCGAGAAGAGCCTCTCGGAGGGGGCGTGGGGCGCGGTCGACGTGAAGGGGCTCGCGAGCGCTGACGGGACGCTCAAGCGGAGCGTCGAGGCGCTGGGCGTGCTGCCGATGAGCAAGCTGCGTGTGCGCGAGGCGATCGCGGTGCTGGTGGGCGCGCTCGCGGGCCAGAGCGCGGCGGCTGACCTCGACGACGTGTGGGATCGCGTGCAGACGCGCCTCGACGCGCTCCTCGCGCTCAAGGCGGCTGACGACGACGCGGCGGTGGCGGCGGCGGCGAGGCGGTGTCGCGGGGCGCTCCTCGCGGGCAACGGAACGGCGCAGACCCAATACACGCTGCGCAGGGAGGTCGACTTCGGGCGCACGCAGGTGAAGCTCGCGGCGACGAAGCCCCTCGCCGACGACGTGGCGCTCGTGGGCATCGCGGCGACGATCAAGCGCGTGGCCGAGACGACCGAGGCGCTGGCGAAGGAGGTCCCCGAAGGCGCGGGAGATCGCCCCCGCGGACGGGCCGTTCAGATCCGCGGGGCCTGGAGCGGCTGCGTCGCGGCCTTCAACGGCGTTCACGACGACCTCACGTGGCTCCTCGCGCACACGCCCGCGGGGGCAGAGCGAGAGCGCGTGGCCGAGCTGCTCGCGCCCTTCGAAGCGCTGCTCGAAGACAACACGGAGCGCAACGCGCCCCGCGCGACGACGGAAGACGCGCCTCCTGCCGACGACAAGAACACGAAGCCCACGGGCTGACGCGCAAGCGGCGCGGATCGGGCGTGCGGACGCTCGCACGGCGGTCCGAGCTGGCGTGCGGACGCTCGCACGGCGGTCCGAGCTGGCTTGCGGACGTCTGCATGGCGGTCCGAGCTGGGGTGCGGGCGTCTACATGGCGGTCCGAGCTGGCGTGCGGACGTCTGCATGGCGGTCGAGGCTGGCGTGCGGACGTCTGCACGGCGGTCCGTGCTGGCTTGCGGGCGTGTGTACGGCGGTCGAGGCTGGCTTGCGGGCGTCTGCACGACCGCGCGAGAGGCACTCCCGCCCCGGGGTTCAGCGCCGAGCGCTTCACCGCCGCCGCTAACGCGAGCTGCCGCGCCGGACTTTGTCGGGCGCTACAGGAGACACGCGCGTCGTCTCGTCGCCCACGAGCGCCGGGCAATGCCCGGTGCGGCGCTCATGAAATTGCCCGGGGTGACGGTCCTCCGGAACCCCGGCCCCACCCTTCGAAACGCGAAGCGCCGCGCAGCGCCTCCGTCACCGGAGGACCCTGCGCGGCGCATTGTCGGGGTGCGGAAGTTCGTGAGACACGATCCGCGCTGACTTCGCGGCGAAACAAGCGTATCTCACGAACTGTTGCCCCAGGCCAAGGGGCTGCGCTTCGTGAGACATCCCCGACGAAACGCAGCAGTTGGTGAGACATCACGGCGAGTGCCCGGCGGCGCCCCGGACGGAGCCCGACCCTCCCCTAGAAAGTTGCGAGCAACGCCCCGGACGATGCTCGCAGACTCGTGACGTGGCCCGCCAATGTGCTCTCGACGTTGGCCCACGTCGACTGCAAGCCGGAGCCGAATGCGGAGCGCAGCGCCATGTCGCACGCCATGCCAGGCACGACGCGGGCGCGCACGTCCTCGAACCCGAGTTTCAACACCGCGCGGACGATCGTCTGCTCGAAACAGACAACCCGTCCACTCAACCTCGCCACGATTTCGGACGCGGTCGGCGTCGTCGAGAGCGCCGAAAGACAACGCTTATCCCCCGTAGCGAAGATCGAGTCGGACTGGCGTGATGCGCACGACAGGAGGATCATCTCGCCTTCGTCGACGTTCGGAATCGTCATCAAGACTGCCACATCCTCTAGGTCGGCCTCCGGCACCTTGGGCGTGTGTTCGCAGAAGGTTAGGATGGCGTTCACCTTCTCCTCGCCCAATCGGGACACCGCCTTTGCGCGCCGCTTCTCCGTGTACCGCCACTTAGCTGTGGGGAGGATGCGGAACCCGTCCGAGGGGACGTCGAACAGGCCCGGCAGTTCGTGCAGGAGGTGTACCGCGGCAGACTTCTCGATGAAGTCGTTGTCGACGATCGCGAGAGAGGTCACGCTGACTCGGCTGCGTCGGGTTCGGCGAGGGTCACTCGCGCCACGAACTCAGCGGCGTCGGGAGGCAGTTCGCTCCAGTCCAGCCGATCAGCGAGTTTGCGTCGCACGAGGTCTGGCGCGTTCTGCGCGGGGTCCAGATGCTTGACTGCCGCGTTCGCTACAGCGAAGAAGTTGCCGCCCATGGTGTACGCGTAGTTCAGCACGATGTGGCCTGGGTCGATACCCCGCTCCCGACCGATACGCTTCGCCTCGGCGGCGAGCGTGGCCGCATTGAGCCAACGGTCCGTCGCGCGCACGCGGTAATCCGGCCTCCCCGTGATGAGTTCCAGAGCGAAGCGGTTGGCATCGATCTCCTCCCCATCGCCAGAGGCGTCGTCGAGGCCAACCGCGTTGATCGCGTCGTCCACGAGCGCACCTCCATCACCCACATGTCCCAAGGTGATGTGCCCGAGTTCATGCGCGAGCACGAACAGCAGGTAGGCATGGGGGGTTCGGCCGTCGAAGACCACCGCGACGTGCCGCCCACCGGCGTTGACGGCGAGTCCGTGGAGTCGTTTGGCCCTCGGCGGCAATTCCGAGACGTGGAGGACGACGACGCCCATCGACCAGCAGTAATCGAGGAGTCCTTCAAGGTCC
>JBPOHC010000617.1:0-5667 GCA_052035985.1 Myxococcota bacterium | reverse complement strand
TTGGCCCGATTCAGCGTCTACCTCTGCGCTCCCTGCACTGGTCGCCTCGATCCATCGACTGAATGGCCCCAGTTCACCCCGTCCGTCCGCCGTCCCACCGCCCTTGGGCCCCGGCTCCGCTCGCGTCGTTTGCGCCCCGCCGCCGTGCCCCACCGTGCAGGAACCCGCGCCGTGAGCCCCGGCGGGACATTTCGCCCTCAGCACGCTCACAATTCGCACGCTCGACCCGTCACGTCGAAGCGCCCTGCGGCGCTCCCTCGCCCGCGCATCACGAACTCCAGGTCGACCCTCGCGAACCGCCGCTCCAATTTCGCTCGTTGGTGTGCCCTCTGCATCCTGCCTCCGCACGGCCTTTCCACGCGGCTCGGTTAGCGAGGGCTGTGGGTTTTGGGGGCGTGAGAGGTCGGGATGAACACGTCGTCAACACGAGGCCGTGCAGCCGAGGCGGAACGCGCCTCCGGCCCCTCATCGATCGTGTTCGATCGCGGCGCGGTGAACGCGCACCCTTCAGCGCCGCAACCAGCGGTACGGGCCGCACGAGGAGGCTTGCACGCGATGACCCGCAACACCGGCATTCGGCTTCTGATGACGTTCGTGGTCGTCGTTGGCTGCAGCCCCCAGTCGGAGACGCCGCAACCCGCGGATGTACCGATGGAGCGAGCGGACGCGGACGCCCAGCGCGACATCGTCGGGGACGACGTGAGCGACATCCTCGACGTGACGGATGTCCCACCGGACATCGCCCGGGATGTCCCGCCAGACATCGCCCCGGATGTCCCCCCAGACATCCCTCCGACGGGTCTGTCCGAGGCCGGCACCTGTCCGTCAGGGCAGACGCACTGCGAGGCCTCGGGGTGTCGCGACCTTTCCACCGACGCGGCCAATTGCGGTGCGTGCGGCCATGCGTGTGTGCTTCCCCACGCGAGCGCGACCTGCACCGCCAGCACCTGCGCGATCGCGAGCTGCACGACGGGCTTCAGCGACTGTGACGCGACGCCCGACAACGGGTGCGAGCGCGAGGGACCGTGTCCGGCCGTCTTTCGTCCCACCAGCCCGAGCTGCGCAATCCAGACGTACACGGCTCCTGCGACGGGCACCTATCGGATCACCGCCATCGGCGGGCGCGCCGGGTGTTCCGTGGACGGCGCGGGCACTCGCATGCGAGGCGACTTCGGGCTCACGGGAGGTGCCGTGCTGCTGATCCTGGTGGGTCGACAGGGAACGCCAGCGATCGGGTGCTCCGGCGGCTACAACGGTTGGGCGAGCACCGGCGGCGGAGGCACCTTCGTCGTGCAAGGCGCCTCACCGTTGATCGTCGCCGGTGGCGGCGGCGACTACAGCCCCGCCGTCGTGGGCAATGACGGCGCCAGCGGTGTGGACGGCCCCGGCGGCGTAGCGGGCGCCGATGCGCGAGGATGGGGATTCTCGAGTCGGACGTTCACGGCGACCAGCGTCTGCGATGACACCGGGAGCCCTGGCTACGGGACCGGCGGCTGTTGTGGCCTCTCCCCCTACGCCTACGAGGCATGCACGAGGATGTACTGCCGCGGCGCGGGCGGCGGGTACTCGGGCGGAGGCGACGGAGGCGGAGGCGGCGGGTCCTACAACAGCGGGGTCAACCAGGAGAACGCCGCGGGCGTCGGCACCGGCGACGGTTCGGTGTCCATTGTCATGCTCTCGGCCACGCTGTGCTCCACCGGGGGAACTGTCTGCGCCGAGCGGTGCGCCGATACCTCCAACGAGACCGCCAACTGCGGCGGATGCCGACGCGTCTGCGCGCTGGCCAACGCCGTCGCCACGTGCGCTGCGGGGGCCTGCGCGGTCGCGCGCTGCGACGCGGGCTACTTCGATTGCGATGGCGCCCCGGCGAACGGCTGCGAGACCCGCTGCGCCCTGCCCAACGCGACCGCGCGCTGCGCTGCGGGAGCCTGCGAAGTCGCGACCTGCGCGGAGCATTTTGGGAATTGTGATGGCAACCCTGCGAATGGCTGCGAGACAGACCTTCGGGTCGACGCGGCGCACTGCGGCTCCTGCGCCGGGGCCTGCGCGCTGGCCCACGCGGCCGCGACGTGCGTCGACGCGCAATGCCAGATCGCGACCTGCGATGCGGGCTTCGTCGACTGCGATCACGCCCCCTCCAACGGGTGCGAGCGAGCGGGCGAATGCGCCACCCTCACGTTCGTTCCAACGCTTCCGGCGTGCGTGATCCAGTCGTACACCATTCCCGCCACGGGCACGTACCGCATCGCTGCGGCGGGAGGCGGCCCCTCTGGGTTTGCCGGTGGAGGCGCGGTGATGGCGGGCACCTTTCGCCTCGTGCGAGGCGCCGTGCTGAGCCTGCTCGTGGGCCAGCGGATCCACAGCAGTTGGGGAGGACTCTCGTCGTCTGGAGGCGGAGGCTCGTTCGTCGTGCAGGACACCACGCCGCTGGTCATCGCGGGCGGCAGTGGCGGCTACGGCAACGTTCCGTATTCGTCGCAAGGTGGTCAGATCACGGAAGGCGCGGCTCGGGGCGCCGATGCCGTCAGCGACAGCATCACGATTTCGAGGGGCGGTCCGGGTGGTACTGCGGGAGGCCCCGGCTCTCTCGGAGGCGGCGCAGCAGGAGCCTCGGGCGGAGAAGGGGGCCTCGGCTTCGTGGGCCGTAGCTTCGTCCCCGGCGCTGCCTGCACGGCCTTCGGTGGCGAGGGGGGCCGCGCGGATTCCGGCGGCGCATTCGTCGCGCTCGGAGGAGGCGGTGGCGGCGGCGGATATTCGGGTGGGGGCGGTGGCGGCGGCGATCCCGGTGGGCACGCCCCCGGCCCCCACGCCGGCATGGGTGGCGGTGGCGGGTCTTACAACAGCGGCCTCAACAGCGAGAACCGCGAAGGTGCCAACACCGGCGACGGCTGGATCACCATCACTCTGCTCACAATCGAATAGGAGAACAGATCGCGCCCGCAGCGATTGCTCTCGCGCGACAATCGCTCTTAACGACCCCGGGCACTACGGGCGCAGGCAAGGCGCCGAGCGGGATGGCGCGGACGTCGTCGAAGGCAGCGACGGTGCGGTCTCTCTTCGTGTCCGCTAGGGACTGTCACGTAGACGCGCGCAACAGGCGCGACGTCTGGCGTCCTCCCTGTCGGAGCCTTCAGCCGTAGCGCGACCGCTGCTGCGACGGAGCGATGCCCAAGACCTCACGGTACTTCGCGACGGCGCGCCTCGACTGCCGTTCGGGCGCCGCGGGACCGTTCGCCAGCACGCGCTCAGAGCGTCGGAGTTGCGTAGAGGCCGCGCCTTCGCGAGGAGCCCGTTCCCCCGGAGCTCCGCTTGTGGCTGGCAACCAACTGGGACGGCGTTCGACGTCGCCAAACACCTGCGCCGCCGCAGAAGTCACAGGTTCGATTGTGAGCCTCCCCCAACCAAATCGGGGGAACCTCAATGGCCCGTCGGTGTAGGATCGCGGGCGTGAGCCCGCCTCACCGAACATTGTTTGTCGGCAACAGCCAGATTCGGTGGCACGACTTGCCGCGGCTCGTGAGCGTCATCTCGCGCGGATGCGGCGTAGCGATCTCCGCGCCCCCGATCGATGGGGAAGCGTTCGTCCGCAGCGGGGCCAGCCTGCGACAACTGCTGCTCCACGGTGACGAGAACGGTCGCGATCTGAACAGCGTGCTCGCAGTCGGCGGATACGACACCGTCGTCATCGCGGAATCGTTCCGTTTGTACGACCGGCCCGACGCCGGATACCCGGCAACGTTCGTCGCGGATGCGACGAGGATTGTGGACGCGGTGCGAGCCACGGGCGCGAAGCCCGTACTGTACGCGACGCCCTACGCGGAGCGCCCTGCTCACGATGGGTTCCACGGGATGGCGGCGCCGCAGGTCGAGCTCGGGCGCTCGCTCGGTGTGCCCGTCGCGGCGGGCGGTCTGGCGTGGCTGCGGGTGTGGCGGGAGCTCCCCGACGTTGACCTGTACCACCTGGATCGGGCTCATCCCGGGTTTCGCGGGAGCTACGTCGCCGCGCTTGTTCTCTACACAACGATCACCCGATTAAGCCCTATCGGGTTGAGCCACGAGTACGACGGGTTCTGGTGCGACACGCCGTGCGCCATCTCGCCTGATGAGGCCGCGGTGTTCCAGGATGCAGCGTGGGCCGAGCACCTCGCTCGGGGGCTGTGATCACCCAGGGTGGGTCCGTTCGGTTGAGGCTCTCGCGGGGGTCGGAGATGCGTGGAGTGTCGCCTGCGAGGGTGCGGTGCTTGCGCAGGAGGTCCGAGTCCGCGAGAAGGCACCCCCACGGCGCCACCGAAGCCTGAGAAACCCAGTCGGCGCCGCAGGAGGCGCACTTGGTTTCGTACCCGCTCACCACCACCTTCGTCCAGCCCTGCGAGCCCCTCGACCTGATCGTTCGCGTCCTTCGACGCCTCGACGACCACTCCGTTACGCACGTGGCTGCCGAGAACGACTGCTCTCCGGCCCATCTCTACGACTCCTCGGGCGCGCCCGCACCGCGCTCCGACCCCGTCGGCCGGGGCCCGTCGCCGACGAATGGGAGCGCGGTCGACTTCACGCCCGCGTGTCCGATCTGGAGCGCCAGCTCGCCGAGGCTCACACCCGCATCGCCGCGCTAGAGCAACGGCTCGACGGCGCCGTCGTGCTCGATCCGCAGCGGCTCGCCCGCCTCGAGTTCGTCATGGCCTCGCACAACGTGACCTTCCGCGTGATGCACGAGGTCCTCACCGTCACCTTCGGCGTCCGCGCCGTGCCCGCCGTCGGCGCCCTCCAGGCCCACGTCCACGCGTACGGCCGACGCGCCCGCGCGCTGCTCGACCGGGCTCGCGCGCAGGTTCGCGACACGCTCCCGTGCGTCGCGGCCGACGACGCCTTCCTCGCGGGCGACGCCGTCAAGGTCGTCTCCGAGCCGCGCTCCAACGCGATCCTCAACGTCGGCCGCTGGCCCTGGCACAAAGGCGAGGACTGGGCGCTATGGCTCCAGGAATTCAGCGCGTTGCAGCTCTTCGTCAGCGACCTGGGGAGCGACCTGGTGTGGGCGATCGACGCGCGCGGCGTGCCCCACGTCATCGACTACTGGCACGAGATGGAATGGTGGAACGACGAGGTCTTCCGCGCGCTCGCACGCCAGGAGCGCGAGCTTGGCGAACGCATCGCCCGCGACCGCCGCGCGATGGCGAAGCTTCAGGGCGACGAGCGGACCGAGGCGCGTCGGGCCATCGAGACACTCGAACGGCAACGTGCACGGATCGAACGCGAGTTCTATCTCGCGTGCGAGGCGCAGGACCAAGTGCGCGCGCTCTACGAGCCCACGCGTCCAGGCGGCCTGCCGTGGACCGCCGCAAGCGTGGCCGCGGTCGTGCGGGAGCCCTGCGCGACCCTGCGCCACATCGTGAACGACGTGGGCTGGGCCGCGCGCGAACACGTCGAGCGCAACGCGCCGTGCTACGGCGCCCATCGCGTGCTGATGGACGCGATCGAGATCCAGCTGCGCCCCGGCAGCGCGTGGTGCCGCGAGGACGCACTGCGGGCGTTGGGCCAGGAGCGCGCGCTGCGCCGACGCGCGAACGACATGACTCTCTCGGTGGATGAGCAGATGCGGGCCGATCGTCAAGCCCGCCACCTCGCGGCGTCTGTCGCGCGGCACTGCGCGAACGCGGCGCAGGCCCGAGC
>JBPOHC010000266.1:0-1852 GCA_052035985.1 Myxococcota bacterium | reverse complement strand
ACCTCGATTCGATCATGCCGACGTACCCCGCGCAGCCCGGGGATCCGCCCACGGCCCTCAGGGCGCCTCCCCCGCGCCCCGCGCCCCCCCCCGACTCCCTGCGGCTCTTCGCGGTGTTCTACAGGGGCACCGGGCTCACCTTCGTCGCGATGAAGCCCTCCGAGTTCGAGAAGCTCCTGCGCGACCTCGGCGTGCTCGGGTGGGCGCACTCGCGCGCCGACGGAAGCCACGCGTTCGAGCTCCCGGTCTGAGAGGCACAACATGGCGACGCAACGCGACGTTCTCTTCATCACGACCCAGCGCGACGAGGCGCTCCAGCAGCGCCTCGCGACGCAGTCAACGCCCGTCAGCGCCGCCGTCGCCGACGTGCTCGGGATCGAGGTGTTCACGCACTCCTACGACCCCGACGCGTTCCGCGCGTGGCTCCAGCGCGCCATCAACCCGCTGGTGGGCGGGCGCCCCGCGCTCGAACAGGCGCCGCGGGGTCGATCGGGCGGTCTCCCGGCAGGGGGCACGACGGACAACCGAACTCGCATCCTGCGAATCCTCGGGGTAACCGACGGCATGGCCGTCGAGGCGGTTCGGTCGCGCCTTACGAACGGCATCGCGCAGGCGTGGGACCCGGTCGACACCGCCGAGGCGCGAGCGATGCTCGCCGCGCTCCCTGCGACGGGCACCGTCACGATCGCCGCGCTGGCCGCCGTGCCCGCGCTGCGCAACCGCTCCGAGACCCTCGCGCGCTTCATCGGGAGCCTCTCCGCGGCCGAGCAGACCGACGTGGTCGTGCAGCAGCTCCGGTCGCTCGCGCACGCCGTCAGGGCGATCAACATCACCACGACGGCCTTCGAGAAGCTGCGCGCCCTCTGCGAACGCGCGTGGGGCTTCTATGCGCGGGACTCCGATCTCTACATGGACGGCATCTCGTCGGACCTCATCCGCGACCGGATGCAGGCGCAGCAGCCGCCGCCGTACAACGTGGGCGACTGGCGACGCCAGCTCGCCGCCGACTGGAACGCGCGCTACGGCGCGAGGTACGGCACCTTCGGGCCCGGCGACGTGCTCTTCGGACTCGAACAGGACTACAACACCACCACGATCGGGTGTCGCGACGCGGACAACCCCTCGGTCAATCCGAGCACCTGTCAGGCGCCGACGGGCGAGTGCCATCGCCTCTGGTGGCAGTTCGACGCGTCGGTGCGCGGAGGCCAGCTCTACACGCCGATGCAGATGGCCGAGGCCATCGAAGCCGTGGGGCCCTTCGATCCGTACACGCGCGTCTCGCCTGACCGGCCTCACTTCCGCTGGGATGCGCCCCTCTACGAGTCGCACCGCTCGTTGGTGGCGCGCTGGCGTCACTACGCGCTCCCCCCGCTCCGCTGGTATTGGGAGCTCTACTTCGCGCCGCAGCCCGAGTTCGGCGGGCGTTCCTTCGCGGAGTGGCTCCTCGCGCAGAACCCGCGCGAGCTCATCCGCACCACGCGCCGCGACAACACGATGGCGAACGAGCGGACGGCCGCCTACTACCAGACGCTCGTGACGGCGCTGATCGGTCAGGCGCAGCTCGACGCGGTCAATCAGCAGCGCGCGAACGAGCGCGAGAACCAGGGGATTCAGCAGACCGTGATGACGGTCGGTGGCGCGACGGCGACGGGTCTCGCGACGATCCCCGCCGTCGGTCCCGTGGCGGGCCTCATCGCAGGCATCGCAACGACGGGGTCGGTGCTCGCGCTCCGCGCTCTCCAGTCCAACACGCCGACCGTTCACGTCGACGTGTACGGTCAGATGGAGCCGACCTTCCGGTGGTTCGCGATCCGCGACTCGCAGCGGTCATTCGACAGCGATTTCGCGTCGA
>JBPOHC010000705.1:0-19666 GCA_052035985.1 Myxococcota bacterium | reverse complement strand
CGACCTCGTCTTCGAGGGGGATGTCTCCGAGGCGGAGGTGGAGGCTGCGCTCCCAGGCGCGTCCGCGGTCGATGGTTCCGCGGCCGTCGGCGATGACGACGACGAAGCCCTGGTCGGCGAACCACTGCGGCACGAGGTAGCGGGTCATCGAGCGCGCCACGAGGCGCGAGTGCGGACCGCCGTAGACCCACGCGATCACCGGGTATTTGCGGCCCGGCGTGAAATCGCGCGGTCGCACGATGGCGGTGCGAAGACGGCGCGGCGTCACGGTGCTGAACTCCACGCGCGGGTGCTCGATGGGGTCTTCCGCGGTCGAGCGAAGGAGCCCGAGCTCGGCGCCGCTCGCGTCGTGCACGGTGAAGCGCGGGAGCGCGTCGGTGCGCTGCGTCTCTCGGAGCTCGATCGATCCGTCGGGGGCGATGGTGGCGCCGTGGTCGGCCTCGTCATGCGTTCGCAGCTCGACGCTCGGCGCGCCGTCACGCTGGGTGATCGCGGCGATCTGCGTGGAGCCCTCTCCGTCACCGACGAGGGCGAAGATGCGGCCGCGACGCTCGTCCCAGGTGAGCATTCCGCGGAGGTCGAGGTCGGGCGGGGTGAGGGGAACGGCGGGCTCGTCGGTGACGCCTCGTCGCTCGATCTGCCACGCGCCGTTGCGCTCCGTGGCCCAGAGAAAGCTCCGTCCGTCGGCGCTCCAACGCGGAAAGTCCTGGTCGACGTTGAGCCACGCGTCGTCGCGCTCGTGGTGGACCTCGCGCGTCGCGCCGCTCGCGTCGGCCACGAGCACCGAGAGCTCGGTCTGCGCGCGGTTGAGCACCACAAGCGTGAGCGGCGCGTTGCGCGACCAGCGCACGGTGGCGAGGTAGGGGTAGCGGGCGACGTCCCAGCGGACCTCGCGCGATGCGCGTCCGGTGAGCGAGGTGATGTGAACGCGCACGGTGGCGTTGGGCGTTCCGACGCGGGGATAGGCGCTCTCGTCGGGGGCCGCCTCGGGATGCATCGGGTCCGTGATGCGAAGTCGCTCGACGCGCGAGAGGTCGGTCTCCTGCCACGCGATCTCGGTGCTGTCGGGCGACCACCAGTAGCCCTCCATGCGATCGAGCTCCTCTTGCGCGACGAACTCTGCGACGGCGTGGGTGAGGTCGCGCGTCGCGCCGCTCGTGAGCCGCCGCTCGGTGTCGTCGTCGAGGTCGATGACCGAGAGCTCACCGCCGCGCACGAGGCTCACCGCGTTGCCGTCGGGCGAGAAGCGCGCGTCGACGGCGGCGCCGCCCGCCGAGGGGAGCTCGCGCGTCGCGCCGCTCGCGCGCTCGATGAGAAAGAGCTTCCCTGACAGCGGAATGAGCACGCGCGTCCCGTCGTCGGAGACCTCGTACGAGGTGATGCCGCGACCCGAGACGCGCATCCGTTCGCGGCGGGCGCGCTCCTCCGCAGAGAGGTGTTCGACGCCAGCGCCGAGGAGCTGCTCCGCGGTGGCGAGCACGCGCTCCTGACCCGTCGATCGCTCCCAGATCCAGAGCGCGCGGGCCTCGGAGTTCTCGGGCGTGCGGAGGAAGAGCGCCGCGTCGCCCGACGGCGTCACGCGGGTCCTCGATGGTCGCCCGATGCTGAAGCGCTGCGTGCGCGCGTACTGCTCGAGGAGCCGCGTATCGACGCCCGCGCGAAGATCGATCTGCGGTCCGCTGCGACGCGCTCTCCGCGCGACGCGGGCGTGCGACTGCGGACGGCACGAGGGCGCGCCGAATGCGAGCGCGACGAGCACGAAGCGGGCGACGGTCGAGGCGCGCGAGGAGGTCACGGTGTTGGCCGCGAGGGTATCAGCCGGGCGCTTCACGTTGACCGTGAACGCGTTCACGGTCGCTGTGAACGCACGCACGCCCTTCAACGCGCGTCGCTTCCCGCGATAGTCTCGGGCGAGTGCTCTCGCAAACGATCGCGACCCTGCGTCTCTCGCTGCTCGTCGCGGCGGCGATCGCGGTGTGCGCGTGCCGCGAGGGCAGCAACGTCGTCGGCCCCATCGCGCGCTACGACGCCACCGTGGGGAGCGACATCCCCGTGGGTCCCACGGACGACGCGCCGACCTTCGACACGCCGTCGCGCGATGTGAGCGCGCGTGACACGCCCGACGCGGGCGCGCCCGACGAGTGCGTCGCCGATCGGGACTGTCCTCGCGGGAGGCGCTGTTTGCAGGGCAACTGCGCCGAGGACGTGTGTCTCGCGGCCGAGACGCCGTGCGGCGCCGACCGCTGCGAGATGCGCTGCGTACCCGTGCGAGACCTCTGCGCGGGCGTCCGTTGCGGACCGCAGGAGACGTGCTTCGCGGGGCGCTGCGTGTCGGGGTGCTTCCCCGCGCCGTGCTCGGGCGTGACGTGCGCCGCGGGGCAGTTCTGCGACGATGGGACGGGCGTGTGTACGCGCATCACGCCGTGCCCCGGACCCTGCGACGAGGGCTTCGCGTGCCACGTGCGGTGCATCCCGCGCTCTCCGTGTGACGGCGTCACCTGCGCGAGCACCGAGGTCTGCGCCGACGGCCGCTGCGTCGCCAACCCCTGCGCGGGCGTGACGTGCGAGCCCGGCGCGATCTGCGTCGCGGGGCGATGCACGCCGACGTGCGGGTGCGAGACCCCGTGCACGCGCTCGCCGCGAGACCGCTGCGTGCTCAACCGCTGCGTGTGCGCGCGCACCTGTCAGGCAGACACTCCGTGCGGGTCAGACGACGGCTGCGGCGGTCGCTGCGTGGGCCCGTGCCGGAGCCCCTTCGAGACCTGCGACCCGGTGCTGTTCTCGTGCGCGTGCGAGTCGCGGTGCAGCCCCGCGGGCGCGTGCGGCGACGACGACGGCTGCGGCGGACGCTGCGATCAGGGGTGCAACGTCGGCGAGCGCTGCGACCTCACGCTCCGTCGCTGCGTGTGCATCTCGCGGTGCCCTCCGCCCGAGCGCTTCGAGGACTTTCCGTGCGGGAGCGACGTGCCCAACGAGTGCCCCGCGGGCGCCGCGTGCGGCCGGGGGACGGGGTGCAGACCCGGTGAGCGCTGCAACACGACGTCGTGGCGGTGCGAGTGCGTGAGCTCGTGCAACAGCGACGCGGGCGAGGACGACAGCGGCGCAGGCGGCGGCGACGGCGGGCCCGTGTGCGCGCCCTCGCAGACGCTCTGCGAGGGCCGCTGCGTGAACCTCTCGAACGACGGGAACCACTGCGGCGCGTGTGACATTCAATGTCCCTTCGGCACGACCTGCATGGCGGGGATCTGCCGCTGTCCGACGTCGCTCATGCTGTGCAGCGACCGCTGCGTGAACGTCGCCGCGGATGACGCCAACTGCGGCGGCTGCGGCACGACCTGCCCGCCGCGTACGACCTGCGAGGGCGGTCGATGCCGGTGCATCCCCGCGTGCGTGATCGATCCGCGCTCGATCCCGTGCGGCACGAACATCCCCAACGCGTGCCCCGACGGACCCTCGTGCGGCGTAGGCCGCGGGTGCGGCGACGGAGAGGTCTGCGACACGGCGGTGGGGCGTTGCGTGTGCGTCCCGCGGTGTCCGCCGGGCGTTCGATGCGGCGTCTCCGACGGCTGCGGGGGCCAGTGCGCGGGCGTCTGCGATCGCGGGAGCTGCACGCGCGACGCGTCCGATCCGCGGCGCTATTTCTGCTCCGAGGGGAGCTGCGCCGACACGTGCCGATGCGACGAGATCTGCGTCGCCAACCGCTGCGTGCCCGTGACCTGTCCGCTCGGCGATCGTCCGTGCCCGTGTCAGTGCTGCCCCCTCGGGACCATGTGCGTCGGAGGGACCTCCTGCGTGACGATTCCTCCGTGACGCGTCGCGGTTGAAGGTCGTTGATCGGGCACCGCGAGCGCGCGAAAGATCACCGACCCGATGCTCACCCTCGCGTACCTCGCTCGCTACGATGTCATCCCCAGTCGCTTGTGGGAGGGCGCCGTCGCGGGCCTCTTCTGCCGCTACGAAGACGTCACGGGGACGCGCCTCGCGCTCCACGGCTTCACGCCGCCCGCGCGGCCGGTGCTCTACGCGACGAACTCGACGCAGAAGTACGACTTCATGACCTTTCGCTCCGCGATGCGGCGCAACGGTCAACCCCTCGTCACGGTCACCAAGGCGAAGAACTACCACTCGCCCGTGATGCGCCCCGTGCTCGAACACACGGGCGTCATTCCCCTCGCGTCGCGCGGGTACGTGATCCTCGTCGACGCGCGCGCGGTCTTCGGTCGAGAGGCTTCAGACGAGGAGTACCGCGCGATGCGGGAGCACCTCGACCGCGGCACCGATCTCCCCGCGGCGCCGCACTTCGACGCGCTCCGCACGAGGCCGAGAGACATCCTGGGCGTGGCCTTCGATCCTCGCGCTGAGACGCTCCGCGACGTGTGGCGGAAGGGCTATTCGAAGCTGCTCGGCGAGGCGCTTCGCTTCGCGCGCGAGTCCATCGCGGCGGGGTACTCCGTGCAGATCTACCCCGAGGGCACCGTGTCGAGTCGGCTCGGCAGGGGGCGCATCGGCGCGATGGTCTTCGCGCAGGCGCTCGGCGTCGACGTGGTGCCCGTCGGAATGAGCGGGTGTCGCGACGTGTTCGTGGGCCCCTCGCTGCGCCTCCGTGGAGGCGTCGTCGACCTGCGCTTCGGCGCGCCGTACAAGCCTGATTTCACGGGTCTCGCAGGTGACTTCGCGCCCTTCGACCCCGACCACGAGGACCGCGCGAGGCCCGTGCTTCAGCGCGCCACCGACGACCTGATGGACCGCATCGACGCGCTCCTCTCGCCCGCGTGTCAGCGGCAGGAGGGCTTCACGCCCGACGGCACCCGCGGCACGCGACGATTCCTCTAACGGTTCACCACGATGAGTCCTCGCGCGCTGCATCCACGGCACCGCATCGACATCGCGCCCGACGAGATCGTGCGGGCGCTCGCGGCCTGCGCGCGGCCTCCGCGGGGTGCGCACGGCGCGCTCGAAGCGCAGGTGAGCGACACGCGAGCGGTGATCGCGACCCTCTCGGTGCGCTCGGCCTTCGACCTCCTGCTCTCGTGCCTCGCGCTCGACGCGGGCAGCGAGGTGCTGCTCTCGGGGTGGACCATCCCCGACATGGTTCGCATCGTGCGCGCGCACGGGCTCGTGCCTGTTCCGCTCGACTGCGACGAGGCGACGCTGGCGCCCACGGCGGAGACGCTGCGACGCGCGATCACGCCGCGGAGTCGCGTGCTCGTGGTGGCGCAGCTCTTCGGCGCCGCGGTCGATCTCGCGCCGCTCTCATCCGTCGCGAAGGAGCGCGGGCTCTTCGTGGTCGACGACGACGCGCAGGGCTTCACGGGCCTCGCGCGCCTCGCGGGAAACCCCTTCGCCGATGTGAGCTTTCACAGCTTCGGCACGATCAAGACCGCGACGGCCTTCGGCGGCGCGCTCGCCCGCGTGAGAGATCCTTCGCTCCGCGACGCGATGCGGGCGCGCATGGCGAGGTGGCCCGTGCAGCCCGTCGCGCGCTACGCGAAGAAGCTCACGACGTGGCTCGGCCTCGTGGCGCCGCGAGAGCCCCGACGTTACGCGCTGCTCGCCCGCGCGCTGGAGCTCGGTGGCGGAGACCTCGACGCCGTGATGACCGCGGTGTCGAAGGGCTTTCCCGCGGAGACGCCCGAGGCGTTGCTCATGGCGCTGCGGCATCGACCCTGCGAGGCGCTCTGCGCGACGCTCTCGCGCAGCCTCACGCGCTTCGACGAGGGACGCGTTCAGCGTCGACGCGAGGTCGGAGAGCGCATGCGAAGTCGCTTCGCGGGGGCCGTTCCGATGCCGGGATCGGAGATGCGCGAACGCACGCACTGGCTCGTCGCGGTGCGCGTCGCCGAGCCCGATGCGCTCGTGAAGACGCTGCGTGAGGAGGGCTTTGATGCTGCGAGGGGGACCTCGACGCTGGCGGCCGTTCCCGATGCGTCCGAGCGCCCTGACGTGAGCGCGAGCGCGTGCGCGTCGTGGAAGGAGACCGTGGTCTTTCTGCCCGCTTATCCCGAGGTGCCCGAGCGCGATCGCGATCGCATGGCCGACGCGGTGCTTCGTCACGCAGAGCGCGTGCGGCGTTGATCGCTCTCAGAGCGCGGGGAGGCAGAGCCGACCGAAGGTGACGCCGTAGCCGCTCGCGCCGCGATCACGCGCGACGAAGGTCAGGGAGCGCCCCTCACCGACGGCGTAGAGCCTCCCGTCGGCGCCTGGCACGGGGATGAGGTCGCGCGGCGGCGTGCGGAGGATTCCGTTGGGCTGCATCACCGCGCCGCGGAGCACGGCGGCGTCTCCTGACGATCGGATCCAGAGCACTGCGGCGCCTCCGTGCGCGCGCGCCACGCTCACCACGGGGGAGCCCGGGGCCTCGTAGCGCTCGATCACGTCGTTCGCGAGGAGCGCGCCCTCGTTGTCGACCACCGCGACGTGGATCGCGTGGCGCTGCCCCGAGGGCTCGTCCCACGCGACGACGACGGCGTTGTCGAAGGCCGCGCCGTCGTCGATGCGGATCGCGTCGACGTCGCGGGTGACGCGCACCCGCGTGTCGATCACGCCCGCGCCGTCGAAGTGCGCCGTGCGCACCTCGGTGTTGCGGCGGAAGGCCATCACGGCCCCCGCGGGCGACGAGAGCATGAGCACCGAGTCGGCCTCGACGGGGATCACGCTCTGGATGTCGACGCCCATCGCGGTGGCGGGCGCGCCCGTCGGGAGGATGCGCACGACGTTGGGCGCGGCGGCGACGAGGCCCGCGTCGCTGCGAGACACGATGCGCGACGCGAGGAGCAGCGCGGAGCTGTCGGGGAGCGTCGCGGCGAAGGGGTCTCCGCGGTCTTCGAGCACCGTGGGAGACGCCTGGTGCGAGGCCACGCCGTCGAGGAGCGACGACCGTACTCGGGTGGTGTAGGTCTTCGAAGTGCCTTGAATTCCAGTGCTCTCGCGGAAGAGGAGCAGCGCCCCGGAGCCCGCGCGCACGAGCGTCGGGGCCGAGAGGTCCGTGGCGCTCGCGGAGCTGTCATAGGCTGTCCACGGGCTCACCGAGGGGAAGCCCAGGTCCGACACGGACATCACGTCGATCGTGTCGCGGCGGGGCGTTCCTGCGTCGGGCGAGACGAGGCGCGAGGCGCCCTGACGGACCGCGAGGGTGAAGGCATCGCCGAGTCGCACGAAGCCCCCGAGCTCGACGATGTTCACACCCGGAGACTGATCGAAGACGTGGCGGGTGAAGGCCGCGACCGAGCAGCTCGGAGCGCTCCCGGCGTCGTACGGGGGGTGATCGATGGGGGCGTCGACGGCGGCGTCGGAGGCTCCGTCGGAGGTGATGTCCGAGGGGGTGTCGACGTAGACCGTCGACGCGTCGCCGGGCGCGAGGGGAGCGGGGCCGCTGCACGCGGCGAGACCTGAAGCCAGGGCGAAGTAGGCGAGCGATTTCGGTGCCATCGGGTGTGGAGCAAACACCAGAGGGGCCGAACCTGTCGATGGCGGCCGTGGCTATTGCCAATCGCCCCGCGGCGGGGGTAGAGCCTCCGACCGCGATCCGCTCCTCGCGTCACGCGTGGGGGCGCCCGCGGACGGCGATGGAGCATCTCACATCGTCGACAGCTATTTCCCAACTCATCTGACGGAGGAATCCGATGCCCCGCGAACCGAAGAACTTCGATCACCTGCTCGGCGGCAAGGCGAAGGGCCTGAGCGACGGCCAGCTCAACGCCCATTTCACGCTCTACAAGGGCTACGTCACCAAGCTCAACGAGATCCAGTCGAAGCTCGCCACGGCCGACAACACGAAGGCCAACTACTCGTTCAACGAGTACTCCGAGCTCCGCCGCCGCGAGCCCGTGGCCTTCAACGGCACGGTGCTCCACGAGATGTACTTCGAGAACCTCGGCGACGGCTCCACGGCTCCGAGCGACGCCGTGAAGGGCGCGTTCGCGAACTCCTTCGGCAGCTTCGACGCGTGGGTCGCCGACACCAAGGCGTGCCTTATGAGCGCCCACGGCTGGACCCTCCTCGTCTATGACTACGAGTCGGGCAAGCTGCTCAACAACCTCGTCCACGCGGAGCACCACATCGGGCTCTTCGCCAACGTGCACGTGATGGCGGCCTTCGACGCGTGGGAGCACGCGTACTTCTTCGACTACCAGACCGGCAAGGCGAAGTACGTCGAGTCGCTCCTCTCGGGCCTCAACTGGGACGTGCTCCAGCGCCGCTTCACCCAGGCCCGCATCATCACGGGCTGATCGCTCCGCGCGATCGCTCCGCTCGCATCACTTCACAAGACGAAGCCGCGACGACTGCGGGTCCCTCGACGGGATGCCCAATCGCTTGAGCTTCTTCTGCAGCCCGAAGCGCGAGAGCCCGAGGGCCTTCGCCGCGCGCGACTGGTTCCAGCCGTGCTCGCGCAGGGCGCGCTCGACCATCTCGCGCTCGACGTCGGCCACCGCGTGACGGAGGTCGAGCCCGTCGGTCTGACCCTCACCGCGCGCCGTAGAAGAAGGCGCATTCGAAGCGGGGAGCGTGGCGTTGAGGTCTTCTTCTCGGATGATCCCGTCGGCGAGCACGGCCGCGCGCTGGAGCTCGTTCTCGAGCTGACGCACGTTGCCCGGCCACGGCGCCGCGACGAGCCGCGCCATCGCCTTGCGATCGATCTGGAGCTCTCCCTTGTTGTGCCGCTGGAGCATGTGGGCCACGAGCGCGGGGATGTCCTCGCGACGCTCGCGGAGCGCGGGGATCGGCAGCACCATCACCGCGAGGCGGTAGAAGAGGTCCTCGCGGAAGGTGCCCTTGCGCACCATGTCGTGGAGGTCCCTGTGCGTCGCCGCGATGACGCGCACGTCGACCTTGCGCGAGCGCTCGCCGCCCACGGGTCGCACCTCGCCCTCTTGCAGAACGCGCAGGAGCTTGGCCTGCATCGCGGGCGACATCTCGCCGACCTCGTCGAGAAAGAGCGTGCCTCCGTCGGCCACTTCGAAGAGCCCCGCGCGGTTGCGGTCGGCGCCCGTGAAGGCTCCGCGCACGTGACCGAAGAGGACGCTCTCGAGCAGCGTCTCGGGGATCGCGCCGCAGTTCTCTGCGACGAACGCGCGCGACGCGCGGGCGCTGTTGGCGTGGATGGCGCGCGCGACGAGCTCCTTGCCCGTACCCGACTCACCCTGAAGGAGCACGGGCATCGCGGTGGGTGACACGCGGTCGACGAGTCCGAGGAGGCGCGTCATCGCGGCGCCCCTCCCGATGATCCCCTCGTAGCGTCCGCGCGTCGTGTCGGAGGCGAGGGTCTGACGCACCGCTTCGAGCTCCACACGCTGCGCGTCGACGCGGCGTTCGAGCTCTTCAGACAGGCGCTCCGCGCGACGGAGGGCGCGCTGGAGATCCGCGCGAACGCGGGCGTTGTGGATGGCGACGGCGGCGGCGTCGGCGAAGGCGCGCGCGACCTCGACGGCGTCGTCGTCGAAGGCCCCCGCGCGGAAGCGGTCGTCGACGTAGACCGTGCCCACGACCTCGCCGTGCACGCGGAGAGGAACGGCGAGGATCGACCGGAGCTGCATCGCGGCCACGCTGGCCGAGGTGTTGAAGCGCCCGTCGATGGAGGCGTCGACGGTGACGAGCGCGTTGCCGCCGCGCGCGACGGTCTCGGCCACGGAGCGCGAGAAGGCCATGTCGTCGCCGTCGAGGTCGCGCTCGCCGATATTTCGCGCGGTGCGAATACGGAGCTCGCCGTCGTCGCCCTTGAGGAGAAGGAATCCGCGCGATGCGCCCGTGAGCTCGACGATCGCGTCCATCACGAGCTCGAGGAGCGCGCGCAGCCGGGGCTCGTCGTTGAGCCGATGGGTGATGGTCATGAGGCGACGCCAGCGCGTGCTGTCCCTCGCGCCAGAGGGCTCTGCGGGGGCCTCTTCGCGCGGGCCGTAGAGCCCTTCGAAGCCCGCCGAGAGCTCCGCGGGGAGCGTCGCTGCGAGCGCGTCGACGCGGGCCCTGAGCGCGGCCGTGGCGCGTTGCGTGGCCGTTCGATCACCGCGCGCCCGCGCGCCCGACGCTTCGAGCGAGAGGAGCCAGAGCTCGTGCTCGGCCGCGGGGTCGTCGCGCACTGCGCTCCGAGCCGCGGAGAGCAGCGCGTCGAGTCCGACGACGGGCGTGCGACCCGCGAGGCAGAGCTCGGCGCGGGCGAGCGCGATCATGGCGCCCTCGGCGGTGAGCGTGGGGCCGATGCGCTGCGCTTCGTCGATGGCGTTCGCGCGTACGAAGTGACGAAGGGCGCGGGCGCGGGCCTCGGCTGCGCGCTCTTCGTCGCCCGCGTCGAGGAGCGACTGCGCGGCTGCGAGGAGGGCTTCTCCCGCGGCGCGTCCGTCGTCGAGGGCGTCGGCCGCGATGGCGCGCGCGAAGGCTTGCGCGACGACGTCGCCCACGGTCGCGGCGGCCTCTTCGGCGCGGCGTGCGGTGTCGCGCGCGGCGCCGCGATCACCGACCCACGCGAGCAGCGACGCGAGGTTCGCGAGGGAGCGAGCGAGGTCGGGCATGCGTCCGAGCGAGGCGAGCGAGCGCGTGGCGCGGGTGAGGCATCGGAGGGCCTCTCCGAGCGCGCCGCATTCGAGCTCGGCGCCGCCGAGGTTGGCCATGTACGTCGCGGCGGCGTGGGCGTCGCCCGACTCGCACGCGAGCGACCACGCGTCGCGGTAGCAGCGCCTCGCGGCGTCGTGGTCTCCATCGCGCTGCGCGAGCATCCCGAGGAGCGATCGGACGCGCGCCCGTTGCGCGCCGTCGCCCGCGGTGAGGGCGATGCCGTCCGCGCGTTCGAGGCGCTCGCGGGCGCGGTCGAGCTCACCCAGTGAGAGCGCGACGAGGGCGCCGATTTCGAGCGCGCGGGGGCGCAACACCGGAGGCAGCGCGTCGTCGCCGTCGAGGTCTGCGAGAACAGACTCCGCGGCCGAGGGATCGCCCTGATCGAGCGCGTCGCGGGCGAGCGCGAGTCGTCCCACCGCGCGCGCTGACGGAGACGCGTCGGCGGAGAGCTCACGCGCGAGCGAGCGGGCGTCTTCCCACGATCCGATGCGACGGAGGGCGTCGAGCTCGATGATCCTCCCTTCGGGGCTGCGGGGCGCGTCGGAGAGCGCCGCGAGCGCGCGCGGAGCTTCGCCCGCGAGGAGCAGCGTCCGCGCGAGTCGGAGGGCGTACACGGCCTTGTCGGGGGCCGCGTCGGCGCAGCGTTCGAGCACGCGCACGGCCTCTCCGCGGGCAACGGTGGGATCGGCCGCGGCGCGCTCCGCGTGGCGCCACGCAGCGGTGTGGTCTCCGAGGGCCATCGCGACGCGAGCGCGCGACGCGTGGTCGTTGGGCGCGGTTCGCGCGAGGGCCTCACCGAGCGAAGCCGCAGCCTCACGGAGCTCGACGCCCGAGAGCGTCGCGGGGTCGACGGGTGCCGAGAGCGACACCGTCCCGAGGTGTGCTCGCGCGACGCCGCGAGAGACGAGACCCGCGATCGAGACGCTCGCGCGCTCACCGAGCGAGGCCGCGAGCGTGGCGCGAGGGAGCGCTCCGCCTGCGAGCGCGAGGGTGATCGCGGCGCGTCGCTCGTCGCCGTTGATGCCTTCAGGCAGGCGCGCGCGGTGGAGCGTCGCTGCGCGCGTGAAGAGCTCGTCGCGCGTGGCGTTGGCGATGCGTGACGCGCCGAGGTCGTGGGCGACGGCGACGATGCGACCGGGGAGGCCCGCGGTGGCGTCGATCCACGCGTCGACGCACGACGAGGGGACGGGCGCTCCGTGGAGCGCGGTGAGCAGCTCGCGCACCTCGGCGCGCTCCAGCGGATGCAGCGGGACGCTCACGAGTCCGCGACCCGAAGGGGCGCCCGAGCTCGACGCGACGAGGGCCACGGGGACGCGCGCCGCGTCGAAGCGCTGGAGCCGCGCGATGGACTCGGCCGCGCGAGAGACTCGCTCTTCGTCGGCGTCGAGGAGCAGAACGACGGTCGCTCTGCGAGGCTCGCTCGGGAGCTCGTCGCACAGGTCGGGGACCTCTCCGCGCGCGGCGCCTGCGATGCGGCACGCGCGCACGATCTCGTCGACGAGGCGGCGACGACCGGCGCCCGTGGGCCCGGTGATCACCACGCCGACGGCGCGTCCCGCGAGCGCGTCTTCGAGGGCGGCGAGGGCGGTGTCGCGCGCGCGGTCACGACCCACGAGGGCCGCACGACCGGGGGCGTTCTCGGCGTCGAGGGTGGCCGTGTCCGCGGTGACGGCGCCCGTGTCGCGGCTCCATCGGGCGAGCCACGCGCGCGCTGAGACCGGGCGTCGCTCGGGGTCGTGCGCGAGGAGCCACGCGATCGCGCCGCGCATGTTCGAAGGGACCGCGGCCATCACCTCGTCGCGCGGAGGTCGCCGCGCGGTGAGGGCGCCGAGGATCTCCGCGCGATCGCCGGGGTCGACGGCGAAGGGATGCGCGCCCGTGACGCACTCGACGAGCGTGACGCCGAGGGCGAAGAGGTCGGCCGCGGGGCCGCGCTCACCCGCGAGCACCTCGGGCGCGAGGTAGCGCAGCGTTCCCGATGCGATCGTGTCGGCGGAGGCGAAGCTCTTCGAGAGCCCGAGGTCGACGAGCCACGCGTGACCCTCACGCGCGAGGATGTTCGAGGGCTTCACGTCGCCATGCACGAGGCCCGCGCCGTGGAGGGCCCCGAGGCCGCCCGCGATCCACGCGACAGATGAAGCAAACTCGCTCGGATCTGCGGCGGAGAGGGGGTGACCGTCGACGCGCTCCATCACGAGCCACGCGTCGCCGCGGGGTGTGGTGCCGAAGTCGATGGCCCTGGGGAGCGCGCCGTGCTCGACGTGAAAGAGGGTCTGCGCCTCGCGTCGCGCCTCGGCGCCCGAAGACCATTTGAGCGCGCAGGGGGCGTCGTCGTGGCGCGTGTCGACGGCCTCCCAGATGGTCCCCTGGTCGCCCGCGCCGAGGCGACCGGTGATGCGATACCGCGCGGCGATGAGGCTTCCGGGGGCGATGGGTTCCATGTGTCCCTTCAGTGCACGAAGCGATCCTCACGGAAGCATCGGGTGGCGCTGTCAGGGGTGTCAACCATGTTGGCAAAATGTGGGAAGACCCCTGCTCCACACGGTGCCAACCGCGGAGGCGCTCCCCTCGCAGACGCGGGAATGCTGGCCCGATGCGCGCGGTGCTCTGTACCCTCCGCGCCGTGGAGATCGATCGCTGGGTGGTGCCTCCCGCGGTGGCTGCGGCGCTGTTCGCGCTGGCGGCCATTTCGCCTCCCGTGTCTCGCGCGGGGACCTTCGAGGGGCTCCGCGTCGAGCTCGCGGGCCCCGTACGCGCGGATGGATTCGCGCTCGTCCGCGTGGCGATCGAGAAGAGCGACGACGGAGTGTTGAGGGCGCCCGCGAGGGCTCGCGTCGAAGCGCTCGACGCGTCGGGGAGCGCGCGCGCGGTGAACGACACCGAGCCGATGGCGAACACCCCGTGGCGCGTGGGTCGGGTGCGTCCTCCTTCGGGCGTCGGGCGTTTCACGGTGCGTGTGCGCGCGGGTGATCTGAGCGCGAGCGCGTCGTTGCCCGTGGCGCCGTCGGAGCCCGAGCGCGCGGGGCCTCTGCGCGTCGAGGAGGTCGACGTGGTCGCGACGGCGGGCGCGCTCCTGCCCGAGCAGCGCGGCGAGGTGCTCGTTCGCGCGCCTGGAGCGGCGGAGCTTCGCATCGAGTCGGAGTTCGAAGGCGTCTCGATCGAGCCCGCGGTCGCCGCGGTGGGGCCCTGCGATGTTGCTTCGTTCGCGGTCACGGTGTCGGGCCTCGGCGCGCCCGTCGGCATCGTGGCGCGCATGCGCGACGGCGCTTCGAAGCGCTGGAATCGCAGGCTCCCCGTGAGTCCCGGCGGCCTGTCTCTCGCGCGCGTCGGAGACGAGCTCGTGGTGCGAGGCACGCTCTCGGGGCGTCCCGTGTGGGTCGTCGGCGGCGTCGGCGCGGCGATCACGCGATGGACCGCGGCGAGTCTCATCGCAGCGGGAGACGACGCCGAGGCGCGTGTCTCTCTCGCGCGTGACGAGCCCTTGCGGTGGGCGCGCGCCTCGCTCGATCCGCACTTCGGAGACGAGCGTGACCCCTTCGCGCGGTGGGGCTCCGCGAGCGAGGCGTGCGCGACGGACGCCGCGTCGCGGAGGTGGTTCGACGCGCACGTGAGACCTCCGCCCGTGCCCGACGTGGCGCTCATCTGGGACGGCGCGGCGAGGGCTCGCAGCGCGCTCGCATCACGCGTGTCGAGGGCGCGGCTCTTCGCGCTCACGTGCCTCGCGGGCGCCGTCGGGATCGAGGTCGCGCTGGTGCTCGGCCTCGGTCTACGCCGCGAAGACGAGGTGCCCGAGGAGGTCCGCCGCGCGAGGAGGGAGCGCATCGGGCCGCTGCTGGCAGGCGTCGCGGTGCTCCTGCTCGTGGGCTTCGCGCTCGGCATCGCGTCGGTGGTGGGTGCGCGGTGATGCCTGTCCCGCGCGCTCCCGACGACGGTTGAATATCGGAACAATATGAATGTTCGGCGTGTATTGCCGCCCCTCGACACATCGGAGAGACTGCCCTAGAGAGAGGGAACAATATGGGAGCAAGAGTTCTTCTGGTTGAGGGAGACGAGGTTCTCCGAACGTCGATCGTCCGGGCGCTCCGGGCTCGCGGCGTGGGTGTTGACGCCTTCGCGTCGCCGATCGACGCGTTGTCGGCGGTGCAGGCGGGCGGAGTGTGGGCGCGCGGTCTCATCGACCTGGTGCTCCCTCACATGGACGGCGCCGCGCTGGCGGAGCGGCTCCTTCAGCACCTCCCGGAGCTCGAGGTGACCTTCACCACGGGCGGCACCGACGCCTCGGTGTTGTGTCGCGCGCACGCGCTCGGCACCGTGATCTGGAAGCCCCTCGGTCTCGGTCCGCTCTGCGAGCGCTTCGGCACCGCCTCTCGCCGCTCCGGCGTCGTCACCCGTCGCGTGGCTGGCGTGAAGCCCGTCGCGACGGGCACCGACAAGCGCTGACCCGCGCACTCCCCCAACACTCCGCTCACACTCAACGTCGATCGAGCTCTCCTGCGAGGAGGGCGAGCGGCGTCGCGAGCTCCGCGAGGAGCGTGAGGCGACGGCGTTCGAGCACCTCTCTCACGGCGCGCGCGAGGTCGTCATCGCCCGGCATCGCGGCGTACATCACGGCCACGTCGTTGAGGCTCCCGAGGTGCGACTGCAACGGCTGGAGGCGCTTGCGCCATCGGCGCTCGGCGCCCTTGAGCGCGCGGCCGAAGAGGTCGATCGCGTCGCGCACGCGCCTCGCCCGCTTGCGGATCTCGTGAAAGCCCTCCGCGTGCTGGAGGTCTCCGCCGAGGGCGCGCGCGAGGCCCGTGAGCTCGCGCGAGAAGTGTGACCGCGCGACGCGCTTGAGCGGGCCCTTCACGCCGTCGAGGCGCACGAGCCTCGCGTCGAGCGCGGCCCTCGCCTCACCGCGGACGTCTCTCCCGAAGGCTTCGCGAAACCCTTCTAGCGCAGGGACCCTCGCGGCCCTCAGCCTCGCCGCGGTCTCGGCCCTCGTCGGCGGCGCCATGTCGAGCCGCGGCAGCGTCTCGAGCGACACGTCGAGGTCTCGCACACGCCCCGCGTGCTGGCCGAGGTCACGGACGTACTGAACCGCATCGGTCATCCACGGAGGGTCTGCCGTCGAGCGCACCACACGAAGCACACACCGCAGCCGCCGCACGGCCACGCGGATCTGGTGCACGGCCTCGGTGTCGCGGTCTGCGAGCGCGTCGCTCGCGAGCGAGTCGATGCGCGCGAGGCACCACCGGGCCACGCCGCCGAGCGCGTCGCGGGCGCCGTCATCATTGCTACACCGCGGAGG
The DNA here is from genome assembly GCA_052035985.1 of Myxococcota bacterium. Lineage (GTDB taxonomy): Bacteria > Myxococcota_A > Polyangia > Polyangiales > CAISKJ01. The sequence goes on along the minus strand of JBPOHC010000705.1, from coordinate 3,831 downwards.
CGCAGAGGCTTCTCCCTCTTCGAAGCGCAGCGCGAGGCCCGCGAGGCGCGCGAGGGTCTGCGATGAGCGAGCCTCAGGGTCGGGGAGCGATCCCGCGGGAACGGCCAGCGTGATCGTGAGCGCGCCGTCGACCACCACCGCGTCGAGCGCGTGCGCGCGAAGTCGAAACGCGCTCCGCCCGAGGGCCCGCACCGCGTCGTGCCACCCGCGAGGAATCGCGCCGCGCGCGGTGATGTGGTGCTCCGTCCGTCGGTAGAGCTGCTCTGCGAGGTCGAGGGCGGTCGGTGCGGTGGGTGCCATCGTGGGTGCGATCCCTCTCCGCGCGCACCATCACCCCGTCTCGCTGCGTACGCAATCGGATCGATGGGGCATCGCGCCGACCGCGGCGCCGCGTTGCCAGAATTTCGCGTCCCTCGACAGGGGGTGATAACGCCACCAACGTGATCGCCCGCACGCGCACCTGGTTCCTACCGCTCGGCCTCGCGGTGATGACCGCGGGGGCGTCTGTGTCTGCGCAGACCGCGCAGGCTCCCACCGCGCCTCCCGTGGTGCGCCCGACGGCCGCGTCGCTCGGTGACGAGTCGCCGTCGCTCGCAGCGCTCCGTGCGGTCGAACAGGACGCTGACGAGCGAGCCTCCGCTGCGAACGCCGCGGGAACCGTCGCCCAGGCCGCCGCGCGTGACGGTACGACGCTCGACGCCGAGACGCTCCCGTCGGAGCTCGCCGCGCGACTCACGATGCGCGACATCCCGATGCGCATGACCGCGCGCCTCGCGAGGGAGCTCGGTCTCTTTCGCTCCGAGGCCCGCGCGCGACGGCTTCTCTCGAGCTGGATGCGCAAGTCGAACCGCTACCGCCACCGCATCCAGCAGACGCTCCTGCGTGAGGGCCTCCCCGCGTCGCTCGTGTGGGTCGCTGGCGCCGAGAGCGCGTTTGATCCGCGCGCGGAGTCTTCTGTGGGAGCCGTGGGTCTCTGGCAGTTCATGCCCGACGCGGGGCGCACCTACGGACTCCGTGTCGACGCGTGGGTCGATGAGCGCCGCGACCCCGATCGCTCGACGCTCGCCGCCGCGCGCTATCTCCGCGACCTGCGCGCGCGCTTCGGCACCTGGGAGCTCGCCTTCGCCGCGTACAACGTCGGCTACAACGCGCTCCTCCGCGCGATCAGAAAGTACAACACCAACGACTTCGAAGCGCTCGCGTCGCTCGAAGCGGGCCTGCCCGTCGAGACCATCCGTTACGTGCCGCGGATCCTCTCCTTCGCGATCGCGTCGACGAACCCCAGCCCGTTCGGTCTCGGCGACCTGCGGCCCGACCCCGTCGTCGCGTGGGACGACGTCGAGCTCGGCGCGTCCGTTCCCCTCGCGGATCTCGCGCGCGAAGCGTCCATTCCCGAAGCGGAGCTGCGCGCGCTCAACCCCGCGCTCCTCCGCGCGAGAACGCCGCCGTGCGAGGCCGGGGCTTCGTTCGTGCTGCACGTCCCGCAGGGGCAGGGTGATGGTGTGAGAGCGGCGCTCGCGAGGCTCCACCTCGACGCGGTTCGCGCCTACGTCGTTCGTCAGGGAGAGACCGCCGATGACATCGCCGCGCGCTTCGGGATGCGCACCTCGGCGCTGCTCTCGCTCTCGGGCCTCTCCGATGCGTCGACCGTGCGACCGGGTGTGACGCTCCTCTCGCCCGAGCGCGAGGCCGTGCCCTCGTCGCTCGATGTGCGACCCGTCGTGGCCGTCGACGCCGAGGCCGAACCGGGAGCGCCCGGTACGCAGCGCGTGTTCGTCCGCGTGGCAAGCGCTGAAGATGTGCCCGTGATGGCGCGCGCGCTCGGCGTGAGCGCTTCGAACCTCGTGCGCTGGAACCACCTCGACGCGCGCGCGCGGCTCCAGCCCGGGATGTGGGTGCAGGCGTGGGTGAGCGGCGATCCGTCGGCGGCCGCGCGCGTGTGGCGCGAGGAGGAGCTCGAGGTCGTGCACCGCGGGTCTGAAGCCTTCCACGACCGCGCGGTGGCCGAGACGGGGATGGTGCGCGTGCGCGTGACCGTGCGCGACGGAGACACGCTCGACACGCTCGCGCGGCGCTTTCACGTCACGCCCGGACGCATCGCGCGAATCAATCATCTGGAGCGCACCGCGACGCTCTCTGCGGGCACCGTGCTGGTGGTCTACGCGGCCCCCGAGCACGTCGTCGAGGCCCGCGAAGAGCGCAGCGCCGCCGCCCCCTGACGCGCACACGATCGCGCGAAACCTGCGCCCTCCGCGCCAACCCTTGACGTTGTCGCTACCCGTACCCTATCGCCGTCTGGCGAGGTCACGGATGGCGAACGAGGTGAGCTTCACAAAAGCCCTGTTCCACGGGGCGATCCCCGAGGAGATGGTGTTCCCGTGGCCCGAGCTCGGCAAGGACGAGCGCGAGAACGTCGCCCTCATGCTCGAAGGCGTCAGGGCCTTCGCCGCGCGCGAGATCGACGCCGCCCGCATCGACCGCGAGGCGCGCATGCCTCCGTCGGTGCTCCAGGGCATGCGCGACCTCGGGCTCTTCGGGCTCAACATCCCGCACGAGTACGGAGGCCGCGGCCTCTCGACCACCGCCTACGCCCGCGTCGTTCAGGAGCTCGCCTCCATCGACGCCTCCGTGGCCGTGACCCTCGCCGCGCACCTCTCGCTCGGCTCCGTGGGCGTGCTGCTCTTCGGCACCGAGGCCCAGAAGCGCGCGTACCTCCCGCGCCTCGCGTCGGGCGAGATGATCGCCGCCTTCGCGCTCAGCGAACCCGGCACTGGCAGTGATGCTGGCGCGATCCAGACGCGCGTCGACCGCGCGCCAGATGGTGACGGCTTCACGCTGCACGGCTCGAAGGCGTGGGTGACCAACGGCTCCGTGGCCGACCTCTTCACGGTCTTCGCTCGCACCACCGCGCGCGACGGACACTCGAAGCCCCGCATCACGTGCCTCGCCGTCGAGCGCAAAGACGGCGTGAAGACGGGACCCGATCAGGCCCGGCTCGGGCTCCGCGGCGCGTCGATCACCGACGCGTATTTCGACGGCGCGAGGGTGCCCGCGGGGCGCGTGCTCGGCGACGGCGGACGCGGGTTCAAGGTCGCGATGGAGGTGCTCAACACGGGCCGCGTCGCGCTCGCCGCGGGCTGTCTCGGCGCGTGCAAGAAGCTCATCTCGCTCTCCGTCGCGCGGTCGATGGAGCGCAAGGCATTCGGTCGCGCCATCGGCGAGTTCGGGATGATCAAGGACAAGATCGCCCGGATGATGACCGAGAGCTTCGCGCTCGAGTCGATGACGTACCTCACCACGGGCCTCGTCGACGCGCGCGTCCCTGACTTCTCGCTCGAGAGCGCGATCTGCAAGGTCTTCGGCAGCGAGGTGCTGTGGCGCGTGGCGGGCGAGAGCCTCCAGATCGCCGCGGGCGCGGGCTACGTGCAGGGACATCCCGCAGAGCGCATCCTGCGCGACGCGCGGGTGAACCTCATCTTCGAGGGCACCAACGAGATCCTGCGCGCGTTCATCGCGCTCTCGGGGATGCAAGGCCCCGGTCGCGCGCTCACCGAGGTGGGACGCGCGATGCGCGAGCCCATCAAGGGCTTCGGGCTCCTCTCTGATTTCGTGCTCTTGAAGGCTCGCTCGGCGCTCGGTCGCGAGCGGCTCAACCGCGCGCACCCGACGCTGCGCCGCGAGACCGTGGTCTTCGAAGAGTATGTCGGCATGCTCTCGAAGAACGTCGACAAGGTGCTGCGCCGCCACGGCAAGGACATCGCCGAGATGCAGTACACGCAGCGCCGCGTGGCCGACATGGCGATCGACCTCTACGCGCTCGCCGCGTGCCTC
>JBPOHC010000692.1:0-2023 GCA_052035985.1 Myxococcota bacterium | reverse complement strand
CGCCGCAGCGCGCGGGAAGCAGTTTCTGACGGGTTTCAACCGTTGGAAGAAGCAGCGCACCGACCGCAAGGATGCCCGCGACGAGTTCGCGCGCCCTCGGTACGTGCTCCTTCACTCCCTGGCACATCTGCTCATCACGGCGGTGTCGCTCGAGTGCGGCTACCCCGCGAGCGCGATCCGCGAGCGGGTCTACGCGGGCGCCGCGGGATCGGGCGTGCTGCTCTACACCGCGGCGCCTGGCGCGAGCGGATCGCTCGGTGGGCTCGTTCAGGTGGGACGCGACTTCGAGCGCTTCCTCGACATCGCGCTCGATCTGGCGCGACTGTGTTCGAACGACCCGGTGTGCGCGGGGCACTCGCCCGACGCGGCACACGACGACCGCTACCTCGAAGGCGCGTCGTGTCACGGCTGCCTGCTCATCTCGGAGCCGAGCTGCGAGCGCATGAACACGTACCTCGATCGCACGCTGGTGGTGCCCACCGTCGAGGACACCGAGGCCGCCTTCTTCCACGAGGGCTGACCCGTGACCCACGACTGGGCCTCGGAGGCGAACCCCGCGGACCTCGACGCCGTCGCGCAGGCGCTCGACGACGGTCGCCTCACGTTGCATCGCGACGGGACGGCCGCGGTGCAGGCGTTGGGCGTCGTCGATGCGAGGGCGCTGCGCACGTTCCTCACGGTGGCACCAGGGAGCGACCCGAAGGCGCTCGCGTGGTGTCTTCGCCGCCTCGCTGCGGAGCGTCGCGCATCGTCTGATCGTCACGCCCGAAGCGCGCAGCTCGTGTGGAGCGGTCAGCACGAAGGCCATCAACCGCTGCGCGACACGAGGGCGGTGCTCGACGAGGTGTGCGCGCGGGCCGAGCGTCACATCGTGCTCGCGACCTTCGTGGTGTACGACGGTCGTCGCAGCCTCGCGGCGCTCTCTCGGCGGATGCGCGAGGTCCCGTCCCTCACGGTGGACTTCTACGTCGACCTGAAGGCCGCGGCGCACCACGCGCCCGACGAGGCGCGCGACGTGGATGTGTGGGTGGCGCGGTTTCGCCGCGAGCACTGGCCCGACGACGTGCGCCTTCCTGCGATCTGGTACGACCCGGCGACGCTCGATCGGGCGACGGGCACGTCACTCCACGCGAAGTGCGTCGTGGTCGACGAGCGTTGGGCCTTCGTGACCTCGGCGAACTTCACCGAGGCCGCGCAGGAGCGAAACATCGAGGTTGGCGTGGTGCTCGACCACCCCGCGCTCGCGCAGGCGCTCGGGGCGCAGTTTCATGGGCTGAGAGAGCGAGGGCGGTTCCGTCGCATGGCCGGGACGTAGCGGCCGGTGACGACGACGTTCGCTCGTCGTCCTCGTCTCTCAGGTCTCCGACGCCACACAGCATCTCTCCCCCGTGAACGCCGTGGCGAGCGACGTGTCACGCGCTCGCGTGTCGTCGTGATAGGCTGCGCGGACGGAGGTCTCGGGATGTCATTCCTCGCCGCATTCGAGCGGCCGACGCGGAGCGCGTCCGTCGCGGTGTTCTTGCTCGTCGCGTTCCGACCCTGGGACGTCGCGAACGCGGATGCGCCCGCGCGCCGTCGCACCCCCGAGGCGCGCCTCTCTGCTCGGATCGGGTGGCCCTTCGACTCGACGCTCAACCCCGTCACGGCCATCGGCGCGATGTTCCGCTACGACCGCGGGATCAACGGCTATCAGGTCCCGCTTCGCTTCGAACTCGCAGACGTGCGCGCGGTCGGCCGCGCGATCCGGTCGGCGGTGCTGAACCTCGACGTCAGACTTCGGGTGCTGCCCGACCAGGTGCAGGGCACCAGAGTTCGTCCCGGTTGTCGGCTGAGTGATCGGATTCATCGAGAATCACAGAGGTCACGCGATCCACCTCAAGTCGTGGAATTTCTCGGCCGGGCGGTGCGTTTGATCCTTCGTGACGGAGGCGGCACAGGCGACGCTCGGGCTCGTGGATGCGGAGCGCACCCGACAGACGACGTGGTTCTCCTCGGTGGGCTGCGTGTATCGAGAGGGCGACCG